>CAYTTZ010000007.1:0-36170 GCA_964440945.1 uncultured Woeseiaceae bacterium
GGCAAGAATTACTTTCCATCCAATATTCAGGGGCTGCCGACATGGTACGAGATCCGGGTAACCGGGGCGGGTTACCACGCGCGCTCCAATCGCGTTGACGTAATGGTCGCGATGAACGCGCAGACGTACGCCCGGGACATGGCGGATGTTTCCCCCGGCGGCTGGCTGGTTTACGACTCTACCTGGCCGCGAAGCAGACAGCTTGATCGTGACGACATAACCGTTATTGGTATCCCGTTCTCGCGCATGTGCAACGAACATTTCGATGGCGCGCGGGCGCGCATCCTGATGAAGAATATCGCGTACGTCGGCGCACTGGCGGCGCTGCTCGACCTCGATCTCAACGTCATCACAGACCTGCTGGAAGAAACCTACGCGGCCAAAAAGAAGCTTATTGCCTCGAACATGGAGGCCATCAAGCTTGGCCACGATTACGCGATGGAGCATTTCCCCTGCCCGCTGCCGATGCGCGTCGAAAAAATGGATGCGACCAATCGCCATATTGTCATTGACGGAAATACGGCGGCCGGATTGGGTTGCATGTACGCCGGGGCGACAGTGGGAGCGTGGTACCCGATTACACCGTCCACGTCCCTGATGGATGCCTTCCGGGACTTTTGCCAGCACTATCGGGTCGACCCGGAAACTGATAAACGCACCTATTGCATCATCCAGGCGGAGGACGAACTTGCGGCCATCGGCATGGTTCTCGGTGCGAACTGGATGGGCGCGAGATCGTTTACGCCGACGAGCGGACCAGGCATCTCGTTAATGAGCGAATTCATAGGTTTCGCCTATTATGCAGAGATCCCGGCGGTGATATTCAATGTACAACGCGTTGGTCCGTCAACCGGGATGCCGACACGCACACAGCAATGCGACATCATGAGCTGTGCTTATGCATCGCATGGCGACACTATGCACGTGCTGCTGTTTCCTGCCGACCCGGCGGACTGCTTTTATATGGCGGTGCAGTCATTCGACCTGGCAGAGCGCCTGCAAACGCCGATCATGGTGCTGTCTGACCTGGATATCGGCATGAATGACTGGATGATTCCGGAGCTGCAATGGGACGAGAACTATGTTCCCGATCGCGGCAAAGTCCTCGGCGCCGAAGAGCTTGAGAAAATGGAGAACTTCTACCGTTATCTTGACGTTGATGGCGACGGTATCCCGTATCGCACACTCCCCGGCGTGGACCCGAAAGGCGCGTATTTCACACGCGGCTCCGGTCACACAAAGCTCGGCGGGTATACCGAGGATTCCGACGAGTACCAGGAGGTAGTTGACCGGCTCCTCGTCAAGTGGGAGACGGCGCGTACGATGGTGCCGGAAGCAGAAATTCGCTACTCCAAATTCAACAAGTCGGCGATTCTGACTGTAGGTAGTGGTGACGGTGCCTGCAAAGAAGCACTTGACCGGCTCGAGGCAGAAAGCATCGGCCTCAATTACTGCCGCGTCAAAGCGTTTCCGTTTACAAATGCGGTTCGCGACTTCATCGAACAGCACGAGGTCGTCTACGTGGTTGAGCAGAATCGTGACGCTCAGCTACGCATGTTGTTGATCAATGACATAGACGCCGATCAGCAAAAACTGGTTTCCTTGTTGCACTACAACGGCATGCCGATTAACGCCGGTTTCGTCGTTGATAGGGTGCTCGAGGAAATCGCGAAAGGGCGCGCGGCTTGAGAAGGGGCGAACGACTTTGACTTACATTGCGAAACCCAGGATTTCTCATCCTGGCCTGCCAAAGAACAAGCTCGGACTCACATCCCGGGACTATGAGGGTGTCGTATCTACGCTGTGTGCCGGATGCGGGCATGATTCGGTGACAGCGGCGATCATCCAGGCAGTATTTGAGCTGGACATCGAACCACACATGCTCGCGAAGATGAGCGGCATCGGCTGTTCGTCGAAGACGCCGGCGTACTTCGTCAGCCAGTCGCACGGATTCAACTCGGTTCACGGGCGCATGCCGTCTGTCACGACGGGAGCCAACGCGGCAAACCGGGACCTCATGTACATCGGCGTCTCGGGTGATGGGGATTCCTTGTCTATTGGTGTAGGTCAGTTCGTACATGCCATCCGACGCAACCTGAATATGTGTTACGTCATTGAGAACAACGGCGTTTACGGTTTGACGAAGGGCCAGTTCTCAGCGTCCGCTGACATCGGTACCCTGCCGAAGAAGGGTATGGCAAATACCCAGGAGCCGATTGACCCCGTCAGCACGGCGCTGAGTCTCGGGGCCACCTATATTGCGCGCAGTTTCTCGGGTGACAAGGAACAACTCGTGCCCTTGTTGAAGGGTGCCCTGTTGCATAGCGGCTTCTCACTACTCGACATTATCAGCCCTTGTGTCACGTTCAACGATCACGAAGGCTCCACCAAGAGTTACGCGCACACGCGCGAGCACTACCATCACGTGGTCAACGTGGATTACATTCACCCGTCTGAAGAGATCAAGGCCTCCTATGCCGAGGGAGAGGCCATGCCGATTCATCTGCATGGTGGGGATACTATCGTGCTGCGCAAGGTTGATCGTGGTTATGATCCGACCAGTCGGGCGGCTGCGTTCAAGTACCTTCGCGAACGCTTCAATGCGGGCGAAATCACTACAGGCCTGCTGTACGTTGATGAATCGCGTGCCGAAATGCATGAGCTCATGGGCAACGTCGAGACGCCACTTTCGAAGTTGCCACTGGATGACCTGAATCCCGGCAAAGACGAGCTTGCGAAGATTCAGGGCCGTTTCCGCTAACGACCGACAGATGAAGGCAGAATCCAATGAAAGGCAGCAGACGCGATTTCATCAAGGCCGGCGCGCTGGCTGGCGCCGCTCTGGCCAGCGGTTTACCGACAACGGCAGAGGCTACTGAAAGAGACGCGGCTGGCCGGGCGCTGAGCGTCCTCGTGCTTGGCGGTACCGGGTTCATCGGGCCGCACATGGTCCGCGAGATGTTACGCCGCGGCCATTCGGTGACGCTGTTTAACCGCGGCCGAACCAACAGCGGCCTGTTTCCCGATATCGAGAAAATCAAAGGCGATCGCGACGGCGGACTGCAGGGGCTGGAGGGCCGCAGCTGGGACGCCGTAGTTGATAACTCGGGATACGTTCCCAGGCACGTGCAGGATTCGGCACGCCTGCTGGCGAAAAATACTCACCGTTACCTGTTCATATCTACGCTTTCGGTCTATGCCGACTTTACCGTGGAGAACCATGAAGACTCGCCGTTGGCCACGATGGAGGATGAGACCGTTGAGGAGGTGAGCGGTGAAACGTACGGGGCGCTCAAAGTGCTTTGCGAAAAGCGGGCCGCTGCGGAAGTCGGCAGCGATCGCTTAACCGTGCTTCGGCCCAACTATATTGCAGGTCCCGGGGACCATACTGACCGCTTCTCCTACTGGCCCATCCGCACGCGAAAGGGCGGGGAGATGGTCTGGCCCGGCGCGCCTGATGATTCGATACAGTTCGTTGATGTAGGAGACCTCGCCAACTTCACCGTCGATTGCCTGGAACAGGAAATATCCGGTACTTACAACATGACGAACCCGGCGCGCGCCTACACCATGGGCAAGCTTCTGGAAGATTGCAAAGCGCTCACCGCTGCCGAGGTCGATCCGGTCTGGATTGGCACCGAGTTCGCGTATGAGCAGGACCTGATCGGCGGCCGCAACTTGCCGATCTGGCATCCCTCGTCGGGGCCCGAGGCCAGTGCCGGTGGTTTCAGCGCGGCGCGGGCGATCAAGGCCGGCCTGCGGAACAGGCCGGCGCGTGAGACGCTGCGCGATATTCTCGGCTGGTGGGACACACTTGACGCCGAGCGCACCGGCAAGTTGCGCGCGGGGCTCGATGCAGCACGCGAGGCGGAAGTTATCGCCGCCTGGAAAGCGCACAAGGGCTAGCCCCAGAGCCGTTTCCACCAGGGTTCCTTCCCTGTTTCAGGCGATTTTCCTTCGGCGAAACTGATTTTTGATCGTATGTCGTCGATGTTCCAGCCGGTCAGGCTCGCGAGCATTTGTGCCTCGCGTTCCTGTCGATTGCGGACTTCCGCAAAATACTCCGTCGCATCGCAGCTGGTTGGACCTTTCCACGGATGGCGAATAACGTAGCGCCCCTGGTAGTTCTGTCGATCACCGGTTTCCTGGAACACCAGGTCCTCCGGGAAATGATCGCGGTCGTAGCGTACGTGCAAGCGGGTCACGAACACGTTTTGTGCGGACGCCGGCGCGATCTTTCTCGCGCCTTTCGCGCCGTCACCGTCGATCCAGAACACGCCCAGCTGGCGCAGCTCCTTTGCGCTCAGCGGGTCAGCTGCGCACGGGTCGCACCAGGCCATATCCCAGGCATATTCGAGAAACACGGCACGATCCTTCTCCGCCCGCGTTTGTTTGTCGAACATCGCCCGGTAGAAGTCGGCGAATTCACCCTGCACGAACTCAGGCACGTCCGTATTCGTCGGCAGTTTGACCGTGCGGTAGTTGGTCGTCTCGACGCGCCCCGTTCGCGTCAGCGCATAGACATAGAGTTCCTGTTTGCCTTTTGCATTAAGCGTGCCGAGGCGGATGGGCAACATGAATTTATTGCTTTCGTAGGCGACCTGCAGTGGACGCAGGTATTGGTAGCCTAGCTTCGACTGCGCCTCGACGTTGACCTTGGCAACGAAGAAACGCATGTCCTGTTTCAGGTAACTGTCGACGACGCGTCCCGCACCTTTAGGAATGCGATAGCCATTGTCATTCAGCCAGCGAATCAATCCGTCGCTTTGTGACGCCGAGAGAATGAGGATGTCATACTCGCCCACAGTGTAGCTCGCCTCGATCGTGACGCCCTTTGAGCGAGCCGCCATTTTCCGCTGCGCATTGGTCGCCGGGAGCGAGCTGTCCATTTCCAGCATCTCTCGGCGGTCGTACCTCATGCAGGGGTCGGGATCGTGGTATTCAACCAGGCGCGGCGATGTGTAAGCGTCCAGGTGCTGGATAATTGCCCGGTCCCCGACATGAATCTGCTCGCGCTCGATCATCGTGGGTACCGGAACCACGATTGCAAAGTCCTCAACCTCGCCCTCGAAATCGTTCGCCATCGTGATGACCGTTCGGTTTTCATCTCTTACCAGGACGACCTGGGAAGCCCGGTTGAACAGGCTGGTGTCTGCGCGAGCAACGTAGAAGCCACAGAACGCCTGCGCAGAGGTCGTGATAACAACGGTCAAGACGGCCGCCGCAATAGATATCAGGATCTTCATCGATAAACTCCTTTGTTGAATTTCGTGTTTCGAGCGACGGTGCGGTCCCAACCGTAAAGCTCGCCGCGCATCAGGAAATCGATCAGGGGTACGGTCGGCGCCAGGGCGATCAGGGCGAGAATGGGGCCGTTTGGCTCGTAGTAAATGAACTGTATGGTGAAGGCGACGGTCGCAACGAGCGCGGCGAAAAGCACACGACCGCACGCCGTATCCGGTGTTGTTTTCGGGTCCGAAATCATGAAGAAGGCGAAAATCAGCAGCGCGCCGTTTTGTAACTGGTGCAACGGTATTGCAGGCGGGTCACCGAGCCACAAAGCCCTGCCCAGTAGCAGCGCCGCGTAGATGATGAGGAACGCAACTGTAGTCTCCGCGCGCCGGGCGCGGGTTAGCACCAGGAACCCGAGGCAGGCGAGCGTAAAAGCGCCGATCGCAGCGCTGCCCCATTGTCCGGAAGAGACCCAGGCGTGGTCACTGGCGAGCATCAGCGTTACCAGTGCGACGTTCGCGGGGTTGAAGACGTGCTTGCTCCGAAAACGAATGAGGAACTTGCTGCCGATCGCAATGGCGGCGGCAAGCGCAGCGATGGCCGGTTCGTCGGTGCGCAGCAGCAGCGTCAACGACAGCGACGTAATCAGCGGGCTGAGGGGATCGAAGCGCGGCAGACGTGCGTAGCGGGTGCCGAGGTATTGCACCGCGAGCGCCGTAGTGACGATGGTCACGGCGTTCTGCCAGTGGATACCAAAATCCAGTACGAGTACGCCAAAGGCGACAAGCGACGTCAGTACGGCGATCTGGTAGTAGCGTGGATCTTGCAGGCGGCTTATCAGTTCCATACCCGCTTTAAACGCGGGATATTGCCGCGCGGGTTTAAAGGGCGCGGTTTAAACCACAATCAGGTCCTGCAGCGCCTGGGTGCCGGCGCTATCGGGAAAGACCTCAATCTCGATATCACCGGCCGAGACCTGCAGATGGTCCTGCAGTATCGCTTTGAATGCACTACGAATATCCGCGGTTGGGCGCAGGTCGCGCTGCTGGTAGAGCTGGCTCTTCGCCAGGCCCGGCCAGTCAGCAATAACATGACCGCCACGAACGGCGCCGCCCAATAGCATGGCGGTCGTACCCGTTCCGTGATCCGTGCCCCGGGTACCGTTGACGTGTACGGTCCTGCCAAATTCGGTAACGACGGCAACAACGGTGTTTTGCCATGCATCGTCAAGACCCTCATGCAATTTACCCAGTCCGGCGTCAAGCGCTGCGAAGCGGTTAGCAAGCGCTCCGCTATTCGCTCCCTGGTTGGCGTGCGTATCCCAACCGCCCAGTTCGACCACCGCGATGCGCGGCCCGTTTGTCGCCGTGAGAAATCGCGCGGCGGACTGCATCAGTTCGGAGAACTGCTGAGCCTCGTTGCCACGGGGTTTTGACGCAGCCATGCCGGTGATGCCGTCTGCGATGTTTTGCGACTTCAGGGCCTGGTCGAGCCGCGAGGCAAAAAAGGCGTCATCGGCATACAGCCGCTGCAGTCGCGCGATAGTGCTGTCATCGGCATCCGGCAGCCGCGACGGTGCCCAGCTTGTTACGGCGTGATCACCTCTGAGTACAAGCGGCGAGTTTTGCGCCAGCGCAATCGCAAGGTCCGAACTACCGGTAAGTGATCCCAATGCCCGGTTCAGCCATCCATCACGCAAGGCGCCAACTCGTGCCGCGCCAGTCTCTAATACGTCCTGGCCGTCAAAATGTGAGCGCTGACGATACGGACTGGCAACCGCGTGGAGTACAACTGCCTCGCGCTTCGTGTAAAGACCGTGCATTACCGCCAGCGACGGATGCAGACCAAACAAGCCGTCGAGCTTGAGCAGTCCGCCGCTTTGTCCGGGTGCCTCGATAGCCAACTCTCCGCGGGCACGCCGGTAATTGCCATCGCCGTAGGGCGCCGCAAGCGCGAGACCATCAACGGCGCCACGCAATACGACGAGTACGAAACGTGCATCCGTGTCCGCCGAAGCCAGTGCGATGCGTGGCGTGCCGTAGCTTGCGGCGGCCAGTCCCATCGCCTTGATCACATTTCTGCGCGTCAACATGCTCATCTCCTTTGAAAGTCCGGTGAAGCGAGCAATAACGTTATGCCCTGCGCAAAACTTTCGGCGCGTCCGATCGCCTTCCTTGTTTCCGGATTGAAAGCCGCTCCAAGTACGACGTCCCCAAGTTCTACAGGGTTGACGCGCGAGCCGACAACGCGGGCAACCGTGTTGGCCCATTCGATTCGTTTGTACAGGGCATCGGCGCCACCCCATTGCTGTGCCGTGTCCGGCCAACCTTCCGGCGAACCTGGACGGAAAGGTGCCTGGCCCATAAGATCAAGTGCGCCGATGATGAAGCGGGGATTGTCCGGCGAGTGGTCAAACGCGCGCAGCGTAGAAATGACGAAGTCGTGCGGTGTCTTGTACTTGCTCTGCGCGCTGTCCCAGGACTCTGTTGCCGTAATAAGCGACTCATAAACGGTCGGCAGGTCGCCACCGCTTGCCAGGTAACTTCTTGTCAATCGGTCGACCAGGGCAGGGGGCGGCTCGTCCGCGACAAAGTGACGGGCGAGTTTGATTGAAAGGAAGCGCGCGGTCGATGGATGCACGGCGAGATCGCGCAAGACGTCTTCTCCCTGTGCGACTCCGGAAGACCGGTATTTCTTGCCGAGCAGGATTTTTTCACCCGGTTCATGAATATTTTCCCGAAATTCAAACCGTCCGGGATCACCGTCTGCAAATCGACCCTTGTCGTTGGCGCCTCCGATCGACCAGCCGGTGATCACGTTTGCAAATCGCGTCACATCATCCTGCGTATAACCGCCGTCGACGCCGAGAGTGTGCAGCTCGAGGATTTCACGCGCCAGGTTTTCATTCAGGCCGAACTCCTGCTTGTTCTGTCGGCGATTTGCGCGCTTGCCCAGCGTTGAGTTCGGCCCGACGGAACGCTGGTTGTCCAGGTAAATAATCATCGCCGGATGCTGTTCGACCGCCAGCAGCAGGTCAACAAATTTACCGCTGACATTGGGCCGAATGGCTTCGTTTTCGAACAGGCCTGCAATGGCTGGCATCGGCTGTTTGTCGGCCGACACTGCGAAATGGTTTGACCAGAAGTGTACGAGCCGTTCGTGAAAAGGCGTATCCGACACTGCCGCGGCCCGGTATCGAGCCGCCGTCTGCTCGATGTAGTGGCGGCGAACCAGCTTGCCATAGGCCTTGACGATGTCGGCATCGGGATTTTCGGCTTGTCGCATGTCGCGCTGCTCACGACGAACGTCCTGTACCTCGACAAGTACTTCATCGGAGCGCGGTAACTGGCGTATCTCGGCATAGGCTCGTGAGGGACCCTGAAGCTGATCCAGCAGCCAGGATCGAGGGTTCTTCACAGCGCTGCCGAGATCGCCCGGACGGGCGCCCAGGCCGAAGCGATTGGCAGCAATGACAGCGTCCTTTGTCGTCATGGTGGTTCCCTGTACAGCGATCCTGAAGGCAGATACGCTATATCAACGTATCCTCTCCAGCTTGGTTGACTCAACCCGGGTTTCGTATGACACCGCGGCCAGTACCCGGCAGGACGCCCGCAAGAGCAGGGCCTGCCAGTATTATGTCAATGAAAACAGGTGCTTATTTTCTTGCATCCAATGTTGACGCTGCAGGCATCTACCGGGTGAAGACATCCTCAATAGCGAGTTATGGAGTAACAAAGTGAATAACGTTGAATGGGTACCAATTACAATGTTCCTGGGATTGACGGTCGTCATCTGCATATTCTTCTGGTTTCGATATCGCGCGCGCAGCGAGATGCAACAGACGTTTCGTATGGCACTGGATAAAGGGCAAGAACTGACGCCGGAAGTGATCGATCGCCTCGGACACCCCAAGCCCAGCAAAGACAAGGATCTGCGCCTGGGCGTGATCTGGTTATCGCTCGCCGTTGGTCTCGTGTTGATAGGATTCGCAGTGCCGGATGAAGATGCGCTTCGCGGCCTCCTGGCTGGCGCAGCGTTTCCGTTGGCAATTGGTATTGCCTATTTGATTCTGCACAGGTTCACCGATCGTAATCAGTAGCTGATCAATAGCCAATAACCGGAATTTCGACATTGACCAGGGTTGAAGACCATGAACTCGTTGCAAGAGTCGTATCCAGACAGGACACGGCCGCCTTCGGCGAGCTTGTGCGTCGCCACCAGTCGCAGGTGCGCAACTTCCTGCGCAAATTGGCGGGAGACATTTCAGCGGCGGATGATCTGTCACAGGATTGTTTCATGCACGCCTGGGAAAAGATGCATACGTATTCCGGCCGGGGCTCGTTTATCGGCTGGTTGCTGAAGGTCGCGTACACGACATTCCTGCAGTCAAAGAGGAAGTCGAAGCGGTATGCGGAAATCATCGAGCAGGTGGGACACAAGATGGAAACGGATTCTCAGACCTACACCCTGCAATCCGATGAGGTGACGGATCTCGACAAGCTGCTCGCGGTGCTGGACGAGGAAGAGCGCGCCATCATGATCATGTCCTATGCCTGCGGGCTGTCGCATCGAGAGATTGGTGAGGCGACGTCAATGCCGGTTGGCACAGTGAAATCGGTAATTTTTCGTGGTAAACAGAAGATCAGGACGAGTTTCGATATCAAAGATCATCAACATGGCTGATAAAATGAAAGATGCAGATGACCGGTTGCTCGAGTCGATGTTTGCTTCGGCGCCGATAGCGGACTCAGGATTCAGTGCGGCCGTTGTCAAGCGAGTCCGCCGTCGACTTTGGCTGCGACGCCTCGCGGTACCGGTCGCGGCGCTGGTTGGCGGGGCAATTGCCATCAAGCCGCTCGCCGACTTCGTAACCATAGCGGCAAGCTTGTTTCCGTCGATTCCGCCGCAACTGATCGATACGACGACATCGATGCTTCCACAATTGCCAACCATCGTTCTTGGCGCGATGATACTCGGCGCATGCCTGTTGGGATTGCGGTTACTCGAGGAATAGGAAACCGCTGATTGTCTGTCTGGCGACCGCTGTCAAATTGCCAAGGCAAGGGCCCTGCCAATTCGTTTGTCATCACTGCATTGCTCGGTTACATTCGGGCTATGACTCTTCGCGACCAAGTCGAAACCTTATTGCCCAACTGGGAGCGCTGGTACCCCAGCCTCTTCGATGCTGCCTACGACCTCGGCATTATCAAGGCGGAGGTATGCGACCCCGATTCACTAATGCTGACGCGCAGGCACGCCAGGGTTCGGCAGCGTGCGGAAGATGCGCACCGCGAAAAATGGGGCGGGAAACCACAGGAATAAATCATGCAATTCGATCTCGAAACGGTGAGGTCGCAGTTTCCTGCGCTCTCGATCGCCGACAATGGTGTTCCACGCATTTATTTCGACAATCCGGCGGGCACGCAGGTGCCGCAAAGTGTTGCCGAGGCAATGTCGGACTGCCTGCTAAAAACCAATGCCAATCTCGGCGGCTATTTCGCCTCCTCAGAGGAAGCAGGCAGCGTTGTGGATGCGGCGCGCGTGGCAATGGCCGACTTTCTGAATGCACCGTCGCCCGATGAGCTCATTTTTGGCCACAACATGACGACGCTGACCCTACACATCTCGCGGTCGCTGGGTCGGTTGTTCAAGCCCGGCGATGAAATCGTGCTGTCGAAAATGGACCATGATGCGAATGTCTGGCCCTGGGTAATGCTGGCCCGCGACCTCGATTTGACCATCAAGTGGCTGCCATTTAACACGGAATCCTTTGAGTTTGATCTTGAAGTTCTCGATGACCTGCTGAGCGACAGAACGCGCCTGCTGTGTGTCGGTGGGGCCAGCAACCTGACAGGGACGATCAACGATATCTCCTCGATATGCGATCGCGCCCGGGATGCGGGCGTCATTACTTACATCGACGCCGTGCAGTCAGCGCCGCACGTCGCGACCGACGTGCAGGAAATCGGTTGTGATTTCCTGGTTTGCTCGGCGTACAAATTCTTCGGCCCACACCAGGGCATTCTCTGGGGGCGGAGAGAAATACTGGAACGCCTTGAACCTTACAAGGTTCGTCCGGCACCCGCGGAGATACCGGGATGCTTCGAAACGGGGACACAAAGTCATGAGGATTTTGCCGGGGTTGCTGCAGCGGTTGACTATTTCGCCTCGATCGGCAGCACGATGGCACAGGATTATGTGAGTCGCTGGTCGCATCTTTCCGGTCGGAGCCAGACACTGCATGCGGCAATGGACTTTCTTTTTGATTACGAAAAGAGCCTGGCCGAGCACCTGATCAACGGGCTAAATCAGTTCGATGGTGTAACGATACAGGGCATTACCGACGACGAGGCGATGCAGCGGCGCGTTCCCACCGTCGCGTTTACCCACGATCGTATTGGCTCAGCGACTATTGCTGAATCGCTGGCGCAAAAGAATATATTCGTCTGGAGCGGGCACAATTACGCGATAGAAGTCGCGAAGGCTCTCGGCATTTACGAAACCGGTGGCGCGGTCCGTGTCGGGCCCGTGCATTACAACAGTCACGCGGAGATCGACCGCCTCCTCGGCGAGTTGGAGCCCGTCCTGTCCCGCTAGCGGGGCTCGGTCGCCGTCTCAGTGTTGCCTGAAAACAAAGAAAGCCGCATCGCTGCGGCTTTCCGTGAGACCTTGTATCGGAAAAGGAGGGTCAGTGATCTGTGCGGAGATGCTCCGATGTCCGCGTCAATCCCAATGGCTTCCCAGATACCCTTGTTATCTCACTCGACATGGATCACCTCCTTCTCAATTGTTAGCCCACATGCAGTATGTCTCGTAAGCCAATAGATTCCAAGGAGAAAAATAGATTGAAAAACGCCTTCAATTTGCTGCATTTTTCAGGTTATTATTGTTGGCTCGGAGTCCGCTGGTGATGAACCTGGTCGATATTGGTGTGTATACTTCGGGGCTTGCCTGCGATGTCCAAAGCGCAGCCACATAACAAACAAAGCGAGAACATAAATGGCGATCGCAGATCTCAAGAACGTATTGAATATCTTCGGCGGTTCTGACGTTAGTGCGGACCACGAGGACGAGCTGTTTAAGGAAGTACTGCTGATGACGCTCGCGAGGGCAGCTGATGCGGATATCAACATCCAGACCGTCGAAGTTGATCGGATTCGTGAAATCCTGAAGGCCCATACCGGGGATGATTTTTCGTCGGCCGACATTCGTGTGGCTGCGCGCTCCGAGCTCTACGCCGAAGCGACACTGGTCAAGTATCTCAATAGCGTCTACAAGAAAATGTCGGACGCGCATCGTGCAGCGACGATCCAGGCACTAGCCGATGTGTTTCGCAGCGACAAGAGCGTCAGCGTTCTCGAAGTTGATTTTTTCGACAATGTAGCTGCTGCCCTGCACATCAAGCCGTCGCAGGTTGCGGGCCTGGTGGCAGGTGACGTGGACTGATCGGCTCTCCGTTTCAGATCCAGAAAAGCGGGCCTACGCCCGCTTTTTCTTGCCCTGGCTAAACCGGCGCTGAGTTCCAACCGTCTATGCGCAGTTTTGCCGGAACCACCCTTCCCGCACTACGGCTTGGTGGTTTCAGTAGAGTTCTGCGGCAATTCGCCAACTTCGTTGTTGCGGTAAACGACAAACACTCCTGATGCCACAATGATCACGGCACCAACGGCGACCCAGGCATCCGGTACCTCATCCCAGAATACGAAGCCAGCAATCGCACCGCCGATCAGTGCCGTGTACTCGAGTGGTGCAAGCAGCGCCGGCGAGGCTGCACGGTAGCCATTAACCAGGCCGATCCATGCCAGAACCGAACTTGCGCCGGCGCCTATGAGTAAAAGCCAACCGACCAGGTCGGGGTTTTGCCAGTTCTGGTTGTCCAGGAGCGCGGCCGAGATGATCATTGGTCCGACAACGACGTAGAAAGACAGCGCGAGGGTCGACTCGGTCCCTGCAAGTCGCCGAGCTGTAATGGCCTGGCAGGCGTAACAGAACGCTGCAACAAGAACGGCAATTGACGCGAAGGACAGTTCGCCCCTGCCGGGCCTCAGCATGACCATTACGCCCATGAAGCCGAATACGACGGCCGTCCAGCGCCGCCACCCAACGGGTTCCTTGAGAAAAACAGCGGAAAGACCGGTCATCATCAACGGGGCCGTATAGCCAAGCGTAAACGCATCAACCAGGGGCATCTGTGACAGCCCGTAGAAGAAGCCGAACATTGCGCCGACAGAGAGGATCGTTCTCAACAAATGCCAGGCCTTGTGCCTGCTCCTGAGTGAGCGAAGGCCACCGAATCGCGGCGCGATGGCAAGCAGCACAGCGATTGCGATCAGGCTACGCAAGAAGATGAACTGCTCTAATGAATATGTTCGCAACAGTTGCTTGGCGAACAGGTCCAGCATCAGGCCGCCGGCAACGCCCAGCATCAGCCAGGCAACGGCCTTCTGCACGCGATCGTTATCGGAAGACTGAATCATGGCTGAACGGCAGAGCTGCTACTTAAACAGGGGCTGAACATAATCGCACGACATCATGCCGAAGCCCACAGGTTCAGCATCGATTCAGTGTGGTGGCATTCTAATGGGGCTGTAGGCAATCAAAGGATACGGCTATGAATACTCTCAATTGGAAATTTGCGCGTCGATGCGGACTCACGCTCGTACTGCTCTCTCTCGCTGCCGCAGGGCAGGCCGCTGATGTCGATGCTGAGTCCAAACGCACCACGGTGACTTCGCAGGGCCTCGTCAGCGAAGGTGGCGCAAACGCGGACCAGGAGCCGAGCAGGGATGAGCACAAGTCACTCTCACTTACCGGAAGCCGAGGCAAGTCGACGCAATCAGCCGGGCAGCAAAAGTTGTCCGGAAGCAGCGCAGCCTCGCCCAACATAGATTTCTGGATCTACTCGGTTGACGTTGAACTGTTCCTGGATAGAGACGGTGATGGTTATTTCACCGGTATTGACCTGCAGTTTGATGCGGACACCTACTACGATGCTGCCGATGTGTATGCAGTCCTCTACCTGAGTTACGAGTACGGCGCATGGAACGAATATGCCGAGACGGAGACGTTCGCGATCTATGGCGCATAGGCTGGGGACGAGTATGGCGTGGAAACCGATCTTGTTGAGGGTTATCCCGCCGGCAACTACGATATCCTGATCGAGCTCTACGACACGTACGACAACGCGCTGGTCGCAACGCTGGGTCCGGAGGATTCTTCGCAGTTGTCGATACTCCCGCTCGAAGACGAGGGCCGAGATGCTCCGGCAGGCACGACGCAGATCGTCGTCAACTCTGGCGGTGGTGGCTCATTCGGCTGGTTGCTGATCCTGGGACTGCTGGGCGCGAGCGCGCTGCGTCGGGGCCGCTAGCTTGTGGAAGCAGTTCGAACGGTTTCATGCGCGCGGCGTGCCGTGCGCATGACCTTTCGTCCCCACGCTGCGAGGCTATCGAAGTAAACGTATAACGCGGGCACAACAAGCAATGAGACGACCGTGGAGAACGCGAGGCCGCCAATGATCGCACGGGCCATCGGGAAATACGGGGGGCCGTCGCCACCCACCTGGGTCGTTCCGACAGCAAGTGGTGCAAGCCCGACGATTGTCGTCGCAACGGTCATCAGGATAGGCCGCAATCGATCACGTCCGGCGAGCAAAATCGCCTCATCACGGGGCATACCTTCCTGGCGCAGGTTATTGACGTGGTCAACCAGCACGATACCGTTGTTCACGACAACTCCGATCAGAATCATGATGCCTATCATCGCCATGAACGAGAAAGTCGTCCCGGTGGCAGCAAAGAACAGGAACACCCCGAAGATCGAGAAGACGATCGAGCCGAGGATAATGGAGAAAGGCAGCAGCAGCGACTCAAACAAGGCGGCCATGACGAGGAAGATGCAGGCAACGCCAAGCAGGATATTGGTTGCCATCATATCCGCGGTCTCGTCCTGCCGTTCGAAGCCGCGTCCTTCTTTCCAGCTGTAGCCAGGCGGCAGCTCCAGCTGATCCATGAGGCTGGTGACGCGCGACCTGACATCATCGGGGCTGACATCGTCGTCGAGGTCAGCGGAGAGTATGACGGCCGTCTGTCTATCCGTGCGGCGTATGGTGTCCGGCGAGTTGCTGACGTGAAACGATGCCACGGTACCGAGCGATATCCGGCGCCCGTCCGGCGTGTACAGCGGCAGGTCAGAAAGCTGGTCCATACTTTGTTTGTCATCGTCGCGAAACGCGATGCGCACCGCGATCTCGCCGGATTCACCGCGGAATTCACGCAGGTTTTCACCGCGCATCGCGATGCTCACCGACTGTGCAATGTCAGTGGCTGTCAGTCCTACAGCCGCTGCTCGCGTTCGGTCGATACTAATCCGTATTTCACGGTCGCCGGTTTCCGAATCACTGCGCAC
Organism: uncultured Woeseiaceae bacterium; assembly: GCA_964440945.1. GTDB lineage: Bacteria > Pseudomonadota > Gammaproteobacteria > Steroidobacterales > Woeseiaceae > UBA1847. Next base: position 15,640 of record CAYTTZ010000007.1, read on the forward strand.
ATTCTTGAGACCCTCAACCGTTGACAGGGCGCGCACGACGTCGACGCTGAGCGCATTGAGAACCGCTGTCGAATCACCGCTCACCTGTACCGTAAAGCCTTCTCCGCCACCCTGCTGGTCGAACTTGAAGCTGGGCTTGCCGATGGCCAGGGTGGGCATGTCCTTTTCGATGCGCTCTATGATTTCCCTGGTCGAGAACGTCGCATCTTCCTCCTCGGTCAGCAGGATCAAAGACTCGGCGTATTCCTGCTGGTAGTAGCTGTAGACCGAGCGAATATTGAGTTCTTCCTGGCGCGAGTACAAATAGTCCTCAATCGTATCAACAGCCGCCTCGACCTGCTCCAGCGGGTGCTGGCCCTCGATGTGGTAGGGCATGTATAACCTTCGTCCGACGTCCTGTGGAAACATGTCGAACTTGACGAGATCGAGTGCCATTGGCAAGACGCCGATAACACAGACCATGACAATGCCCAGCCCTGACCACCAGCGATGACTCAGGATCCACTTGAGGCTCGCAACGTAACGGTTCGTCAGGCGCGATATCCAGGCACCTTTCTTCGGTCGCGGCGGCACGGCAACGCGAGCGGCAAGCATGGGTACCAGCGTTTGCGCGATAACCAGTGACGCGATAAGTGCAACGATAATGGTGACGGCAACGTGCGTCAGGAAGATCGTCATATCGGTCTGCGCGCCGAAAATGATCGGTGCGAAAACGATAATCGTCGTGGCGGTGCCCGCGATCACGGCCAGGCCTACTTCCCTGACACCGGCAATTGTCGCCGTGAAAGGCTCGTCAGGTTTCTCAGCGCGATGCCGGAAAATGCTCTCGGTGATTACCACTGCGTTGTCGACCAGCATACCGACGGCCAGCATCAGTCCCATCATCGAGAGAATATTCAATGTCAGCCCTGCGAAGTACAGGGCTCCCAGCGTGATCATCAGCGAGAATGGAACCGATGCGGTGACGATCAGGGTTGTCGTTGCCTGGCGCAGAAACAGGTAGAGCACAATGATGGCAAGCAGGCCGCCTAACGCACCGGCCTTTAGCAGGTCCGACAGCGATTCGCGCACGCTCTCTCCCTGATTTTCCAGGGCGAAGATGTTAATTCCCTGCATCTGCGGCAGTTCGCTGACCTTTTCGACTTCGGCGATAACGCGGTCCGTCACGTCGACGAGATTCGAGCCGGTTGCCTTGTTGATCGCAACGCCGATCGCATAGTCGCGATCGAGATGTCGGCCGTAGTCTCGTTCCGGCGTGCGCAGTTCAATATCGGCAACATCTCGCAAGCGCAGGCCCGAGGAGTTAATCACCAGTTCGCGTATTTCCTCAACCGACGAGAATTCCCCGCTGGGGCGCACGCTGAAGCGTTGATCGCCCGCGGTAATCTTGCCGGCGCTCACGGCGAAATTGCTTCTCACCAGCAGATCTCGCAATGCCGTAATATCGACGCCGTGAGCCGAGAGCATGTCCGGTTTCATCAGGATGCGTATTTCACGCGGGTCTACACCGTGCAGATCGACGCGTGACACGCCCTCGATGCGTTCCAGGCGTCGCTTGAGAAGCCTGTCCAGGAGGTCATAGCTGTCCGAGAGGTCGCGCTCGCTGGAGATTCTGAGCTGCAGGACCGGCTGGTCGCCCAGCGATCCGGTGAATACGAATATCCGTCGCACATCGTCCGGCAACAAGTGGCGGATCCCGTCGACTTTAGCGCGCGCCTCGATGCCTTTTGCGCCCATGCTCTGGCCCCAGCCATACTGCAGGAAGATCTGGGACTGCCCCTCGCTGGAACTCGAAAACATCTGTTCCACACCGGACAACGTTGCCAACGCCTCCTCAACCGGCCGCGTTATCAAACTCTCAACTTCCTCAGGCGTGGAACCAGGATAGGGGACCTGTATGAATATCCCGGGAAACTCGATGTCCGGAAACTTTTCCAGGGGCAAGAGTCTCGCGGCGATCGTTCCTACGAGCGCCAACGCGACAAACACGACGACCGTAGTCACCGGGCGACGCAGGGCAGTCTCCGTGTGTCTCATTGCGCAGCGCCTGTCGTTGATACTGCCGCAGCGGCTGGCCAACGTTTCTTATCCATCAGTGAATAGACCACTGGTATCACCAGCAGCGTCAGCAGGGTGGATACGACAAGTCCGCCGATGACCGTAATCGCCATCGGTGTCCTGACCTCGGAGCCTTCACCAAAACCCATGGCCATTGGTAGCAACCCGAGGGCGGTGGTCAGCGATGTCATCAGAATTGGCCTGAGTCTCGCCTCGCCTGCCTGCATGATTGCGTCATGCCGATCGACTCCCTGGGCACGTAGCTGGTTGATGAGGTCGACGAGCACAATCGCGTTATTGACGACGATCCCGGCAAGCATGATGACGCCAATCAGGGCCACGATGTTGACGGTCGTGCCGGTCACGAAAAGTGCGAGTACGGCGCCGACGAGGGCCAAAGGAATAGTGAATAGAATGACAAACGGATGGATCAATGACTCGAACTGCGAGGCCATTACCAGGTAAACCAGGAAGATCGCGAGCACCAGTGCGAACTGCATGGACTCAAACGAGGCCTGCATTTCCTCACTCTGCCCGGACACCATCGCTGTAATACCGGTCGGCAATGGAATGCGACTCACGATGGCGCCTGCTTCCACGGCAGCCGCGCCAAGATCACCGTATGCGACGTTCGCCGTGATGATCGCAACGCGCTCCTGTGCGACCCGGCGAATCTCGGCGGGCCCCTGAGACACGACGACGGCCGCAACCGCATCCAGGGTAACGGGTCTGTCGGACATGGGATTGATAATCAGCCTGCGTATCTCGTCGATGCTGGATTTACTTGGATCGACGCTGCGAACCAGCACGTCGATCTTTTTGTCTCGCCACGTGTAACGGGTTGCGAGTTCTCCGCGAACGTTGGCAACGACACGATTTGCAATATCGCGGACGGCCAGTCCCAGCTTGGCGGCGCGCTCCTGGTCGAACACGATCTGGATTTCAGGGTTGCCGCGCTCCACCGTCGTCTTGATGTCGGCAAAGCGACCCGATTTTGTCATGGACGCAATTACCGCTTCGCTGACCCTGGCCAGCGCATCGAGGTCGTAACCCGAGATCTCAACCTGCAGAGGACTCGAAAACGACAACAGAGCTGGCCGGCTGAAGTCGTACTGGACGCCGGGTAAGCGAGCGAGTTCAGTTCGTATCGCGTCCATTGCTTCGTTCTCAGCCTGGCGACCTGCACCGGGCTTAAGGGTGATGCTCAGGGACCCGGCGTTGTCGCCCGCGTCAACCGGGTTTGCGTCAAGACGGTTGCCGGTGCCGGCGACAGAGTAGTTCAGAGCGACAGCGTCGATCGTAGCGGCAACACTCTGGGTCGCCTGGATAGCGCGATCCGTTTCCGACAGCGGTGCGCCGGGCGGCAGTCGCAAGTCCACATTGAACTCGCCTTGCGAGAATTGAGGTATCAACTCGGTGCCAAGTCGCGGGACGAGCGTCATCGTGGCCGCGAAAATCGCGACTGCTGCCGCAACGACCAACCATTGATTAGCCAGTGCAGCCCGCAGCATTGGTGGGTACGCCGCCGCAGTCACAGAATATAGACGTTGCAGCAGCCAGGTTGTCGGCCACAACAGGACCCAGAAGAGTTTGCGAATGCCGTAGAAAGCGATGCCAAGCAGCCGCACAACGAAAGCAACACCGCGCGTGAAGCGCCCTGGGGGTGTGTCATCACCGCCGTCATCGTAACGGCTCCGTGCGCCCACAGAGGCGAGCATGGGTATCAACGTGAGCGCCACAATGAGCGAAAAGACCAGCGCAAATGTCACCGTCAGAGCCTGATCGCGAAACAGCTGCCCGGCAATGCCACTGATGAAAACCATTGGGAAGAACACGGCAATGGTCGTCAGCGTCGCGGCGACAACAGCGCCTGAAACCTCGTAGGTACCGTTTTGCGCGGCCTCGACGATACCCTGACCCTGTTCCTTCTTGCGTACGATGTTTTCCAGCACGACGATCGAGTTATCGACGAGCATTCCGACGGCAAGAGCGATACCGCCAAGCGACATGATGTTCAGAGAGATGTCGTTGGTGTACATCAGCAGGAACGTGCCAATCACGGATACCGGGATAGCTATACCAACAATGGTGGTGGCTCGTGAGTCGCGAAGAAAACCATACAGCACGAGGATCGCAATCAGGCCGCCGAGGATCGCAGCGACCCTGACGTTATTTACTGCTGATGAAATGAAGGTCGATTGATCGTGAATTTTGATTAACTCGATATCTTCCGGTAGCGATTCCCGGATGCGTTCGAGGCGCTGATCGATACGCCGGGCGACCTGAACCGTATTGGCATCGCCTTCCTTGTACACGGCGAGCTCTACCGACTCGCGTCCTTTGACGCGAGTGATGGCCTCTCGTTCTTTATGGCCGCGCGCAACGGTGGCCACGTCGCCAAGATAAACGGGACGCTCGGCAACATTGGCAATAATCGCGCTTCGGAATTCGTCAACGCTCTGGAATTCGTTCAGCGTGCGAACCATAAAGCGCTGATTGCCTTCCTCGAGGCGGCCGCCCGACAGGTTGATGTTCTCAGCACGGATGCGGCTCGCTACTTGTTCAATACTGAGGCCAAGCTGCGACAGCTTCTGCTGATCGACGCGTATCTGGATTTCGTCCTCAAGTCCGCCGCTGACCTTGACCGCCGCCGTTCCTTCTTCGGCCTCGAGGTCTGTCTTGATACTGTCCTCCGCCAGTCGGCGCAGCTGTGTCAGGCGAGCTTCCGGCGACTCGCCGGCCGCGGACCCGTCGTCCGCGAGCATCAGCCCGAGCCGTACTATGGGTTCGGAGGAGGGGTCGAAGCGCAGGAGTAACGGGCGATCGGCTTCCAGCGGCAACGTCAGAATATCGAGTTTCTCGCGAACATCGACGCCCGCAACGTCCATATCGGTGCCCCAGAGAAACTCGATCGTGACGTCGGATTGGCCGGAACGCGACACAGATCGCACCAGGCGAACATTGCGTACAACGCCAATCGACTCTTCGATCGGCTTGGTGAGCAGATTCTCGATCTCGACCGGTGCAGCACCCGTCAGCTCTGTCCTGACGGTAATCGTCGGGTAAGAAATGTCCGGAAGGAGATTAAGTTTGAGTCTGGACAGGGACACCATGCCGAACAGGACGATCGCAATCATGAACATGACAATCGTGACACGCCGCTCGGTAGCCAGCTCGATCAGGCGCCGCATCAGTCTTCACCTTCTGAAGCCGCATCTGTGCCCTCAGCCGGGTCGCCCGTATCGTTATTCGTCCCATTGATGACACTGACCTCCGCATCCGGTTTCAGACCAACCTGTCCCACGGTTATAACGCGATCGTCGTCGGTGAGCCCATCGGTGATTTCCATCAGGCCCTTATTGCTGAAGCCTGTTTGCACCTGTCTGCGACTTGCAGTGTTATCGACGACTACGAATACGCTCGTCGTACCCATTTCTTCGACGACGGCGCTGCGTGGTACCTGCAGCGCGTTCTTGTGTTCGTCATAAACGACGCTCATGCGACCGAACATCCCTGGCTTGATTCGTCGTTCAGGGTCGCTGATTTCAATCGTAATCTTGAAGGTCCCTGTGTCCGGATCGACAACCGGACTCACGCGCGTGACCTGGGCAAAAACCCTGTGGCTGCCGAGCGCATCTATGTCGATGGTGACCGGCTGCCCTGCGGCAATCTGGCGGAATTCGCGTTCGGGTATATACAGGTATGCAACCAATGGCTCCAGGCTCGTAACGCCGAACAGCGGGTCGCCGACTTTGAGCGTGTTTCCGAGTTTGATGAAACGGTCTGACACGACGCCGCTGATGGGTGCCCGAATCTGTGTGTAGTCGAGCTCGAGACTGGCAAGATTGTATGAAGCCTGCAGTGCTTCCAGCTCATACTGGATCTTCTCGTAGTCGCCTTCGCTTATCAGTCCCTTTTCTCGCAGGTCCTTGTTGCGCTGAAAATCGCGCTGCAGCTTGCGCAGTCTTGCTTTTGACGCGTTCAATTCCAGGCGCAGGCGATCTCCATCGAGACGGGCCAGGATGTCGCCTTTCTCCACATCGTCACCTTCCTCGACGAGGATTTCTTTAACCTCACCGGGCACCTTGGCTATGACATCGGCCTCCGCAAATGCCTCAATGGGTGCGGTACCCGAATACACTGCGAAGACGTCGCCTCGAACCGGCAAGCTGACTTCGACTGGAATGGGAGGCGTTTCTTCTTGATCTTCTTCCTGTTTCTTTTCACCCTGCCCGCAAGCGCCAAGGATGAAAACGCAGGCGAGGGCCGCCGCGCTAATTCGATGTAGCCTCATTGATTACTCCCTATTATTACCCATCCCCCGTCGCCAGAACTGCTTGGGGAGGGCAGGCCGTCAGCCGCTGAATCTGTCGGGAAGCTTAGTGCTCGCGAGAACCCTGCTGCCATCGTGCAGGCCGCCGTGTCCGACAACAACGATCTGCTCGTGCTCGGAGAGGCCGCCGAGGATTTCGACCTTGCCGTCCGCTTTTATACCCGTTTCGACGATTCGCTTGGCAACCTCGCCGTTACTGACCACGTAAACGCTGCTCTGTTCGTCGTCGTTGATTAAAGCGACGGCAGGAACGGTCAGCGCAGCGGCATGCTTCTCATAAGCAATATTAAAGCGACCCAGCATGCCCGGTGCGAGCTCTCCGTTATTATTGTCAATCGAAACGGTTGCTCGAAAGGTGCCGTTGCGCGTGTCGATCGTGGGGCTTATCCGCACGATTGACGCACCAAAACTGGTATCCGGCATCGACGCAACCTGCACCGTGGCCGTATGGCCGGCCTGGAACTTCGGCAGCTGTTTCTGTGGTATCTGCAGGTAAGCCAGGAGCTCACTCGTTTCGGTAATGCGGAATGCGACATCGCCAGAGTTTATATTTTGTCCGGGTTTGATTTCCCGTGCCGATACAACGCCGGAAATCGGCGCGCGTATGTTCGAATAATCGTAATTGAGCTGTTTCAGCTTGTAGCTGGCCTCCATCGCGGCCAGGTCATACTCAAGGCCTTCAAACATGGACGCGCTGATCAAGCCGCGTTCGTTGAGACCGATATTTCGTTGGTATTCCTTGCGGGCTCGGACAAGTTCAGCTCTTGCTACCAGCATTTCGAGTTTAAGACGCTCGCCATCCAGACGCGCAAGGATCTGGCCGGCCCGTACGCTGTCACCTTCCTCGACCAGCAACTCGACCAGTTCGCCGGCAACCCGTGCGATAACCGGGGCGTCAGAGTCTGTCGTTATGGCTGCAGTGGCTTCGTAGGTGGCGTAGATATCGGAGCGAATCGGGGTGGCGGTCTCAACCGGCACCGGTGTCGCTGCCTCGATGGCCGCCTTATCGGCAACGCTTGCCTCGCCTACACCACAGCCGGTGAGGGAAAACAGGCCGGCAATCGCAAGGGCTGAAATGACGGGTTTGAAGGTGTTCATGTTTCGGGCCATCAGGTGTAGTGTTGTAGTGAAGTATAACACTAGTTCGGTATAACGCAATAGCGTAGTGAAAACCAGGGTCTGAAAATTAAACTTTTAAAAACAGATACTTAAGGGAAGCCGACAGTACGCAATCTCCGTCCTCTGCTGATTAGATGCATGAAAAGAGAATTTAGATTGACCGAAATGAAAAAAGGTCCCGGCACGCGGGTACGCGCTGGCGAGGCGGCTTGCGCACAGGCGTGCATGATCTGGCTCGTGTGCGCCCCGTCAGCTGAAACACTGCGCCAGGAACGGGTTTAGCAAGCGCTTTTCCGGGTCCAGCTGATGGCGAATTTTCTTGAAGAAATCGAGTCGCGAGGCATACGTCTGCAACGCGTGTTCCGCGCGGAATGCCCGCGACTGGCTGAACAGCGGTGTTCCTCCCCAGCGCTCCGCAAAATGCGCCAGGTCGATAACGAAGTCGTCCCAGCCCGATCGCTGTGTTGACACCGTCTGCAGGGCGAACATCGGTTCGTCAAACGACGGCGAGAGCAACGCTGACGGGTCTTTGCTCACGCGAAAGCCGACTGCGGGCATGTCGCAGCGATAACCGTTCTCCTTCAGCGTGCGCTGACAGAACTCGACGTAAGCTTTGATCACCACCGAAAAATCCGTCGCCGGGAAGCACCATGTCGAATACAGAAGTTTGCTCTGGGTGTTGCGCCGCCGCCGCCCGGTCGTTGCAACGTTGTTGCCATGGTTAACGAGCTTCGTGTTTACGATGCCGTGCGTGGCCGCGCTGATGCTGTCGATAAGGCGGTATCGTACCGACGGTATTGGCACTACTCGATTCAGTGAGCGAAAGACATGCGGCAGCACCGTACTTTCGCCCCAGTCCTTGAACTTCCACGGCGCGTCGTAGGCGTTGCCGGAACCCGCATCGTACCGTCGCAGATCGACATACACGCGGTTTCGGTGCGGCAGCAGATAGAACTTGAGGCCGACGTTCGCACCTGACAGGCGGTCCGCGACATCGGCAAACCGGTCTAACGAGAGGCTGCGATGGCTTGCGGAGAAGGTTGAGATCGGCCGAACGCGAAGCGTCGCCTCGTAAATGACGCCCAGCATGCCGTAGCTGATTCTAAACGCCGCCAGCAGGTGCCGCTTCTGCTCCGAGATTTTCATGACCTTGCCGGCAGCTGTGATGACCTTGATATTGGTGAGCTGGCTGGAAAGATAGGCGGCCTGATCGCCTATGCCAGGGCCCATACACGGCGACGCCAGTGCGCCACCCAGGGTTCGCTCCATCTGGTCGTGACTACCGATAAGTTCGAGTCCCTGCTCGGCAAGCGCATCAACCAGCGTACCCAGCCGGATGCCTGCCTCTGCGGTTACTGTGTGGTTGTAGTTGTCGATCCTGACGAGCTTGTTCAGCTGCGTCATCTGGATGACCGTTCCCGTTGGACTCTGGTTGCAGTCGGTTGATGCGCTGCCGGCACCCTGAACCCTGATGGGCAGCGCGATGTTGGTTTGCGGCTCCATACAGCGCATGAGCTTGGCAAGATTAGGCGGCGCATAGACTCGAGGCCGGGCAGGGCGGCGCACAAAACGTCCGGTGTCACGAAATCCACTAGTTTGCATCGATGTTATCTCCAGCCGTTCTTACAAACTTGCCAAAGACACACCAGACCCCTATCGCGAGCGCGATAGGTTATCGTGTTGGTAACCCCGCTGTCCTAGGTTAAACCCTTAGACCGGAGGCTTTGCGACGCTGCCTTTCGACAGGTGTGCCTTTGTCAAACGAACTGCCATCGTTGCACAGTACCAGGGCGTCTGCAATGGTCCCGAGCGACTTAAAAGTATTCTGTTAAATTGGCAATTACATGGGGATGCTAACGACACTCGTCGGCACACGTTTGCCGACCAAATACCACCGCTTCTTCAAGCTGCCGGAGCGGAAGGAGTCCTGGAAACAACCGGACACGGCGGGCACTGCGCTCGAGAAAGCCACCGCGCGCTGGCTTCGCCGGAACGACGCGAACTGCGGCGTTTACCGGCTGAATTCAGGAAGTGATGCGCTTGGCATACGGCTGGGTCTCATTGATCGTGCGGAGCGCACGATCGACATCCAGAGTTACCTGATTCGCGACGACGTCAGTGGCAACCTCATCGGACTGCATCTCGCGGCGGCCGCCGACCGTGGCGTCCGCGTGCGCCTGTTGATGGACGATGCGCTCACACATACGATCGACGCCGGCCTGTTGTCGCTGGACGTTCACGACAACATCGAAGTTCGCGTTTTCAATCCGTTTCCGCGCCGCCGCTCACGGCTAATCAGCTTCATCGCGAATTTCAATATCCTCAATCGCCGGATGCACAACAAGTCGTTCACTATAGACAACCAGGTCACCATCGTTGGTGGCAGGAACCTGGCGGACGAGTATTTTCAATCCGGTGGCAAGGCCGAGTTCATCGACGAGGACTTGCTTGCGATCGGTGCCGTTGTCGACGAAGTATCGGACGGCTTTGACGAGTACTGGAATTCGCAAGAGGCAATTCCGATTAACGCGTTCAACACAATGATGTCCTACAGCACGCTCGAAGATTCGACCAAGGAAGGAAGGAAGTACGTTGAGCAGTTTCGGGACAGCGAGTTCTTGCAGAGTGTGGATGACCGGCTCGCGCGCGACCTGACTGACGCGAAACTGGCGATGATTCCGGCGGTCGCCAGCGTGGTCCAGGATCATCCGGACAAAATTCGCAGGCTCCTGAAACGCCAGACCAGTATTACCAGCGTGTACCTGCAGCAGATGGTCTCACGCGCGAAGTATGAACTCGTGATCATTTCGCCTTACTTTATCCCCGAAAAGCAGGGGGTGGCGTTCCTCGGACAACTCGTAAGTAAGGGAGTGCGTGTCGTTATCATCAGCAACTCACTGGCTTCGACAAATCACAGTAGCGTGCATGCCGTCTATGCTCGCTATCGCAAACCGCTTCTCAAGAGAGGTGTCGAACTCTATGAGCTGCGTGCGCAGGTAGCGTCCTCGCAAGCCGCCACGAAGCTGACGCTGCATTCAAAAGTAGCAAGTGTTGATCGGGAAAGGGTGTTTGTCGGTTCCTTCAATCTTGATCCGAGATCGCTGTATCTGAATACCGAGATGGGCATGGTCGTCGATTCGGCAGAATTGGCTGGTTCAATGTCTACCAGCATTCTCGAATCGCTGCCGGACATGGCGTACCAGGTGCAGCTGTCTGACAGAGGCAGGCTGCAGTGGCGACTGACGACTGCCAGCAACGACGAGATCATCACGACCGAGCCGCAGACCAACTGGTGGCGGCGTTTCAAAACCAGGCTGATGAGCTTCCTGCCGATCGAAGGGCAGATGTAAGTGCCGTAAATATTTGTCAATGCGGGCGCAAATGCCTGACAATATGCAGCCCTGACCAGATGGAGCGGCCCATGCGGTGGCGCGGAGGAAGACGAAGTTCGAATATTGAGGACCGGCGCGGAGCCAAGGCGACGCCACGGCTCCTGGGCGGCGGCATCGGCACGATAGTACTTGTCCTCGTGGCGATGTACTTCGGCGTGGATCCGACGCCGCTGATGCAGACGATGCAACAGGCGCCCTCGGCATCAACAAGCGGTACACGACCGTCAGCTGAAGACCTCGAGAACGACCCGCTTGCCGACATGGTTTCTGTCGTCGTGGCCGATACCGAGGATGTCTGGACGACGATATTCCAGCAGCAGGGCCGTCGCTACGACCAGCCGACGCTGGTCTTGTTCAGCGGCGCTACGGGCTCCGCTTGTGGCATGGGGCAGGCCGCGATGGGACCGTTCTACTGTCCGGCCGACAAGAGCGTCTATATCGACCTGAGCTTCTACGATCAAATGCGAAATCGATTTCGGGCGCCCGGCGATTTTGCGCAGGCCTACGTGATTGCCCATGAAATAGGGCATCACGTACAGAATCTTCTAGGCGTATCGGGCCAGGTGCATGCGATGAAACAGCGCGTCAGCCAGGCCGAGGGTAATGCGCTTTCTGTCCGCCTCGAGCTGCAGGCCGACTGCCTTGCTGGCGTTTGGGCCAATCACGCCGACAGGGCGCGTAATATTATCGAGGATGGAGATATCGATGAAGCGTTGAACGCGGCGAGCGCTATCGGGGATGACACTTTGCAGCGCCAGAGTCGCGGTACCGTGGTACCTGAGACTTTCACGCATGGCACTGCGAAGCAGCGGCAACGCTGGTTTCGGACTGGCCTTGAAAGCGGTAATCCGGATGCCTGCGATACGTTCAACGCCGACCAGGTCTGAGCGAATCAATACGCAGCAACACACTGCGGCGCGGTCCAGGAAGGCGGCGCAGCGTATTCGTCAATTCGTCCTGGAGACGCCACTCGTTAACTCGCCCGCTTTCAGTCAGGAATTCGGCGCAAGTATTTATTTCAAGCTGGAGAACCGGCAGGTCACCGGGTCATTCAAACTGCGCGGCGCAATGAACCGTCTGTTGACCCTGACGGACGAGCAGCGCTCCAGGGGCTGCGTGGCTGCATCCAGCGGCAATCACGGTGCGGCGGTTGCGTGTGCCATGCAGTCGGTCGGTGTGAGTGGTGTCATCTTCGTTCCTGAACAGACGTCAACCGTGAAGGTGGATGCGATCAAGGCGTATGGTGGAGAGGTCGTGTTTTTCGGCACAGACGGCCTTGATACGGAACAACATGCGCGCGCCTTTGCCGAGCAGAAAGGCATGGTCTACCTGTCACCCTATAACGATCCCGAAGTCATTGCCGGGCAGGGCAGCTGCGGTGTTGAGATAGTCGAGCAACTGGATGACGTCGACGCAGTATTCATTGCGGTCGGCGGCGGCGGGCTGATCGGTGGCGTTGGTAGCGTCCTGAAAGAACACAACCCGGCAATACGTGTGGTGGCCTGCCAGCCTGGTGCGTCGGCGGTCATGGCCCACTCGATTGAGGCCGGAAAGATACTGGAACTGGACAGCGGGCCAACCTTATCGGATGGCACGGCAGGCGGTATCGAAGCCGGCGCTATCACGTTTCCCCTGAATCAGCAGGTCGTTGATGAGTTCGTGCTGGTTGATGAGGCGCAAATTGCATCGGCCATGCGCCGCTTCATGGCCAGCGAAGGTGACGTCATAGAGGGTGCGGCCGGCGTTGCCATCGCCGGCATGATAGAACTTGGCGAGTCGCTGCGCGGTCAGAAAGTTGTGGTGATTGTTTGCGGAGGCAATATCAGCCCGGAAAAACTGGCCGGGGTCAGGGGTAATTGACGAACGAGAGAATGCAATGAAGACAGCGACAAGATGGCTCCTGGGTATCGCGCTGCTTTGGATCGTTGCGCCGCTCTCGGCCGAAACGACGGCAATCGTCAATGTCAACGTCGTGCCGATGACGTCGGAAACGGTACAAGCGGCACAGACGGTCATCGTGAGAGACGGGCTCATCGCCGCGATCGGTAATGTCGACGAGACACCGATCCCGGAGGGCACCACGCTTGTTGACGGAACCGACCGGTACCTGATGCCGGGGCTGGCGGAGATGCATGCGCATGTCCCGGGCGTGAATTCGACCAGTCTCGACAGGGATTTCAGCCTGTTTGTCGCCAATGGCGTCACCACGGTCCGCGGCATGCTCGGCCAGCAATCGCACCTTGCGCTTCGGCAGGCGCTGCTCGATGGCGAGGTGTTTGGTCCGCGGCTAATCACGTCGGGGCCGTCCCTGAACGGCCGCAGCGTCACCGGCGTGGCGGACGCCCGGCAACAGGTTCGCGAGCAGGCAGCAGCGGGCTATGACTTCATCAAAATACACCCCGGTCTGAGCGCCGAGGAGTTTCGCGCGATCGCGGAAACGGCCAATGAAATCGATATACCGTTCGCGGGCCACGTACCGGTGGCGGCGGGCCTGGCGGAAGCCCTGAAGCTGAATATGGCGAGTGTGGATCACCTGGATGGCTACTTTGTTGCGCTACTACCTGTGGATAGCCACCGCTCCGGAGGCTACGGTGGTTTTTTTGACGTGATGCTTGCCGGCGAGCTCGAGCAGCAGCGGATCGATGAACTCGCGGCGGCGACGGCGGCGGCAGGCACCTGGAATGTTGCTACGCAAGTGCTGGTCGAGAATCGAATTTCCGACGTCTCGGTTGGCGATCTGCTCGGCCGCCCGGAATCGAAATACATGCCGCGGGCGACGCTCCAGCGTTGGGCCGACAGCAAGCAGCAGACGATCGCGGAACGCGGTTTCGACCGGGACGTTGCCGCCCTTGCGATTGAATTGCGACGCAGACTCATTCGCGCACTGCACGAGGCCGGCGCCGGTCTGCTGCTGGGTTCGGACGCACCGCAGGTTTTTAACGTTCCCGGCTTCTCCCTGCACCGTGAACTCGACATACTGGTTGCCTCCGGCCTGACGCCCTTCGAGGCACTACAGGCCGGGACCACGGCGGTCGCGAAGTTCCTTGGCACTAATACGGGCGCTGTGGAAGTCGGTAAAGCGGCGGATCTGATACTCCTGGATGCCAACCCGCTCGAAGACATCAAGAATACCGGCAGGATCCACGGCGTCGTGCTTCGGGGTCAATGGTTGCCGGCTCGGGCGCTCGAGGCCCGCCTTTACAGGCACCGCAACGACGTCGACTAGCAATCTGTCCGGTATTGCAACCGTTTTGCCGCGGCGCGCGTCTAATTGTCAGGTACATAGATAACGGGACAATCACATGCGCAGCTTAATAGTCATCGCAATGTTCGTGGCGAGTTTCGCCGACGCGGCGTGGAACGACTACACCACGGTACGCGAATTGAAGCTGGACGCTGAAGCCATCGAGGTCTTCGAGATTGACGCCGGCGCCGGCAGCATGGAAGTCATTGGCGTCAGTGGGCTCGACAGACTTGTGGTGACTGCGACGGTGGTCGTCCCGGAGTCCGACGAAGACGACGCTATTAAGCTCATCGACAAGAAGATGCGCCTGTCGCTGGACAGGGCGGGAGATCGCGCCAAGCTGATATCCACTTTCGATGACGGCATGTTTGGCAGAGGTTCGAGTGCCAGGATCGACCTGAAGATCAGCGTGCCGGCCGGTATAGCCATCGAAATCGACGATGGCTCGGGCTCCATCGAGTTAATCGATACCGCGGCAGACGTGTCTATCGACGACGGCTCCGGATCAATCGACGCTCAAGGTATCGCGAATATTTCCATCGATGATGGCTCCGGATCGATTGATATTTCCGCCGCCACCGGCGATGTCTCGATCGTCGACGGTTCGGGCAGTATCAACGTGCGGTCCGTTGCCGGCAGTGTCACCATCGATGACGGTTCCGGCAGCATCAAGGTCAGCGACGTCGAGCAGGACCTGATTGTCGTCGACGATGGGAGTGGCGGGTTTAGCTACTCGGATGTCCGCGGCGTGGTCAGGGACGATTCCTGAACCAATAAAAAGCCCGTTAAGCCATTGTAAGTTAAGGACTTAAGGCCTGTTGATTGCCGCGGGCTTTTGCGTTCGGCCCGGTCGTGCACACGTGCTGCTAGAATCGAGGGAGAACCTGACGATTCTCTCCAACTGGGAGGCACCATGAAACTAGTGAAGCATCTGCTCGACACGAAGGGACGGGACATCATTTCAATCACCGAAGACGCATCCGTACTGGACGCCATTACGATCATGGCCGAGCGCTCGATAGGTTCGTTGCCGGTCATGGATGGCGATGATTTGCGGGGTATCGTGACGGAACGCGACTACGCGCGGAAGGTAATAGTGAAAGGACGATCGTCGAAGTCGACGCAGGTGAAAGAAATCATGACGGCTGATGTCCTCACTGCCAGCCCGGATCAAACCGTCAATGACTGCATGACCGTCATGTCAGGGCGCCGGATACGTCATTTGCCGGTCGTCGAGGATGGTAAAGTCATCGGCCTGATTTCGATCGGTGACCTGGTTCAGGCGATCATTTCGGATCAGCAGGAAGAGATCCAGCAACTCGAACAGTACATAAGCGGCTAAGGTCAGCGACGGAGCAGGCATGACAAAGAAACCGGCGCTCGATCGAAACGTCATGCGACTGTTCGACGGCTATGTTCACGGCCAGATTACGCGGCGCGAATTCCTCGACCGGGCCGCCGCTTTCACGGCGTCCGGCGTTACCGCGGCAGCGCTATTGGGCAGCCTGACTCCGGACTATGCCCTGGCGCAGCAGGTTGACCCGGATGACAAATCCATTCTGGCCAGCTACAAGAAGTACGCATCTCCCAAGGGTGCCGGCGTGATGCGTGGTTATTTCGTGCGTCCTGCGGTGATCCAGCACAAGCTACCGGCTGTCGTTGTGATTCATGAGAACCGCGGTCTCAATCCCTATATCGAGGATGTAGCCAGGCGTTTGGCGGTGTCAGGGTTGCTTGCGTTCGCACCGGACGCACTGACGCCACTCGGCGGTTACCCCGGTGATGACGACGCAGGGCGCGCGCTGCAACGGCAGCGCGATAGCGAAGAGATGGTCGAGGATTTCAGTGCTGCTGTCGCTTTCCTTACGAAACATCCGGATTGCACGGGCAAAGTGGGCGCCGTCGGTTTCTGTTTTGGTGGCGGAATGGTTTTGCGTCTCGCCGTCCGGTTACCCGGGCTCGCCGCGGGCGTCGCCTTTTATGGGCGACACCCGGCTGCTGAAGAAGCTGCATCCATAAACGCACCGCTGATGCTGCATCATGCCGGCCTGGACGAGCGCGTGAACGCCGGTTGGCCGGATTTTGAAACAGGCCTGAAGCAAGCAGGGCGAGATTTCGTCAACTACAACTACGCCGACGTTGAACACGGATTCCATAATGACACGACGCCGCGGTACGACGAGAAAGCGGCTGAGCTTGCGTGGCAACGTACGCTCGATTTCTTCGCTACGAAAATGGAACTGTAGGCCTGAAGAAAGGGTAATTTTCAAAATCGGAATAAGCGGACGATGAAAAAGCGCGGTAAGTTCTGCCATATCCTGCTGGTCACGTTCCTGCTGGCCTCGGTCCCGGCAACTTCGAATGAAGAGTCCATGACCGTAATCGGCCCTGACAATATCTACCTTGCCGACGGCGCCGACGCTCTCATCGCCGGCAACGGCAAAGACGGCGTGCGCCTGACGCTGCTCGGCCTGAAAACGGCGAACGGTACCAGGCAGGAAAAGATCGGACACTCCAATCTCTGCGCAGGATATCTGCTCCTTAATCAGCCGGAAACCGCGCTCGAGCACTGCAACTGGGTGCTGGAACTGGACCCGATGCACTGGCGCACCTACAACAATCGCGCGCTCGTCTATATGCGCCTTGAGCGTTTTGACGAAGCAGAAGAGGATATTCAGAAGGGACAGACGATAAGGCCGGGGTCGAAGAAACTCAAAACCGTGAAGGGCATGTATCTTGATGAGACGCAGCCCGTCACACCCAATATCGAAATCGACGAACGGCGTGCGATCAATGATGAGCCTGGTCCGGAGCCGCCGAACAATGTGGCGAAGTAAACGATCAGCGCAAATCGTTGCGGCTGCAGTGCTGTGCTTCGCGGCGGCCGGCGTCCTCAACGCAGCCGATGTGTCGGACGCGCCCGCTATCGACGCCAATACCGATCGAACGCCTCACTTCACATTGATACCCGACTACCCGAAGGTGGCGCGTCGAGATCGCATTGAAGGCGAGGTCCAGGTTTGTTTTGATATCACGCGTGCCGGTCGGACGCGGCGCATTGCCGTGCGAAAGAGCACGCACAGGATTTTTGAAAAGCCCGCTATTCGCGCGGTGCGCGCTTCGACGTACGAGCCTTTGTCCGACGATGCCGTGATGTCCGGTATCAAGTCCTGCCGAACCTTTCGGTTCACGCTGGAGCCGGTGGTCGTGGAGGCTGGCAACTAGGCGTGTTGCGCCGACGCAAGAAGATCCAGTATTTTGCTTGCCGCTTCTTCCATCGTGGCGCCAAAGCTCAAGATACCTTCGTCATGCCCGGCCATTACGGCCAGCCCTGTTTCACGGAATGCCGTGTCCCGGTAAAGCCTGCGGAATTCATTTGCCATCTCTGGTGTGCCATAAGCCACGTCGGCGCCCGTTGTCGGCAGCCTGTTCAATAAGCTCTGCCACAGGTCCTGACTGTGCACGTGCACGATCGCGCCGATATTGAGATCAAGGCCGTAAATCGCCGCATGCGTCATTGCTTCCGACGACGCCTGGGCCGGGCCGACGGAATTTACTATGTTGGCATAGGTGTTGTATGTGGTGACCAGCGAATAATGTGTCTTGTCGGTTATAGCGATGTGACCTGTCTGTGTGCCGCTGATAAGGAACTGGCCGGGCTCGCCACAACGGACGCTGATGTTGCCGTAGCCGATGCCGAGTTCCTCGTATTGACCGATGAGGCCGGCCGCAAACAGTGGTTTTCGCCAGGTTTCAAGTTCTGCTGTGGCCGCCGCCGCGGCCGCGGGCACCGGCGCCTTGGTCCAGAAGCTCTGGTACTTAATGTAGCCTTCGTCGATCGTCACGACTTATCCATTTCAGGAAACAGCCCGAGCAGACCCGCTTCAGAGGCTTTGCAGATACCGCGTTCGGTGATCAGGCCCGTCACGAGACGGGCCGGCGTAACGTCGAAGGCATAGTTACTGATCGGCGTGTCGTTGGCGGTGGTGCACACATGCACCGGCTTGCCATCGTGCATACCGTATATATCGCGGACTTCTGCCGGATCACGCTGTTCGATAGGGATTTCCGTGAGACCGTCGCGGCAATGCCAGTCTATGGTCGTCGATGGTAGGGCGACGTAAAACGGGATGTCATTGTCAGTAGCAGCCAGCGCCTTCAGGTAGGTGCCAATCTTGTTAGCAACATCCCCGCAGCGCGTTGTCCGATCCGTCCCGGTAATGACGATATCCACATCACCGTGTTGCATCAGGTGGCCGCCAGCATTGTCGACAATGAGCGTATGCGGCACGCCGTTCGCAGCCAGCTCCCAGGCGGTTAGCTGCGAGCCCTGGTTTCTCGGGCGCGTCTCATCGACCCAAACGTGAACGTCGATACCGCGCTGATGCGCGAAATAGATAGGTGCTGTCGCCGTGCCCCAGTTGATCGTTGCCAGTGCACCCGCATTACAGTGTGTAAGGATATTTACGGTTGCGCCGTTCTTGCGCGCCGCAATGTCCTCGAGCAAAGCGAGCCCGTGAGTGCCGATGCCGCGACTGATTTCGACGTCCTCGTCACAAATCGCTTGTGCATCCGCCCGTATCTTTTCCACGAGGTCGCTCACCGTCTCATCGCGATCGACGATTGCGAGAATTCGTTCGATGGCCCAGCGCAAATTGACCGCGGTCGGCCGGGATTCGAGCAGCGCCGCGGCGGCAGTGTGAATTTCCGCAGCGCCGCCCGCTCGTGCGGCGAGGTAGAGGCTCCATGCGGCGGTCGCTCCGATTAACGGCGCACCGCGCACGTACATATCGGAAATAGCGATGAGCCCGTCCTCCCACGAACGAAGGTCGTGCACGCGGTATTCGTGCGGCAGCAGTCGCTGATCGATGATCTGCACAACGTCTGGATCATCAGGCGCGAGCCAGATGGTGCGAAAGTCTTCGCCGTGCTTTGCCATTGAATCTTCTCAAGCCTCAATAGCCGGTATTCTACGTTGCCTGAGCGCTGCAGGCATTGTTTACACGGTGCGCGTGAGTTAGAACGGTAGCGACACACGGGAGTGCCTGATGGGACCACTGCAGGGAAAACGCATTATCGAAATCGCCGGAATGGGGGCGGGACCGTTCTGCGGAATGCTGTTTGCGGATATGGGCGCAGAGCTTATTCTCATCGACAGGAAAGCCGGCGCCGCGCCGGAGTCCGGGGCGACTCTCGCGCCGGAGTTTACGATCGCCAATCGCGGCAAACGCTCGGTTGCCCTGGATCTCAAACAGCCGGGTGCTGTAGACGTCTTACTGCGTCTTCTGCAAGACGCGGACGGACTGATAGAGGGCTTCAGGCCTGGCGTCATGGAGCGCCTGGGTCTCGGGCCTGAGGCCTGTTTCGCAGTGAATCCGAAGCTGGTTTACGGACGCATGACCGGTTGGGGCCAGTATGGCCCGCTGGCACAGGCGGCGGGTCACGACCTGAATTACGTCGCGCTGTCGGGCGCGCTGCACTTCTCGGGCCGGGCTGATTCGCCGCCCACATCGCCTGCTACGGTAGTTGGCGATGTCTGCGGCGGCGCCATGATGCTCGCTGTCGGCATGCTGGCCGCGATAATCAGCGCGCAATCCAGTGGCAAAGGGCAGGTCATCGATGCGGCGATGACGGACGGATCTGCGCTCGCAACGTCGCTGGTCTACGCGGTCTTCAACAGTGGGCGCTGGAGTCGCAATCGGGAAAGTAACCTGCTGGATGGTGGCAGTCACTGGTACGACTGCTATGAATGTGCGGATGGGCACTATATTTCTGTAGGCGCGCTCGAACCGGAGTTTTATGCGCTACTGCTCGAGAAACTTGGCCTCGAAGATGATCCTGAATTCGCCGCGCAGTATGACCCGCAACGCTGGCCCGAATTAAAGCGGCGTTTCGCAGAAATCTTCAGGACGCGCACTCGCCAGCATTGGTGTGAGTTGCTCGAGGGCAGCGATGCCTGTTTCGCGCCGGTTCTTGATTTCGCGGAGGCGCCTGATCATCCGCACAATCGCGAGCGTGGTGTCTTTACTACCGTGAATGGCGTGCAACAGCCGGCGCCAGCGCCGAGGTTTAGTGAAACGGCATCCGAGATAGCGTCACCCCCCCCTGAGCCCGGGCAACATACCGACGATGTGCTGCTTGATGCCGGTTATTCGGAGCGCGATATCGAGGCGTTGCGAGAACAGGGCTTTATCTAGGGGCTCTGCACAGCGCTCGCATTGGGTCATAGGCTTTGACCGCGGCTTATCGTTTCGCAATGGCCTGAAGTGTTTGGATGATGGATTATCCGCCAGCGGCTCGTCGCATCCCGGCGGGTTTTCTTACGATTCGAATAGAGAATCGAGCTAAACTCCGTTAGCTTGAGGACACGGCAGGCCAGACAGCG
>CAYTTZ010000008.1:0-35829 GCA_964440945.1 uncultured Woeseiaceae bacterium
AGGCCTCCGAGCAGCAGCAAAGCCGTGCCGATGAACCCTGGCAAGTAGGAAAACCATGTTCCAAGCAAGACTGCGACCATTGCACCCGCAAAAATCTGGCCTTCCCCTCCTAGATTCGTCACGCCGCTGCGAAATGCCACTGTAATTCCCAGTCCGGAGAAGATGATTGGAATGCACGACTCAATCATATTGAAGAAGACGAATTTGCTGGTAAAAGGTCCTGCAAAATAATAATAGAGCGTTCGCGCAGGGTCTTTCATGGATGAAATCAGCGACTCGTGCACCCTGGACTTTGCAGCCCTGGAATACATCTCGAGTGCCGGGCTGGGTATACTGCTAAAAACGCAGAAACGCCTTGCGGAAAGCGGTTCTGCCCTGAAAATAGCGAACGTCGACAAGCACATATACGACGTGTTCCGTTACTCAGGCTTCAACGCCATCTTCGACATAAAAGAAAAAGACAAATAGTCGAACCACTTCCGTACCAACTTTTTGCCGGGTCATTTGTACGTATGAGTAGGACAGACGATACAAAATTGATTGAGCGGTGCAAAAGCGGCGACCGCAAGGCCTTTGAAACCTTGCTGGTCCAGTACGAAAAACCGGTATTCAACGCAGCTTTTCGCATGTTGAACAGCCGCGATGACGCGAAGGATGTCACGCAGACGGTTTTTCTGAAGGTCTTCGAGAACTTCGATAACTATGACCCGTCGCGGCGCTTTTTCAGCTGGATTTATCGAATCACGTTGAACGAATCGATCAACTGGCTCGGCAAATCGAATCGCCTGGAGCCGTTACAGGGCGAAACGGTTGATCAAGGCCTGAGCCCGGAACAGGAGGTTGATAGTGAGAAGCTCTCGGCTGACGTGCAAAAGGCACTGATGTCGATGAAGACCAACTATCGAACCGTGATTATTTTGAAGCATTTTTTGGGATGCAGTTACGTCGAGATGAGCGACATTCTCGAGATTTCCGAAAAGAAGGTTAAATCGCGCCTTTATTCGGCAAGACAGCATCTCAAGGACATATTAACCAGGACCGGCACACACTGATGGCAATCGACCAGAAGTACAAAGACCTGATCAACGCCGATGTCGATGGCGAGATCAGCGACAGTGACAGCGCCGAACTGCGGGCGTACCTCGCGCAAAGTGCGGAGGGACGCGCCCTGCACCAAGAGTTCTCCTCGCTGTGCTCGGTACTGGATACCGTGGAAGCGGTGGAGCCACCTCCTCACCTGAGGCACGTAATCATGAATTCCGTCAAGCCAGCGCCGGTTGCAGCGAAACGACCGGGCTTTCTGCAGACCTTGTTCGCAACGCCCGCCGTTGGCTATGCGGCGACATTCGCCGCAGGTGTGCTGCTAACGCTTACCCTGGTCAACTCCGGGCAGATTTCGATCAAGGCATTCGATGACGTTACCGGCCTGGTCGGCTCGGTCGCGGACCCTGTGGACGCAGACACGATAGGCACAGTTTTCATCGACGAATCAGCTATTGCCGGCACCGTCTCGTTGCGCAGTTCCGGCAGCATGCTGATCCTCGATTTTGACCTGGTGGCTATCGAGCCCGTCGAAATTGAGGCGGACTACACTGACAAGACCATCTGGTTCAACGGTTTTGCGCAGCTCGAGAGCAGCGGTACAACCATAGCGGCTGAGAGCGGGCGCATCAGGCTCGGCATGCAGGGAAAACGGCGCTACGCCGTGTATTTGCAGAACGAAGGCGGACGGAACACAACGGTCAGCCTGCGATTCAAGGTAGGTGAAGAAATCGTGCATGAGGCAAGCCTCAGCAATGCACCGGTCAAATAGGATTCGCCCAGGCAACTGAAAAAATAGTTATTTGAGGTCGAATACCAACTTTAGGCTGCCTGGGTGGTACTACCAGGTAGATTGAACGATAAAGTGCCCCTGACGGGGCCAAGGGGACGAGAAGATGGCTACAAGTAATAAAGCAATTCCAATCATTCTGGTCGGCGTTGCAGCGCTCGCTGTAGTCGCCTACTTCGGCATGAACAATGCTCCGGACGACGGCGATGTGGCCGGTACCGTGGCACCAGCTGAACGTTACCGTGCAGAGCAACCGGATGCCTCCGATGTGCAGCTCGGCGATCAATCCGTCCAGCAATTCATGCAAACCGACCTGTTTGCAAAACTGCAAAGCGATGAAGCACTTCGCAATGCACTTTCCAGCGAGGCCGTACGCGACGCATTCGCTAACGAGGCACTGCGCGAAGCTTTTGCCAGCCCGGCCGTACGTGAGGCGTTTGCCAGTCAGGCAATGCGCGAAGCACTTGCCAGCCAGGCCGTTCGTGAGGCGTTTTCCAGCGAGGCCGTCCGCGAGGCGTTTGCCAGCGAGGCCATGCGTGAAGCTTTTGCCAGCCCGGCCATGCGTGAGGCCTTATCCAGCCAGGCGATGCGTGAAGCCTTTTCCAGCGAGGCCGTTCGTGAGGCGTTCTCCAGCCAGGCCGTTCGCGAGGCGTTTTCCCGCGATGCTGTTCGTGAAGCGTTCTCCAGCCAAGCCGTCCGCGAGGCATTTTCCCGCGAGGCCGTTCGTGAAGCGTTTTCCAGCCAGGCCGTCCGTGAAGCTTTTGTCAGTGATGGTGTGAGCGACGCATTTGCCAACGAGGCCGTTCGTGAAGCATTTTCCAGCCAGGCCGTTCGTGAAGCTTTTGCCAACGAGGCCGTTCGCGAAGCCTTCGCCAGCCAAGCCATGCGCGAAGCGTTCGCCAGCCCGGCCATGCGCCAGGCTTTTTCCAGCGAGGCGATGCGTGAAGCCTTCTCCAGCCAGGCCGTTCGTGAAGCTTTTGCCAACGAGGCCGTTCGTGAAGCTTTTTCCAGCCAGGCCGTCCGCAAAGCCTTCGCCAGCGAGGCGATGCGTGAAGCTATGTCGAGCCAGGCAATGCGAGAGGCGTTTTCCAGCCAGGCGGTCCGCGAAGCTTTTTCCAGCCAGGCCATGCGCGAAGCATTTGCCAACGAAGCCATGCGGAAAGCGTTCTCCAGCGAAGCGGTTCGCAACGCTCTGGCTAATGATGCCGTACGCAGAGCATTTTCCAACGAAGCCGTTCGCAGAGCGTTTGGCAATGAGGCGGTTCGCAACGCGTTTTCCAGCCAGGCCATGAGCAACAAGGCGATGGACCAGTAGTAAAAAAACACGCAACACGCCTGTCGTAGTCAGCGCAAACTGATTCCGGCAGGGGCAAAAACAAAATGAGGATACTGCCGGGTTTTCGGCAGTATCCTTAAACATTTGCAGGATCATAATAATAAGAAGAGCTGATATGCGAGCACTTAAGATCAGCCTGCTCTCCATGGTGATCATCACTGCCGCGTGTCAGCCGGCGGGGGCGCAGGGACTCGGCCTCCTTGAAACCGACGATCTTCGCCTGCTGTATTTCGATCCCACCGAAACCTATCTCACCCCTCACGTTGCCCGAACGTTCGAGAGCTCCATGATCAGGCAGCGGGAGATTTTCGGGTACGAACCCGATGAGAAAATCTCGACACTCCTCGTCGATTTTGCCGACTATGGCAATGCATCTGCAGTTGCTGTCCCCAGAAATACACTGATGCTCTACGTCGCGCCGTTGTCGACCTCTTTCGAGACGGTTATGGCCAACGAACGCTTCGCCTGGCTGATGAATCACGAGCTTACGCACATTGTCACGACCGACATGGCGACCAGCACCGACAAACGCATGCGACGCCTGTTCGGTGGCAAGGTAATACCTGAGGCCGATCATCCGGAGTCGATTCTGTACTCGGTCCTGACTGCGCCGCGCATCATGACGCCCGGCTGGTACCTGGAGGGAAGCGCCGTGTTCCTCGAGACATGGCTCGCGGGCGGCATTGGTCGCGCTCAGGGCGCCTACAATGAAATGGTGTTTCGCTCGATGGTGCGCGATGAGGCGCACTTTTACGATCCACTCGGGCTCGTGGCGGAAGGCACCCAGGTCGATTTCCAGGTTGGCGTAAATGACTACCTGTACGGCACGCGGTTCATAAGTTACGTCGCGCATAACTGGTCACCCGAGCAGCTTATCCAGTGGATCGGTCGGGTCGACGGCAGCCATCGCTCGTACCGCGCGGAGTTCGAACGCGTTTTCGGCATGCCTTTAGATCAGGCATGGCAGGACTGGATCAAATGGGAACACGTATTCCAGCAGAGCAACCTCGTGTCGGTCAATGAGTTTCCTCTGACTCCCCTGAAGAAACTAAGCGCCCAGGCTCTCGGCTCCGTTTCTCGTGCCCAGTATGACGCAGCGACCGGTCGGCTCTATGCAGGCTTCCGGTATCCGGGCGTCGTTGCACATGTGGGGGCTTTGTCGATTGACGACGGCAACATAGAAAAACTCGAGGACATCAAAGGGCCCCTGCTGTACCGGGTCACGTCAACAGCCCTGGACCCGAACAGCAAGACGCTCTTTTATACGACCGACAATACGGCTTACCGGGACCTCGTTGCTATCGATCTCGAAAGCGGCGATTCCGAAGTACTGCTTCGCGATGCGCGTATTGGCGACCTGGTCTTCAACGACACAGACCGTTCTTTATGGGGCATTCGCCACCTTAGCGGCATCGCGACGCTGGTTCGCCTGCCCTACCCCTATAAAGAATGGAATCAGGTCAAGTCATTCGACTACGGCGAAGTACCGTCCGATCTCGACATCTCTCCGGACGGCAAGCTGCTGGCTGCAACATTTGCCGACTTGAGCGGCAGCCAGACGTTGAGAGTCATCGAGATTGAAAAGATCCTCGCAGGCGATTCAGAGCCACGCCAGTCATTCGATTTCGGCTTTGCGGTACCTGAGGGTTTCGTGTTTTCTCCGGACGGCAAGTACCTGTTCGGCAGTTCGTATCACACCGGCGTGTCGAATATCTTCCGCTATGAGCTGGAAACTGGCGAGATCGAAGCCGTGAGCAATGTCGAGACCGGGCTGTTTCGCCCAATCCCGCTCGAAGACGGATCACTCATCGCCTTTCTCTACAGCGGCGAGGGCTTCACACCCGTACAGCTGCAACCGGAACCGCTCGAGGATGTCGGATCCATCCGCTTCATGGGCAATGAGATTATTCGCAAGCACCCTCAGCTAATGAAATGGCAGGTCGACCCTGCCGCAGATATACCGCTGGAGAAGCTGACACGGCACGAGGGAACCTACGTTCCGGTCAAGAACATCGGGCTTGAGTCAGTGTACCCAATGCTGGAGGGCTACAAGGATACGGTCGCACTCGGCATTAACGCGGTATTTTCGGATCCGGTTATGCTGGATCGCCTCAAGCTATCGGCATCGTATAGCCTGGATGATGAGCTGCCCTCCGATGAGCGAACTCATCTTAGCGTCGACTATCACCACAATGTCATAAGCACGAGCCCACTGGCGGGCGCATGGCACTTCGGCGCTCGCCTGAATTACGCAGACTTCTACGACCTGTTCGGACCAACGGAGCAAGCTCGCAAAGGCAACCGTTATATCGTGGGCTACGGAAAGACCCTGATCTACGACGCTCCGCGTGAGCTCAGCCTGGCCGTCGAGCTCAATCACTACACCGACCTGGACAGCCTCCCCCGCTATCAGAATGTGCCGGCGTCGCTCGACCAATTGTCGACACTGAGCGTCGACCTGGACTATTCGCATCAGCGCAAGTCGCTGGGCGCGGTCGACTATGAAAAAGGCTTCAACTGGCGGCTTGCTGCGACCGTCAATCATGTCGACGGCGATACCATTCCCAAGGTTGCCGCAGGTTTCGATTTCGGCCTGGCACTGCCGTGGAAGCACTCGTCTGTCTGGTTGCGTAGCTCGGCAGGTGGCGCTTTTGGGGAGCCGGATGACGAATTCGCGAATTTCTTCTTCGGCGGTTTCGGCAACAACTATGTCGATCGCGGCTCTATCAAGCGCTATCGTGAGTTTTATGCGCTGCCGGGGTTCGAGCTTAATGAAGTCCCGGGGCGCAATTTCTTCCGCACGATGCTGGAGTGGAATTTGCCGCCAATACGTTTCGATCGTGTCGGCACTCCGGGCTTCTACTTGAGCTGGGCGCGACCTGCATTTTTTGTCAGTTCGCTGACAACAAATCTCGATGACAGTGCGATTCGACGCGAAGCACAAAATGCCGGCCTGCAGGTCGACTTTAAGTTCACAGCCCTGTCCATCCTCAACATGACACTGTCCGTCGGTTACGCCAAAGGGTTTGGCAGCGATCCGATTCTCGACGATGACGAGTTCATGGTGTCTCTGAAAATCCTGTAGTCTGATAGATCTGTTATACAGCGGCTTACGGCGGGCATGAGCACAGACTTCCTGATACACGCGGTACTTGGCCTTTTACCGGTCTGCTGCTTCCTGGCCGCGCTGATGTATCTCGATAGCTATAAGCTGATCCCGATGCGCTGGATCCTCGGCACTATTCTGCTCGGCTGTGCGGCTGGGATCATGAGCTACCCGATCAATGTGTTTGCACTCGGGCTGCTGGATATCGAGTTCACGAACTTTTCCCGCTACGTAGCGCCATTCATCGAGGAAGCACTCAAGGCACTCGTCATCTTCGCGCTGATGCGCCGCAACCGGATCGGCTTTCTGGTCGATGCGGCGATTTTCGGCTTCGCAGTTGGCGCTGGTTTCGCGATCTTCGAGAACCTCTTTTACCTGCAGGCATTGCCGGACACGCAGTTGGGCACCTGGATCGTCCGCGGCTTTGGCACAGCGTTCATGCACGGCGGTGCAACCGCAATATTCGCCATCGTGTCACACGCCCTGATCGGCCAACATCCGACTATCGGCCGCTTGGCGCTGGTGCCCGGCTTCATTATCGCCGTCGTCGTGCATTCGATCTTCAATCACTTCTTCTTCGCGCCAATCGTCAATACCCTGCTGGTACTCGTGTCACTGCCGATCCTGTTAACGATTGTCTTCCAGCAGAGCGAAAATTCGGTATCGGAATGGCTAGGCATGGGTTTTGACGCCGATACGGAATTGCTCGAACTGATCAATTCCGGCGAACTATCGGCCTCGAAGGTCGGGCTTTATTTGCACTCGCTTAAGGAGAAGTTCGACGGCCCCATCGTCGTCGACCTGCTTTGCTACCTGCGGCTGCACACCGAACTTTCGATTCGGGCGAAGGGACTTCTAATGATGCGCGAATCCGGTTTTGCGAATAAGACCGGCGAGGAAACCAAGGCGAAGCTCGAAGAACTAAAGTTCCTCGAATCCAGCATCGGCGCAACCGGGCTGCTCGCGATTAAGCCGTTCCTGAAGATGAGTCAGAAGGACCTCTGGCAGCTCTACATGCTATCCGACTGATAGTCCGCAGCCGGGCCGCCCAGCGTTTTGAGGAAGGCCTCGAGCTCGCGCAACTCCCGGCGACTTAGATCAAGCGGCTTGGCCTCGTTATGGCCGACCATCGCATCAGGCGCCTCGTTGTAATGCGCCAGCACTTCCGCAAGCGTCGCCAACTGGCCTTTGTGCATATACGGAGCCGTATGCTCGACGTTTCGCAGCGAAGGCGTACGCACCGCGCCGATCAGCTCGGGGCCGGTCCTCACGTACTGCAGCTCCGCGCACAGGCGCTCCGGATCGTCGCTGAACTCGCCAAGGCAATTAAAGGGATCCGTCACTACCTCGCGCACGCCGCCCGCGCGCCCTTTGTCCGGGAGGTCGCCGGCCGCACTCAGAATTCCGGTGTTATGAAACTCGTTATTAGTCAGGAGCGGCCCGTTATGGCACTGCGTGCAGCTGGCTTTGCCGATGAACAATCGCAGCCCGCGGATCTCATCCTCACTTAGCAGGGATTCTCGGGCCGGATCGGTGCTCAATAGTGAAGCTACGTACTCATCAAATCGTGACGCCGCCGGCATCAGGCTGCGTTCGAACGCGGCGATCGCTTTACCGAGGTTCGCAAAGGCCCTGTTCACGGCGCGCCGGTCGTCCTCTGTCATCCCAGACCAGACCGACTGCCACTTCGACCCGGTTGCCGCGCCCGTGACAATCGGGAAACGCACGCTGTCATCGAGGTCCGGCAATGGTCCGAACAGGTGCTCATACTGCCCCCGGTATAACGGGTCGCTAGCGATGAATCTCATGATCCGGATACGGTTGTCAGCCTGCTCGTTCGGGTCTTCCATCGGCGATAAGGCCTGCGACCACTGGCTGTCGCGGCGGCCATCCCAATACAACCAGGGGCTATAAGCGCTACCAAGGATGCTGGGCGTGTTGCGTTTCGAGGTTCCGATCGCCTGCCCCCTGGGCAGTCCGTCGGTGAAGTGCCGGATGGGTTGGTGGCAGGTTGCACAGGAAATAGCCTGGTTTGCGCTCAGGCGCGGCTCGAAGAAAAGCGCCTCGCCGAACCGTCTTGCCAACGGCTCGTCGGCGACGACATTGCTCGGGTCGGGTGGCAATGGCGGAAGGCTAGCGAGTGCCAGCGAGCGAAGCACGGCCATTTCCGCGTCAGTCCAGGAAGCCGATTCCGGCGCGCCAGGCTGGCAACCGCCCAGCAACAGCATGATAGCCACGGCCGCGCCGACAATTTCGAGCGGGCGATTTTTCACAACTGCAGCGGTATCACGATGACGGTCGATCCCTGACCTGTGACTACGGTGACTTCGATCTCCCAATAGCCGCGCATGTGAAAGCGCATGCCGTCCAGCCGGTAGTCGCCACCGCCCAGCTCACTGGTGACTCTGGGCCGGGTTGGCAAACCATGGTCGTGCTCCGGCATCCCACCGCTCACGAGAATCTCCGCGTTTTCGACAGGCGCGCCGTCGAGTGATTCGACATGCAATATCCAGCTATGCATGCGATTGATTTCTGGCGGTCCCGAAGGCGTGGAATACGTGACGCGCAGGCCTTCCTCTTCGGCAACTGCCGCGAACGAAGTCGCCAACATCAGGCAAACGCATAGCGTCGTGGCTGCGCCCTTGCCCTCGCGACCGAACCAACGCTTGAATCGACCGCTCATTACAAGGTACTGAAGCTGCAACAGGATCAGTGCGCCGACGAAGAACGGCCAGTAGCCCAGACCGGTGAAGCCAACCTCGAACGGAAAGACGGCTGCATAGACTTTTTGCGTTTCCGGCTGTACCGCAGACACGATGCCGATGAAGTCACCCTCTTCGTCGAAGTCATGAATAACCGTAAATACATCCGGCTCGGTTACGGCCGGTTGATAAAAGACGGTCGCCGCGTCCAGGTCGGCGATCTGCTGCACGTCTTCAATGCGCGCGAAGCGACCCTTGCCGGTAACGTCGCGAATGATACGAAAGTCGATCGGCATCGTCGCCAGCGCGTCATGCAGATACTCCATGACAAACACGCTTTCAGATGCAATCGGCAGATCTTCACAGAATTGCTCGTGCCCGCTAACGCGTGGCTGGTAGACTTTGAAGTGTGCTCGCAAGAAATTGACTTTGATGACACAGATGTCACCTTCCTGAACAACACCGCCGTGTGCAGCAACGATCTGCGGCAATAAGACAAGCAGGGCCAGAATCGCAAAGAACCGGATCGCCATCCCTTTCATAATCATTCGTGTATTCTAACCGCAGGCCGATCACCATCACAGCCGGCCGATACAAGGCCCGACCCCTATGAATCTAGCACTCAGTATCCTTGCCCTCCTGCTTGGCCCGGTTATCTACGCGCTTAGCCGAAAAAACCACGTAGCCAGGCAAATACTTGACGGCTTTATCTTCATAACCATAGCCGGGATCATCTGTGTCAACATTATTCCCGAGGCGCTCGCCGTCGGCGGCACCCTGGCCCTGCTCTTTCTGTTGCTGGGTATTGCCTTTCCGGTGGTCGTCGAGCACGGCTTCAGCAGCGCCCTTCACGAAGCGCACATAGTCGTACTCGTGCTCGCTGCGCTGGGCCTGGTAATCCACGCGACTATCGACGGCATCGCCCTGCTGCCAGCGCAAGGCAGCGATCTCGCTCACGCGGTGATCCTGCATCGCCTGCCCGTAGGGATGGCGATCTGGTGGTCGCTACGCCCCACGCTTGGGACACCGGTCGCGGTTGGCGCAATCATCATGATCAGCATGGCCACGGCCCTGTCGTATGTCCTGGGCGCGCCGATGGTCGAGCTCGCCGAGGCGCGAAGCCTGGCGATGATTCAGGCCTTTGTCTCCGGGTCGCTGATCCACATTGTGGCTTTCGGCTTTACTCACGAGCACGATGCGCACATCGAGCCGGTCGCGAAGTCACAAGACTGGAGTTACCGGGTGGGTATTCTGCTGGGCCTGTTCCTGGTGTTCACCGCGCCAGAGCTGAACATCCTGTAAGGACTGCTCGACCCGGTCCGCTCTAGTCGGAGCTGCCTTCTACCCCGAGAAACTGGCTGCGGTGGTAGATCAGGGGTTCTGCCTCTCTTTCTTCGACACGATGCACGCGTCCAACAATTATCTTGTGATCGCCGCCCGCATGGACATGTTCCGTGCTGCACTCAAAGCAGGCCGCGAAGTCCGCCAGAATAGGCACGCCGTGTAGCCCCTCCCGACAATCGACGCCGAAGAACTTGCTCTCGCTTCGTTGCGCGAAACGCTCGCACAGATCCATCTGTTGCCGCGCCAGGATATGAACTGCGAAATGTTCAGCGGCGACGAACGCGTCGTAGCTCATCGAATCAAGGCCGACGCTCCATAATATGAGCGGCGGGTCGAGGGACACGGAGTTAAAGCTGCTAATAGTTATTCCGACCTTGTTGCCCTGCTGGTCAACCGTCGTGACCACGCCAACGCCGGTCGCAAAAGTGCTCAGCGCGCGACGGAATTCCTGCGGGTCGATTTTTGTGCTGTCTGCCAAAACTATTGCCTTCTGTTGTCCCAGGTACGAAACAGTCCCACGACGAAGCTGCCGGCGATCAGGTGCCAGACACCCCAGAGCGTAGCTACGGCCGCGGCGCCGCCCAGGCCTTTCAGCTGGCTCAGCAGAATGACGAGCGCAAGGCCGGAATTCTGAATGCCGATCTCGAACGTCAGGGCCCTGCGTGTTGCGGATCGCCGGGAAAGAACGAAGCCGGCAAAGGCGCCTGTGGTGAATGCCACCGCGTTGTGAATCAGAACCACGATGCCGATGACGGACAATACAGGAATAAGGATATCGATAAAGTAAACGATGCCGTAAATAACGATGCCAATCAGCGCGGAGGCGCCAATTAGCGTGGCCCGTCGCCTGATTCGAGCCGCAACGTCGGGTGCTTTGGCCGCCACGGTCATCCCCAGTATCAGCGGCAAGGCGAGCAGAACGGTCATTTGCGTCAGGAAAATGAGAGGACTGACATCCAGCGTCTTCAGGAGCTTCGACGTGGGTTCGTAGCTGTGCGACCAGAAGAGGATCGAAGCCGGTGTTAGCAATGCGGCCAGCATGCTCGATGTCGCGGTTAGCGCGACAGAAACGGCCACGTTGCCGCGCGACAGGTAGGTCATGAGGTTCGATACCACCCCGCCGGGGCAACAGGCAACGACGATCATGCCGAGCGCCACCGAAGCGGGCGGTGCAAGGATGAGTATCAGCGCGAAGGTCACGAGCGGCAGCACCAGAACCTGCGTTGCAACACCGCCGAAAAACAACAGGGGCTTCTCTACGAGAAAGTGAAAATCGTCGACGCGCAAGCCGAGCGCGACACTGAACATCACGAGTATCAGCGCGAGCGCGACGCCTGCTTGTCCCAGCGGGTCAAGAATGATGCGAAGATTGTCGAGTTCGGCTAAGTCCATGCAGGCAGTCGGTCAGCCCATGCGGCCTATCGGTACGTCGAGACTGTCTGGCGGCACCGTAAACCACGCAGGCCCATCGCTCGTCATGTAGAGGCAGTCTTCGAGGCGAACGCCGAACGCATCGAAGATGTAGATGCCGGGCTCGTTCGAAAAACACATACCCTCTTTCAGTGGAGTTGTCTCGCCACGAACGAAATTCACGCTTTCGTGGCCGTCCATGCCGATGCCGTGACCGGTGCGATGACTCAAACCTGGCGTTGCGTAGCCGGGGCCGTAGCCAAGCGATTCGTAGTAGCTTCGAACCGCATCATCAACCTTGCCCGCCGGCGATCCGGGCTGCGCGGTCTCGAACGCGATCTGCTGTCCCTTACGCACCGTGCTCCAGACCTCGCGCTGGCGGTTGCTCGGCTCGCCGTAGACGAAAGTACGCGAGATATCGGACTGGTAGCCATGCACCGAGCAGCCGCAATCCATCAACACGATCTGCCCATCTTCGATTTCCTGCTCGACAGAGGTGCCATGCGGGTAGGCGCTGGCAGGTCCGAATAACGCCATGTTCCAAATACCGCTGCCACCCAGCGACGCCTGCGCGTCACGCATCAGTCCTTTCACGTCGGCCGGTATCATGCCCTTGTCGAGACTGCGGTAGACATGCTCATAAGCCGTGAGCGTGACTTCGTTGGCTTTTTTCATTAGCGCTATTTCAGTGCCTGACTTATACATCCGACAGCCCCGCGTAATCGGCAGCGCCGCTACAATCTCAAATTCGGGCGCAGCCCGTTTCAGGCCCTCTACCGCAAAATAGCGCACTGTTTCCTCGAGGCCGATACGACCGCCACGCAGCCCCCGGTCACGCAGCACCCCCGCAACACGAGCAAACGGATCTTCGTGTTCGTGCCAGGTCCTGACGTCCCCACCAAAGGTCATCGACTCGCGCACGCTGGGTTCCTCGAAATACGGCGTTACGACCGCTATCTCGCCTTCCCTCGGAATGACCAGCGCGGTCAGGCGCTCGCTTCGCCACCAGCTGATGCCACTGAAATACAGCATGGCGGAGCCCGGCTCGATCAGGATCGCATCGATCTTGAGCTTCGTCATGAGCTTCTGCGCTTTTGCGACTCGTGCGAGACGCTCGTCCACCGAAATCGGTACGGCGTCTCCGGTAATGGGCTGCAGTTCCGCCGTCTTATCCGTGTGCTTGCCGTCGGTCGCCTCTGCCGTACCGAACGCGGCTACGGCTGCAGTCGCACCCGACAATCTGATGAAATCCCGCTTACTGATAGTCATTTCTGTGTTCCGATCAGGTAGAGCACTCAGGCTCTGTCTATTGCGCCAGTACCGCGACGGCCGGATGGATTCAACAGGAAGTACTCGCGTTCGAGCCCGCGATGCTCAAGCCCATCATGCGTCATACCGGGCGAAGCTGTTTGCGAGCCCACTGCACTGCCGCCCAATTAGACCGTAAAAATAAGGAAAATCAAACTGTTAGCGGCGAGCCGACTAGTCCTGTTCAAAGATACTTTCCTGGAGCCTCCTTGGCAGGCGTATTAAAGCACATTGGACTTTCAGTACCCCGTTCTTGCTATGCTTCAAAAAAACCGGGGGAACATCCGTGATCAAACAAACCGTCGCGCTAGCGATACTTGCCATTCTTGTCAGCGCCTGCGGGCAAGACGACGATGCTTCGAGCACCGAACCCTTTGCGAGTCGCTACACCTCGCTACCGGGGGCAGCAACAACGCTTATCACAGGCGCAACCGTACTCACCGGCGCCGGCGAACGCCTCGATAACGCCGATGTCCTGTTCAGCGACGGCAAGATCGTCGAGGTTGGCGTGGGAATTAAAGCTCGCAATGCCGAAATCGTAGATGCCGCCGGCAAGTGGGTTACGCCTGGCGTCATCGATGTGCATTCGCACCTGGGTGTTTATGCATCGCCGGGTACCGAATCACACTCGGACGGTAACGAGGCTACAGCGCCCGTTACCGCCGAAGTCTGGGCAGAACACAGCGTCTGGCCGCAGGACCCCGGTTTCACGACCGCACTGGCCGGCGGTGTTACCGCAATGCAGCTACTGCCGGGCTCCGCGAACCTGATAGGTGGTCGCGGCGTCACGTTGAAAAACGTGCCGGGCCGCAACGTGATGGACATGAAGTTCCCCGGAGCGCCGTATGGCCTGAAGATGGCATGCGGCGAAAACCCCAAGCGCGTGTATGGAAGCCGCGGCCAGTCTCCCGGGACACGCATGGGCAACGTGGCCGGTTATCGCACGGCGTGGATCGCAGCTGCCGATTACCGTGACAAGCTCGCGGCAGCCGAGAACGGTCAGGGCGAAGCACCCATGCGCGACTTGAAGCTGGAAACGCTGGCAGGCGTATTAAACGGCGAGATACTCGTACACAACCACTGTTATCGCGCCGACGAGATGTCGATCATGCTCGAAATTGCGAAGGAGTTTGGCTACAAGGTTTCGGCTTTTCATCACGCCATCGAGTCGTACAAGATCGCCGATCTGCTGGCCGAGGCCGACACTTGCTCGGCAATGTGGGCCGACTGGTGGGGCTTCAAGATGGAAGCGTACGATGGCATCCGTGAGAACGCGGCGATCGTGGACCAGGCCGGCGCCTGTGCGATCATTCACTCCGACAGCCAGATCGGCATCCAGATCCTGAACCAGGAGACGGCCAAGGTGATCGGCGCGGCCGCAAGAGTTGGTATCGAGATTCCGCCGGAACGTGCCATCCAGTGGATCACGAAGAACGCCGCGAAGTCACTTGGCGTCGAAGACCAGACCGGCACACTGGAGGCCGACAAGATGGCCGATATTGTCATCTGGAGCGGCAACCCCTTCAGCGTCTATACCAAAGCAGAGCGCGTTTATATTGACGGGGCGCTGGCTTACGAACGCGGCAACGACGCCGTCAATCCGGTTACTGACTTCACGCTAGGCACCGCTGCTGCCGCAGGAGGTGCACAATGAGTCGCTTGATTCTCTCGATACTTTGTTTGTTCATCGCCACCACGGCTTTTTCACAAACCACGGCGATCGTCGGCGGCAAAGTGCACACGGTCGGACCCAAAGGCACGCTGGACGGCGCGACGATCATTATCGTGGACGGCAAGATTCGTGCTGTCGGTGCCGGGCTGAACGTGCCGGACGGCGCCACAACCATTGATGCGGCCGGCAAGATCATCACCCCCGGGTTGTTTTCACCCCTCGGCCAGCTTGGCCTTGTCGAGGTCGGCATGTCCGCAGGACCGGTCGACAGCCAGCAGCGCGGCTCTCAGTTTACGGCTGGCTTCGACGTTGCCGACGCGTACAACCCGCGCTCGACGCTGATCGCTATCAACCGCATTGAGGGCATAACCCGGGCCGCCATTACACCGTCGCCCGCATACCCTGATGACACCGGCAACATGGGCCACATATTGTCCGGCCTGGCTGCCATCGTGAATCTCGGCGATGACGACGTCCTTGATCGAAGGGCCGCTGCCATGGTGGTCACGCTCGGTCAGGGCGGCAGCTATTTCGCGGCGGGCACGCGATCAGCCACCTGGCTGGTACTGCGCAACGCGCTGGATGAAGCGGCAGACTATCGCGATCACAAGGACGACTACGAACGCGGCATGCGTCGCGAGTACCAGCACAGCATCGCTGACCTCGAAGCACTGCAGGATGTCATTGCCGGCAA
This sequence comes from uncultured Woeseiaceae bacterium, assembly GCA_964440945.1. Classification (GTDB taxonomy): domain Bacteria; phylum Pseudomonadota; class Gammaproteobacteria; order Steroidobacterales; family Woeseiaceae; genus UBA1847. Next base: position 15,404 of record CAYTTZ010000008.1, read on the forward strand.
CACGCCAATACTCGTCAGGATCAATCGCGCCAGCGATATCGAAGTGCTGATTGACCTGACCCAGGCCTATGGCCTGAAAGCGATAATCTCAGGCGGTGCGGAGGCGTGGATGGTCGCTGACAAAATCGCAGCCGCGGAGATCCCGGTAATTCTCGCGACGGTCTCCAATCTGCCGGGCAACTTCGACAGCATCAATGCCCGCCGAGGTTCTGCAACTATCCTCATGAAAGCCGGCGTCAAGGTTGCGCTCGCGGACTCGGACAACGAAACGCATAACGCGAGAAATATCACGCAGTCTGCGGGCAACGCTGTAGCCGACGGTATTAGCTGGGACGCGGCACTGCGGGCAATTACGCTAACGCCTGCCGAGATTTATGGCGTCGACGATGCAGTGGGCAGTATTGAAGTTGGCAAAGCGGCCGACATCGTAATCTGGCCAGCGGACCCCCTTGAGCTGACCACTTACGCAGAGCAAGTGTTGATCAACGGCGAATTGATTCCAATGGTCAGCCGGCAGACGCTGCTGAGGGATCGCTACCTGCAACAGGACTCGGACAAACCGCCGGCTTATCGTGACTGATAAGCCGGCGGCTCTTGCTTACTGCCAGTAGAAAGGCTTCGTCGTGCGCTCGCCGGTCACCGTCTCGTTCAATGTAGCCGCGTCGTAGAGACGCCCGTTAAGCATCACCATGTCGACCTTGTCGGTCTGGTAGATGTCTTCAACGACGTTCGCGTCGATGACCACGAGATCCGCCAGCTTGCCCACCTCCAGTGAGCCGAGGTCCTTTTCGTAGCCAAGCGCTTTCGCCGGCACGGTCGTTGCCGTGCGCAGGGCTTCGATCGGTGACATGCCGCCCTGGGCAAAACTCCAGATCTCCCAGTGACTGCCAAGTCCCTCGCGCTGGCCGTGCGCACCAATACTGACCATCACGCCCTTGTCCGCCAGCAGCTTGGCCGTCGCCGCGCTGTCGGTGTGATGGTAGTCCTCGTCCGGCGCTTTGATCCGCCGCACCGAGCGCGGCTGCAGGATATGCGGCGGCACAAATTTCGACAGGATCGGGTGCTTCCAGACGTCGGTTTTCTGGTACCAGTAGGTTTCCGCTGCCATGCCACCGTAGGTAACGACTAACGTCGGCGTGTAGGCAACGTTGGTCTGGCTCCAGAACTGCAGGACATCGTCGTACAACATGGACTGCGGCAGGTTGTGCTCGATCGTGCTGTTGCCATCCGCCACCATCGACAAGTCCATGTGGAACAGCGAGCCGCCTTCGGAGACGACCAGCATGCCCTCTTCTCTCGCAGCCGTCGTTACCTGCTGGCGCTGCTCGCGACGCGGCTGATTGTAGTTCTTGATACTCATCGCGCCCTGCGCCTTGAGCCGCTTGACGTGTGCGCGAGCGTCATCCAGCGAGTTGATCTCCGCAAAGTAACTTGAGCGCGCGCCGTAGACGATATCGCCGGTCGAAAAGATGCGCGGCGCCAGTATCTGGCCGGTGCGCTGCATTTCGGCGGCCGCGAAGATCTCTGTAGCATCGTTGGACGGGTCATGCACGGTCGTTACACCGAATGCGAGCGTCGCATACGCCGACCAGTTCTGCTCCGGTATGACGCCAACGCCCGCAGCTCCGTGTGCGTGCGCATCGATCAACCCGGGGATGATGGTCTTGCCGCTGACATCAACCAGCTTTGCGCCTGCCGGGATTTCAATATCCCCGGACGCACCCACCGCCTTGATCCGGTTACCATCAATGACGATGACGCCGTCTTCGATCACGCCGCCGTCGTCGCTCGCCATGGTGACAACTCGCGCGCCGGTCAGCGCGACGACGCTGGACGGAACATCGGATCGCAATCGCATCGACATCGAGGCGCCTTCGGTCGGCGCCTTATAGCCGGCATCCTCATCGTCTTCGGCCACCAGCACGAACAACGCATCAACCTCGGCATCAAACAGTGTTGCGCCCAGCGACCAGGCCAGCGTCTTGCCGCCGTTGACCCAGTGCGGATAGTTGCCGCCGTCGCCACTCGCTTTGGTCATATTGACGCTGGAAACGCTGGTCGCGAGTTCCAGCGGCTTGCCGCCCGGTGGCAAAGGCAGCGCGTAGATATGGTAGTTCTGTCGAAACGCCAGGTATTCATCATCCGGCGACACTTCGTAGCGCAACAGGTCCTTGCCGTTCGCGTGTGTGCGTTCCTTATCGCCATCGAGATCGATACTGACCAGCGACCGTCCGCCTTCGCCGCTACGCGTGACGTAAAGCCTGTCGTTGCGCCCGCCGAAGTGGGGATTGCTGCCGTCCGAAGTGACTTCGCGTGCATTGCCGCCGCTCGCCGCCAGGACAAACACCCCGGTCTTCATCGACCAGTCCGGAGACGTCAGGTAGCCACCACCATTTGCCTCGAAGACGATCGACTTGCCGTCGGGGGAGAAACGCGGGCCGTGGTAATGACCTGGTTTCCGCGTCAGCCGCGTGCTCTTGCCGCCCGATGCCTTTACCCGATGAATGTTCGCAAGCTCCTGGTCATCCCAGGTGATGAACGCAATGTTGCGGCCATCGCGCGACCAGCTCGGGTCGTATTCGAAATGATCCTCCGCATCGCTGGTTAGCCGCTTTGCCTCACCGTTGGGCAGTCTCTTCGTATAGAGACGGCCAGCGCTCTCGAACACAACCCTGGAGCCATCCGGAGAGACTTCCGCGTTGCGAACCATCGTGGTTTCGAAACTCGCGGGCGCGACGTCGACAGGTGGCCGCGGCGCATCATAGACGGTGCGTGTGTCTTTGACGTGAAACGGAATGTCGGTGACGTTTTTGCTGGCGATATCCACGCGCTTGATGCCACCACCCGCCCAGAACACGATGCTCTTCGAATCCGGCATCCAGTCCATGTTCGGATAAGTACCGTGCACGGCCCAGACTTCCTGCAGGTCCATGTCGAGATCGGTGTAGATCGGGAATTCCGCGCCACTGCTTAGATCTTTAAGAAACAGCGCGCTCTCGCCACGAATGCGACGAACGAACGCCAGGTACTTGCCGTCCGGCGAGGGCGCGGGCCGCACGGCACCGCCGGCACCCGAGACGAAGAGGATATTCTCACCCGTCTCGAGGTCATGGCGGCGAATCGCAAATACCTCGCCGTTAGAATCCTGCGCGTAAACAAACGTGCTGCCGGGGGTCTGATCCAGCGAGTAATAAATGTACCGACCATCCGGTGAGAAGGTGGGCTCACCGAGCTCTTTCTGGTGCGTCTCGCCGGGCTTTTCTACAACGGCTACACCGTCACCGCCATTACGGTGGTAGATCCAGATTTCGCCGGTACCCAGGGAACGTTGCGTTGTGAAATGTTTGCGTGCCGCGATGTACTTTCCATCAGGCGACCAGTAGGGGTTGTTCAGAAGACGAAAATCTTCCTTGGTCAGCTGCCTCGCATCACTGCCGTCCGCTTTCATGATCCAGATGTTGTCGCCGCCACCCGCGTCCGTGATAAACGCGATCTCGCTGCCATCGGGCGAGAAGCGTGGCTGCATGGACCAGGCAAGGCCACTGTCGATCGAGCTGGCTTCACCGCCCGCAATCGGCAGCGAGTAGATATCGCCCAGCATATCGAAGGCGATGGTCTTGCCATCCGGGCTGACGTCGAGACTCATCCACGAGCCGCTGCGCGTATCGATACTGATTTCCCGCGGCTCGCCAGGTATTGCGTTGACATCCCAGCTTTCTTCTTCCTCGTCGGCGGAGAAAGCGATGCCTGCGGACAGGGTCAGAAGTACTGCGGTGAGGATCTTGTTGTTGGAGTTCATCATGCGCCTCATACGTTCAATTCAGGCCGGGATGATAACAGCACTCCGTTATGCAGCCACAGAACCTCGTCGGCGGCAGACAGCATCTGGTCGCTGTGTGTTATGACGATTCTCGTCGCCTCCAGCGCTGCGATCGATCTAATGACCTTTTTCTCCAGCTCAGCATCGAGGCCGCTGGTCACTTCATCAAGCAGCAACAGCTTTGGCTTGCGGTAAAAGGCTCTCGCAAGCAGGACACGCTGCACCTGACCTTTGGAGAGCGACGAGCCCAGATCCGCAATGCGCGCCTCGTAGCCCATTGGCAGTGCTTCGATATCCAGGTGAATACAGGCTTGCCGTGCTGCGCGTTGCACATTGTCTATGTCCCACTCGTTATCGAACAGCGCAATGTTTTCCGCAACGGACCCCTTCAGCAGGCAATCGTCCTGGAACACGGATGCCACGGACTCTCGCAGGTGTCGCTGCTGCCAATACCTGATCGCGAGCCCGCCAATCAGTACCTCACCATCAGAGGCCGCTTCAACCCCGGCGATGAGTCGCAGTAGTGTGCTCTTGCCGGCTCCCGAGCAGCCAGCGATCGCCGTAAATCCGTTCTCCGCGATCTCGCATGAACAGTCCTTCAGAATACGCGGCTCGTCTCGCGAATAGGTGAACGCGGCGTGCCGCAGTTCAACCTGGCTACCGGTAGTCACTCTTCCGTCGACCTCTTCGTCAGCCGACGGCCTCCCCGCGAAGACGATGTCGGCAATCCTGCCCATCGGCACCTCGAGGAGCCTGTATTCCGTTATCCGATCAACGATTCCGCCAGCCCGGGTAATGAACATCCCGAGATAGGCAACAAACGCGGACACCATGCCAACGCTCATCTGACCTTCAAGGGCTTTTCGCGCCAGCAGATAAATACAGAGAACGCGCAAACCCTGAAGCAGCAGCTGGCGCATCGCACTATCGAGTATCCCTACATTGCCCGCCTGTATTTTTTTGTTGATGCCGGCGGCAAAAAGGTTACGCCATTCCGAAAGGCGGGCCCCCTCACCTCGACACATTTTGATTGTCTGTACGGAGCGTAGCGTTTCAAGGAAATGGGTGTCGACCGACGATTCGGCGTACGCGATTGCCGTAGCGAGGCGATAGCTTATGGGGTAGATAATCGCCCTCCAACAGAACCAGGCCAGCACGACGACGAGGGCGAGAACCGTGAGTCGAAGATCGTACGCCGTCATCAGACAGACAATGAGCCCGACGAATAGCAGGTCCAGGAGCAGTGCCGGCGCCGAGTGAACGATGAAATTTTGCACCCGCCTGAGAGCATTGATGCGGTGCTGGACGTCGCCAAGATCTCGGTCACTAAAGTAAGTCAGGGGCAGGCTCAGCAAGCGATCGAGGATACGCGCTGTTATATCGAATACAGATACCTGGCTCAGGTATTGAAAGGTAAGTTGCCGCAGCGTACTCGCGAAGACCTGCAGTAACAGCAATAGACCAAATCCGACGGCGACCGTATTCAAAAGCAACGTATCGCTTTTGCCCAGCACCTCGTCGATAACGAGCTGCAGGTAAAACGGCGAAGCCAGGAATAGCAGCTCACAGACCAGGGCGAGCAACAACCCGACTGACAGCGATCTGAGCAACGCCGCATCAACAGGCAGCAACGCGCTCAGGCGCAGCCGAGGCGGTGGCCTTGTTTTTCGAAATTCCGGGCCAGGCGAGATTTCCAGGGCGATACCGGTGAACCCTTCGGCCGCTTGCGCATAGGATTCTTTGACAGCACCACGGGCAGGGTCATGAAGAATAAGGTGCTTACGAGCCACGGACTTCAGAACGACGAAGTGATTCAGACCCCAGTGCAGCAAACAGGGTGTCCGCAGCCGGCTCAGCTCGTCGACCCGGCAGCGCACAGCCCTGCTGGATAGACGAAGGCGGTTACAGATCGCCGCGATTCCTTTTAGCGTTGAGCCGTTCAGGGAAACCCGGTTCTCCTTGCGAAGTTCGACCAGGTCGGCCCCAACGCCGAGGTAATTAGCAATCATCGCAACACAGGTCAGACCGCATTCGGATGCCGTGTTCTGCCGTATGACGGGCAGCCCGGTTGCTACGCCCATGCGGAGGTAGGGTACGACCCATTCGCTGCGCGGCATTTAGGTCTGTGTCCGCCGACGCAAACGAAGCGGCTCCAGCGCCCTGTCAATCAGGCGCCGGCTCTCAAGGATGATCTCCGCAGCAAGTAGCATCCCGGGCCTGAGCGGGACACTGCCTGTCTCGAGTTCGACAGTTTGCGTTCTTATTCGGATCTTAACGCTGAAGGTAGCCTCCCTCGGGAAGAACGTCTGCGGCAAGTCCGCTGGCATAAGAACAGCATCGGATACGCTTGCAACCTCTCCGGCAAACGTCCCGAACTGCCGTTGGGGAAACGCGTCAAACATCAATCGAACTGGCTGCCCAGGCTTGATAAAAGCGATTGCGCTGGAGGGAACAAACACCTCAGCCAGTAAATGGGCATCCGCCGGCATCACCGTTGCCATTCTCTGGTTCGGTACGACGGTCTCTCCCTCACGCACCTCCACCGACGCCAGTCTTCCAGAGATTGGGGACTTGAACGCAACGTTTTGCTCAAATTCCTGGTCTGTAAGTCGCTGCTGCAGCTGAGACATTTCCGACACCAGACCCTCAATTGAGCGTTCGGTCTCCAACGGCAGCGACCTGGCACGCGAGCGCAGCTTCTGCTGTTCTCGCTTGAGCCTGATACGGCTTTGCAGCAGCTGAGCGCTACGCTGTCGCAGCTGTGCATACTCGTCTTGCTGATTCAGAAAAGCCCAGTCACTGCTCGCGCCGCTGAACGTCGACTTCTCAAGGCGCGACAGCTTGTCATTCGCGGTCTGCAGTTGACGCTGTTGATCAGCGGTCTCCAACGACAGTGCACCCTGTTGCTCATCGAGACTATCGAGCTGCGTTTCGATCGAGTCGTGTTCGACGCTCTCTGCAGCCCGCAGCAGCTTGACCTGTATTGCGAGCGACGCGGTCTGTTCGCGCAGCTTGCTACCAATCTCATCACGTCGGCTGCGACCGTCGGCAAGATAGCGCTCTTTGCGCAGCGCAATCAGGGTCTCGCCTGCCAGCACCCGTTCCCCCGCCGGTACAGCGATTCGATCAACCACGCCAGCGGTGTCGGCTCTAATGAGCGCAACTCCATCGCGAACGATCAGCCAGCCACGCACGGACTCTTTTCGAGCATAGTCCGCCGTCGAGAGAAACATGCCAGCAGTCACAACGACAATGAGGACAAAAGCGGAAAGCCATGACCAGGGCCTGGGGACAGTCGCTATTGGCCTGCCGAACGAACGTTTGGACAGTGCTTCAATGGCCTGCTTGCGGTAGAGAGTCTCTGCGAGGGGTCCGCCCATAGACTCCATTAATAGAGTAGCGCTGAAACGAACTCAAAGGGAATTAGACCGCTAAAGGTCAAGAAACACCGGGACTGCTATGCTCCCGCCATGACAACAACCGACGTGATTATCATCGGTGGCGGTGCTGCCGGGCTCATGTGTGCGATTACCGCCGGTAGTCGCGGTCGGCAGGTTATTGTCCTCGAAGGCTCCAACAAGATCGGCAAGAAAATACTCATGTCAGGTGGCGGTCGTTGTAACTTCACGAACCTGCACTGCGAACCGTCGCGATTTATTTCGCACAACCCCCACTTTTGCATTTCAGCGCTATCGCGTTATACGCAGTGGGACTTTATTGCCCTGGTCGAAAAACACAGTATCCCGTATCACGAAAAGACGCTGGGCCAGCTGTTCTGTGATAACTCCTCGAAAGACATCGTTGCGATGCTGCTCGCTGAATGCGAAAACGCAGGCGTCGACATCAGGACGCACTGCAAGATCGATACGGTAAAGTTTGACGATGGCTTCACCGTTACATCAAACAAAGGCAGCGTCCGGTCCGAATCTCTGGTGGTTGCCTCAGGCGGGCTGTCCATTCCAAGAATGGGTGCCACCGGATTCGGCTATCAGCTGGCGCGACAGTTCGGACATGCCGTGTACGACACCAGCGCTGGCCTTGTGCCGTTTACATTCAGTGGCACCTTCCACGAGATGACTGGGCGTTTGTCCGGCGTCAGTGCGCCTGCCAAAGTAAGTGCCGGGGATACCACGTTTGCCGAGGACATACTCTTTACGCACCGGGGCATGAGCGGGCCCGCAATCCTGCAGGCATCAAGCTATTGGTCGCCGGGCGAGGAGATAGTCGTGGACCTTTTCCCGGGACGAGATGCCGCCGGCTTCCTGCTCGACGCCAAGACATCGCAGCCGAAGTCACTGCTGCGAACGGTGCTGGCAACAACCCTGGCACGCGCGCTGGTCAACGAGTTGCAAACCTCGTTGTGGTCCGCGGTCGCGGACACGCCGCTGACCGAAATCCCGGATGAAGTGTTAACGCGTATCGCCCAGAACCTCAGCCACTGGTCGCTGAAACCGGCCGGCACTGAGGGCTACCGCACGGCCGAGGTGACGCTGGGCGGCATGGATACGACCGAGCTGTCCTCCAAGACCATGGAGTCTTCGCAACAGGCAGGACTTTACTTTATTGGCGAGGTCGTCGACGTTACGGGACACCTGGGCGGTTTTAACTTCCAGTGGGCCTGGTCGTCCGGGTCCGCTGCTGGGCAGGCAGTCTAGCGACTGAGCTAACCTTTTTGGTGCGCGAAGCATCCAAGTTTCAATGGTGGCAGTAATGAATATCGGCCATGTGCCGACGCAAGCGGATTTTCACAAGGCGATATCGGCGCGTTCTGATCGCTGGTATTCAGCGTGCCTGAAGATCACGAGAAACCCCGACCTCGCCGCCGACGCGGTGCAGGATGCCTTGCTCAATGCCTGGAACAAGCGCCACCAGTTCCACGCCTCCGCGAGGCTGGATACCTGGATTCATCGCATCGCCATCAATTCCGCACTCGGGCTGCTGCGCAAGAGCCGGCCGGGCGTATTCGAACCCCTCGAAACGGATGTGTCCAGCGGTACCTTGCCGCCGGACCGCGTACTGGAAGAGCACGAACTCGAAAGCAGCCTTGCGCACGCGTTGAGCGAGCTAACGGAAGTGGAGCGAGTTTGTTTTGTACTGAAGCACCTGGAGCAGTGGCGCGCGAAAGAGATCGCCACAGAGCTGAACTGTACCGAGGCCCGCGTGAAGCAGGCCGTTTTCCGGGCCGTCAAAAAGCTCCGCGTAAACATGCAGGAATTACAGAGAGAAGCCCATGGATAAGGACCTGGACAAGCTGGTCGCGGCACACGCAGCGGACAAACATCCGCCACCTGAGCATGTTGTTCAGCGCTGGCATAGCGCCGTCGATGAAGCCGCCGCGCTGGAACGACAGCGCGAGCGGGTAACGTCGAGCCATTGGCACCCAGGCTCGTTTTTCTGGGGCGTGGCAGTAACAGCGGCACTCGCGATCGGAGTCGGAATCGGCATGTACGTGACCGATGACCAGGCCACTTTGGACACGCGACAGAATCCGGAACTGGTCGCCTCGACCGCTCAACCCGGCTCTGTTCCAGCGGCATTCACGCGCGGACTGCAGGTGCATTTTCGCGACAGCCAGAAGCAGATAGCGAACCTGGGTGACAAAGCGGACCGGACGACGCTGGTACTGCAACTCATCGGGCAAAACCGTATGTACGAGTTGGCTGCCGATAACAACGGTGCGCCCAAGCTGGCGCGGGTACTGCGTGCGTTCGAACCCATACTCTTACAGCTGGCGGCAACGGACATAGCACCCGAGGATGCGGAGGCATTGCGGACGCAGCTCGCGTTTGAGTTGAACGTAATGCTAACCAAACTGGCACGTGAGTCATCAGATGATACACAGACAACCTGATTGGAAAATGAAGATATGAACAACCTGACAAAACTTGTAGTTATCGTCGCAGGGCTGGCGCTGTCGAGCGCGAGCGTCGCCCAGTCTGAAACAGACAATGACGCCGAAGAGCTTAAAATAGCAGCGCTCGAGGCGCTGATGAGCGCGCCGGCAGAAAGAGCGATGCCACTCGTGAACAAAGTGTTGGCCGGCGATAGCAGCGACGAGGTCAAGGAGCGCGCCTTATTTATTCTCAGCCAGATCGATAACCAGGAAGCACAGGCAACCCTGCTCCGGTTTGCGCGTGAGGAAAAGGGCTCACTGCAGGGTGAGGCCATTCGCATGATAGGTATCGGGGGCGACAAAATCGCTCTGGCAGAACTGGGTGCTATCTACTCTGCGGGCGACCGCGAGGCGCGAGACGCCGTGCTGGAAGCCTACTTGATCGCGGGAGACGAGAAAGCCGTTTTCGAGATAGCCGTAAACGCCGACAATAGCGACGACTTCGAAGAGGCCGTCGAAATACTGGGCGCGATGGGGGCAAGCGACGAGTTGCGTGAACTTCGAGGCCGCACCGGCGTGTCCGAAACGTTGATCGACGCCTACGCCGTTTCGGGAGACTTCGAGACGCTGCGCGAGCTTGCGCGTGATGGCAGTGACGTTGCCATGCAGGCGGAGGCCATCGAGGCGTTGGGCATAATTGGCGGTGACCAGGTCAATTCGGAACTGGTGGAAATTTATCGCGGCGCCGCTTCCGACGATATCCGTGAAGCTGCACTGGACGGAATGATGATCTCGGATTACGACACGGGCGTATTGGAGCTATACCGTTCATCAGAGTCATCGGCGGAGAAGAAAGAACTGCTCGAGTACCTCGTCATGATGGACAGTGATGATGTCTGGGATATCGTCGACTCTGCGCTTGATGGCGGCCAGTAATGCGCCCGAAGAAGTATTTGGCCTTTGCGCTTGCTGGAATCCTGATTGTTGTCAGCAAGCCCGCTTTCGCGGAGCTTGTCACGATCGGAGATGGCTGGCACAGCTGGCAGACCGACGAGGCCGGCGCGGTCACCGAGGCGTGCTGCTTTACCTGGCAGCACGGGAAACGATCTCAGAGCGGCTGCAACCTGGACGGTCGTCACATGAGCTTCAGCAGCGACGGCGACTGTGCCGCAGGACCCGGGCAGGTGCAGTTCTACGTTTTGATAAAGGGCGGAAAGCCGCAAAAAATTCGCGTGCTGAGCTCGGAATGCCCGGTGGAGACCACGGCGACGATCGCGACTCTTGGGGTCGTACCGGCGAAAGACAATGTCGAATGGTTTCGCCGGGTCATCGAAGACAGGACACTCGATCATGATGTCCGGGAAGAAGCCTTGTTCGGCCTCGTGCAGTCGGAGTCAAGCATCGCTTTCGATTACCTCGACCGACTCTTGTCGACGCGCTAGCACGATACAAGCGTGAGCCAAGTCGACTACAGCCTGACCTTTGAGAACTTTGATTCTCAGGAATGCTGGCGGCCAGAAGATATTCGGCGCGTCATTTGGTTTGCCGACAGATAAGGGACTAGTTCGCGTATCCCATCGTAGTAAGCCGCCAGCTTATAGGGAAATCGTATAACGGTATAACGAAGCCATCTGGGCAGATCATTGCTCATGCGTTCGGGCTATATACACTCAATGACATGAACGCCCGCGTTGAAGAAATCTTCCGCTACGACGACCAGATCTTCGATTCCATCGCCGACCTGATCCCGAGCCCCGAGAACCCGACACCCATGCTGCGCCTGGGTGAACGCTTCAATCCGCACGCCGATTTCGAGATGCTGCTGAAGCTAGAGGGCATGAACCCGTTTGGTTCGATCAAGGATCGCACGGCGCATTTCATGCTGAATGGCCTGACGGTGAAAGCGGGCCAGTCACTGGTCGAACCCTCGGCGGGCAACACCGGCATTGCGCTAACCGCGCTCGCCAACGCCCGCAACATCCCGATCGAGATCGTGGTACCTGACGGCGTGCCGGAGGAAAAGAAAGCGCTGCTGCGGTTTCTCGGCGCTGAGCTGATCGAAGTGGAAGACGAGATGTGCCCGCTGTTTCCGTCAGAAGGCGCACGCGGCGTTGCCAAAAGCATGGTCGAAAGCCCTGCGTACGACGGCAAGTACGTCAGCCCGAACCAGTACGAGAGCGAGCTTAACGTGGCCGCTCACTACCACACGACGGGGCCCGAGATATGGCGCCAGACCGGCGGCAAACTCGATTATTTCTTCGCGAGCATCGGCACCGGTGGCACGATCAGTGGCGCAGGTCAGTACCTGAAGGAAATGAACCCGGCCATCAAGATCATCGGCGTGGAGCCGGCGAGCCGCCACCATAACCTATCTGGAATCAAGCGAATCTCCGGCCTCCCCGATGAGCATTTCCCAGCCATACTCGACCGCGAACTACTCGACGATCTCATATCGGTAAGCGATGAAGAGGCGTTCAAAGCTGGCATCAAGGTCGCGCGCACGGAAGGCGCGATGGTCAGCCCAACGACCGGGGCCGTGTTACACGTAGCAGTCGAGATGGGCGCGACCAGCAAGGGCAGAGCGGTGATGATTGCCACCGACAGCGCCGCCAAGTACGTCTCCGACTACGCAGATTACCTGAGCGACTGAGCTGCGCGCCGAAACGCGTATGCGGAAACCGCAAAACCCATCAGCGCACCGATGCCAAACATCCAGCGTCCGAGCGTGAGGTTGCTTTCGCCGGAAAGCAGTGGAACGCCGCCCGAAAATCCCTCGCTCGGACTGAGGAGTGAAATCCAGGTAAACACAATGCCGAAAAGCAGGCCCAGGATCCCTGCCAGCAGGTCGTTAGCCCAGAAATGCTCGCCTATTAAAATCATGGCGCCGCCGATTACAAACAGCATTCCTGCCATCGCGATCACCCACATGGGCGCCATTAGTCTGGCTTCATCAATAGGAAGCAAACCCAGCGCGATTGCAATCGGGTAACAACCCAGGGCGATGCAAAACAGCCCCCACCTGAGTCGAGAGTGCCTGGACGGCTGTCCTGTGTCTTCAGCCATTGATGATCGACATGCCGCGCTCGTCATAGCGGTCGCCCTTAACCTGATCCGCAAGCCGATCAAGCATCGACTGCTCGTCCCCGGTTAACTCAATATCGTAGGCCCCAAGGTTCGTTTTTAGATTCTCGAGCCTGGTCGTACCGGGAATCGTCATGACATCGTCGCCACGACCGAGCACCCATGCCAAAGCAATCTGCGCGGATACGCAGGACCGTGCCGAGGCGATGCTCTCGATCTCGTCGACAAGCTCGACATTGGCTCGGTACGCGTCACCCTGGTAGCGCGGCGTCATTGCGCGGTAGTCGCCTTCACCAAGACTCGCCTGCTCTTTAAACTTGCCAGACAGCATCCCCCTTCCCAACGGTGAGTAGGCGACGAGTGTCGCCCCCACCTCGATGCAGGCCGGGATCACCGACGCTTCGATGTCGCGACTGAATATGGAATACTCCGATTGCACCGCCGAGACCGGATGGATCTTCGCGGCTCGTCGTATCGTGTCCGCAGACGCCTCGGACAAGCCGATGGCGCGCACTTTGCCCTCGGCTACGAGTTCCGCCATCGCGGTTACCGTCTCCTCGATCGGCGTTGCCGGATCGACACGATGCAGGTAATACAAATCGATGATGTCGGTCTGCAATCGCTTTAGTGAAGCCTCAACGGCTCGGCGGCAATTGTCACGCGACCCGTCAATGCCCGTAGGAATTCCAGTCTCCGGATCCCGCATCGGCCCGAATTTCGTGGCAATAAACACTTTGTCACGCCGATCACTGAACGCCTCACCGAGCAGCGCCTCATTCGCCCCCATGCCGTACATCTCTGCCGTGTCGAAATGGCGGACGCCGAGCTCGATTGATTTGTGCAGGAGCTTTATCGCTGCGCCTTGTTCCGTAGGCGGACCGTAAAACTCCGATAACCCCATGCAGCCCAGCCCTATCGCTGGAAGTTTCCTATTCGTATTACCCAGAGTTCTTTGTTGCACCAGACGTATCCTCTTAAAATTGACCGAAGTCGAGCAAATGCGCTTTAAATATTTCACCGCGTCGGAACTGAACGCGCTTCATGCCCACCTTGTGGCGCTGGCGAACACTGCATATTTCAGCCTCAGGATCTCGAAATTCGGAATGCCCAAAACGCCAACGCAGCAGGCACCACGAATCCAAACCAGGACACCAGCATTGGCACATCGTAAGTATCAACAACGACCGGCATGCCATAGAGGATGCGTAGCAGGTGAGCTAGCGCAACGATCGACAAGAGAATGCCTGTTACAACACAGTATTGTCGGTATGCCATGGCTGTTCTCCTGGTAGAGAAGGTCTAATTATAGCTCCGAAACTTTGCGCCCGAATTCCTCGACTTTGTTCCAGTCCGTGAACTCAACCGTCAGCTTCGGGTCCGTCGGGCCCTTCGTGATCCACATGATCAGGCGGATCATGTGCTTATCCATGAAACCGAGACTCGGATAGTCAATCCGGCCCGCGAATACGCCCAGCAGCTGCGGCTTCCAGGCTATTTGCTTCAGGAACTTCTGCAGGTACGGGTTCGTCTCAGGTGTGTTCTTTTCGGGCTTTCGCGCAACAACATTAACGGAAAAGAACGCATTCGGATGGCTCTCCAGGAGGGGCTGGTGCTTCTTGATGAACTCGTTCACCAGCGGCTGGTGCTTGCCGTAGCGAATACTCGCCCCAATGACGATCTTGTCGAATGAGTCCGCAGTCAGCTCCGGATCGTCCTTGACGTCAAGTAGTTGAACATTGTGGTCATCGGTTTCGATCGCCTCTTTGAGACGCTTGCAGATTTCCACCGTGTGACCATCTGTGGTGGAGTAGAGGATAACGACTCTTGTCATATTGCACCGCTTTGTTTAGCTGTTATTTAACCGCAGACTTCGGACAGGCTACTAAAACGTCAAGCTGAACGTCGCCCCACCCGCCTCGTTTCGATTGACTCGGATAAACCCACCGTGCGCAATCATTACCTGCCTCGCCAGAGCGAGTCCAACACCGGATCCTCCCTCTTTGGTAGTGAAAAAGGGAACGAATATTTTTCTAGCCATTTCGTCAGGAACCCCGGGGCCGTTATCGTACACCTCTATAACTACGTTGCTGCGTCGATTCAGACGACCGCTAAGCTCGACAACGGGTTTGTCCACGAGTTTTGTAGCCTGCCACGCGTTGCGCAGCAAGTTCAGTAGTACGGGCTCCAGAAGGTCGCGATCAGCGTAGACATCAAGCTCTGTCGGAGTAACCGCGCAGGAAAACTCCACGCTATTGTGGGGATATTCGGCCGCCGCGAGACGGCTGACTGCCTCGAACAGAGCCGACAGATGAACACGCTGCTTTTCCGGCGGCGCAAGTCGAGAAATTTGCCGGTAACTCTCAACGAACTGGGTAAGGCTATCCGAGCGTCTTGCGACGGTGGACACCGCGTCTCTCAGGTCGTGGAGATCGTCCAAAATCGGTTCATGATTCGCTGCCTTTTCGATAGCGTCATCGACTACGTCGACTGCCGTCGTCGCAAGTGAGGTGACGGGCGTAATTGAGTTCATGATTTCGTGGGTAAGAACGCGCACGAGGTCTTCCCATGCTGCGGCCTGGGTTGCGTCAAGTTCGGACTGAATATCTTGTAGCGAAACGAGGCGCTCACTTTTTCCCGCGACAACAATCTCCGTTGTTGCCAGCGTCAGGTGATATTCGGTCCCTTCGACCGTAAATGTAACCAGTTGCCGGTCACCTGGGACAGCTTCAGTAACTGCTTCTGCGAAATTGACTCCGAATCTCCTCAGGTCCCTGAGATTCGTAACGTGCTCCGCTCCAAATAAACGGCGCGCCGCATTGTTCTGCAATGTAATTGCATTATCGGCATGAAGAGTAAGCAAAGGAACCGGTATGTGCTCGATCAAGGCACGCAATCGACGAATGTCAGTCTCCTGGCCGGCACCGCGCGCACGCATGCGCTCCATTATCTCCGTGAACGTCTGCCCGAGAGACTCGAAACCAGAACCGTCCTTTTCGAAATCGAATCGCTGCGAGTAGTCCGCATACCGGGCAGCGTCCAGAAACCGGGCGACCTCCCTGTTGGTGCGGCTCACATGTCGCCAGAGCGCGGCAGCCAGCAAAATGAGCATGGCAAGTGCGAGGAAAGTCGCGCTGTGGTAGCCAGGACGCAGCCATAGCCAGACTACGACCACCATGGCCAGGCCCACTAGCACGAATCGCGCAATCAACAGGTTCAGGAAACGTCTAGATATCATGCTTTTCCATGCGCCGATACAAGGATGCGCGCGTCAATCCCAGCTCGCTCGCGGCACGTGAGATATTGAAGCCGTGCTTACGCAAAGCCTTCTCGATTGTTTCTTTCTCCATATGATCCAGGTTGAGAATTGTTGGTGCGACGGATACGGGCTGGCCCCCAGGTACGTCTGTCACGTAGTCGAGCTGCAGGTCGGTGGGCTCAAGAACATCGCCAATCGCAAGTATCACAGCGCGCTCGATAGCGTGGCGCAGGGCGCGCACGTTTCCAGGCCACTCGTAGCCAAGGAGCGCTTCCTCAGCCGCCCGTGAGAATTTTCGACGATTTCCCGGGTACCGCTGGGCATAGACTTTTAGGTAGTGGCGTGCGATCGGTAAAATATCATCGATACGTTCGCGCAGCGGCGGAATGGTCACCTCGACCGTATTCAGCCTAAACAGCAAGTCAGGTCTGAAATGTTCCCGGTCTCTAAGGCGACTAGAGGGCACATTGGTTGCGGCGACGATTCGAACGTCGAAATCCTGAGGCCTGTTGGAACCGACGGGAGTAACCTGTCTTTGTTCCAGAACACTCAAGAGTTTTGATTGCAGATGCAATGGCAAATTTCCAATTTCGTCGAGGAACAGGGTTCCGCCATTTGCCGCCTGAATACGGCCCAGGCGATCCTCGCTGGCGTCGGTGAACGCACCCTTGCGATGTCCAAACAACTCAGACTCGAAAAGAGACTCACTGATCGAGCCCATATCGATAGTAAGGAATATTTGATCCGATCGCGGTGATCGGCGATGAATCTCTCTTGCGATGAGTTCCTTGCCGGTGCCATTCTCCCCTAGTATCAGCACATTCGCGTCGGTTGGGGCAGCGCGATTCACCAGTTCGAGAACCTTCGCCATTTGAGCAGACTCTCCGATGATATCGTCTGCACCCGAAGCTGAGTCTTCCAGCAATAACTGGTTGGTCTTTCGGAGAGCCTCTGTCTCGATACGGCTGCGGTGTAACTTGACCGCAGCCGAAACCGTCGCGACTACTTTTTCGTTCTGCCATGGCTTGGCTATGAAATCTGTCGCACCGAGTTTCATCGCTTCAACAGCCGTGTTGATGTTGCCGTGTGCCGTGATCATGACGACAACTGCGTCGGGGTCGAGTTCGAGTATTTTTTGCAGCCAGGTCATGCCCTGTTCGCCGCTCGACTCGCCCGGGCCAAAATTCATGTCCAGCAGCACGACGTCGACCTGATGCTCAGCAAGCAATTCCGGTATTAGTTCGGGATCGCTGCAAGTCACAACCTCGGCGAATTGACGCCGCAGCAGCAACCGGCCGGCTGTCAAGATATCTTCATCGTCATCGACGATGAGAATATTGCCTGATTTGCTCATAGTTACGGTCCCCAGACTGTCCGAAATCGTACACTCACTGTACGCCAGCGTACAGTTTTCGCCGCGTATTCTCGCAGAAACTCAACAACAACAAAGACTTAGCTATTGGCACGGGACTTGCTATCACTATAGATATACCGAGCGTGCGAACGTGGGAAGAGCAAAATTTATCGTGGAGAGAATCAGGAAAATCCGGGACAGCGGCCAACCATCAGGCATGGGCGTGTCCGGCCAGGGAATGGACCGCAAGGTGGCGAAGAAAACCCCGATCGGTCGCAATGTCGCGTATGCCGCGGCCGGCCTCCTTATCATAGTGTTCGCCTGGTGGCTAATCGACGCGCTCATGAGCGGTCGGAGCCTGAGCATCAATTCCCAGCGCATCACCGTCTCGAACGTAACGGTTGGGACCTTTGAGGACTTCATACCGCTGCGTGGCCGCCTCGTACCCAGTAGCACCGTTTATCTCGATGCTATCGAGGGCGGCCGTGTAGACGAGATTCTCGTTGAGGACGGTGTCATTGTCGAAGCGGGTGATCTGATCGCGGTTCTTTCGAATATAAACCTGCAACTCGAGGTGCTTGGCCGCGAAGCAGCCGTTACAGAACAGCTCAACAATATGCGGACCATCGAGTTACAGCTCGAACAGAACCGCCTCTCCCACAAGAGAAACCTCATTGAAATCGACTATCAAATTACGCGACTTTCTCGTGCGGTCGGTCGACAAACTGAGTTGGTATCGAAAGACCTCGTATCACAGTCAACGCTGGACGACCTCCAGGATGAACTAAGCTACTTTCGCAGTCGCCGCGAAATCACACTTGAAAGCCAGGCGACAGATACTCGAATGCAGGAGCAGCAGCTGAAACAGCTCCGTGGGGCTGGCGACCAACTGCAGGCGGGCCTCGGCTTCGCGCGCAAGAACCTCGACGACCTCAACGTCCGCGCGCCGCTACCCGGCAAACTCTCCGGCTTCAACATCGAAGTTGGCCAATCGATAGTGCGCGGCGGCCGCCTTGGACAAATCGACGATCCGGATGGATACAAACTCAACGTGAAGATCGACGAGTATTATCTTGGCCGAGTCGACCTGCAGCAGGTCGCTGTCGCGGAACACGATGGTCGCGATATCGATCTTCGGATTTCGAAAATCTATCCGCAGGTCAATGACGGACAATTTGAGGTAGACATGATCCTGGCAGATGAGCCGACTGGGCTCCGTCGTGGACAGACCTTGCAGGTCCGGCTGACACTCGGTGATAACGCCGATGCGATTCTTATTCCGAATGGTTCCTTTTACCAGGAGACAGGCGGAAACTGGATATTTGTGGTCTCGCCAGATGGCAGCGAAGCCGTAAAGCGCAACGTACGCCTCGGTCGCCGCAATACCGATTTTGTCGAAGTTCTCGACGGACTCGAGCCTGGCGAAAAGGTCATTACATCACCTTATACAAGTTTTTCCGCCATGGACCAACTTACGCTGGAAGCCAATTGAGCGCCGCCAGATAAACCCGTCTATTCGAATTCAATCCAAGGGTCTTCCAATGCTAAAACTACACAACATGTTCAAGATCTACAGTACCGATGAAATCGAGACTGTCGCGCTCAACGGCGTCAATCTTGAAATCGAACAAGGTGACTTCGTCGCAATCATGGGCCCGTCGGGTTGTGGAAAATCGACGCTACTGAATATAATCGGCATGTTGGATAACCCGTCTGACGGCGAGTACTTCTTTTTCGACGAGAACGTTGCGCCCTACTCGGAATCCCAGAGAAGCGAGATTCGCAAACAGAACATCGGCTTCATCTTCCAGAGTTTTAACCTGATCGATGAACTGACTGTCGCAGAAAATATCGAGCTCGCACTGCTCTACCACAACATGCCTTCTGCCGAGCGGAAAAAACGTGTTAGCGCAGTAATGGATCGCATGGGTATCGCCCATCGCGGCAATCATATGCCTGGCCAACTGTCGGGCGGCCAGCAACAGAGAGTCGCGGTCGCAAGGGCAGTGGTAGGCGATCAGCCGCTGATTCTCGCCGACGAGCCTACCGGTAACCTGGACTCAGTACACGGCCAGGAAGTTATGGAGCTGCTGCGTTCGCTGAACCAGGAGGGAACGACAATTGTCATGGTCACGCACTCACCTTCCCATGCTGATTATGCGCATCGCACCGTAAATCTGTTCGACGGCCATATCGTCACAGAAAATACACGCGCTGCCTAGAACGCGCTTGACCGAATTCTATTTGGGGACATCGATGTTCTGGAACAATGTAAAAATCGCGCTGCGGAATCTGCGGAAGAATAAGGTCTTCGCAGCGATAAATATTTCGGGTCTCGCGCTCGGCCTTACGGTCTATGTGTTCGGTGGCCTACTGGTCAACTATGAACAAACTCATGACCTGTTCTTTGAGAACACGCCTCGTGTTTACACGCTTGGCTCAACAGCAGCACCCGGTCTGAATGTCGGTGTCGACAAAATGGATGCCACATACACGACCGTCGGCCCGATCGTTGAGGCCGAACTTCAGGACGTCGAGGCAGTTGCGCGCACTGTTAACAGGGAATTCCTGCTGGCGATGGGAGCAGAAGGCTTTTACCAGGGCGTTCGCTTTGCGGACCCTTCGTTCCTCGACATATTCGATTTCAATTACATTTACGGTGACGCAAGCGCCCTCGAAGACCCTTCCGGTCTGCTTATTACGGAGTCAATTGCCATCAAGTACTTTGGCCGTTCTGACGTTGGCGGCGAAGTTGTTACGTTCGACAACGAATTCGACTATTACGTGGCTGCCGTTGTAGAAGACGTTCCACTTAACTCCCATTTCAATTCACTGATAATAGTGGACTCACCATTTGAAGTCGTAGCGCCGTTAAGCGGACTCAAGCGAATGCGCGATTGGGACCTGGCTGGCAACTGGAACAACCTTTCTCTTGGCAACATGACCTATATCATGCTGCCAGACGAACTCGACGGCGCCTGGTTGAAGACGCAGATGGATGGAATTTATGAACGGCATGTCCCGGAGGATCAGCAGGGCGTCATCGCCTTCCTGCCCAATATCCTGCTCCTGTTCGCGGCGA
>CAYTTZ010000009.1:0-35500 GCA_964440945.1 uncultured Woeseiaceae bacterium
CAATGTACCCCGTGTGATGGTGATACATCTTGTCCTTCAGTTTGTTACCCGTCACGCGGACTTTCTCGGCATTGACGACAACGATGTAGTCGCCGGTATCCACGTGCGGCGTGTATTCAGGCTTGTGCTTGCCGCGCAGGCGCCGCGCAATCTCGGTCGAAAGACGACCCAGCGTCTTGCCCGTTGCATCAACCACGTACCAGTCGCGGCGCACCTCTGCAGGTTTTGCAGAAAACGTCTTCATAATTCTGATTTCCGTAAGGGAATGATCGTGTTATCCGGGTATCTAGCATTTGCCGGGAGACCCGCCTGCCAGCCGCGAGCAAGAACAATGCAAGATCGGCGAAAGGCGCGAAATTCTACTGTAGCCTCCGCCCTAATGCAAACTATGCAGGCCTTTTCTCAATAAATAACGCGCCGTTCCCGTGGCGCGTTATTTATCTACTTTTCAATAACTTACCGACTTCAACGAGCATCCAGGCCGGTCTTCGGCCGTACTAGAACCCGTATTCGAGTGACAAAGCCGTAAAGGTATCGGATTTTTCCGTCAACGCAGGCACGTCGGTGTTGTGCTTGACGGTGAACGACGCGACCAGCGCCAGGTTGCCCACGAGCTTGGCGGAAACAGCAGAGACTGACTCAAAATAGGTGTTTTCGCTGCCCGATTCAGCGGTCAGGTCCTGACGAAACTCGGCCGTTTCGCTGAATAACCACTTGTAATAAGCGCCTCCGCGGAAGATCGTCTCGTTCTCCGACAGACCGGCCTGTGTCTCAGACTGCCGCGCACCGACACCCGCCTCGACATTGAGCATGTGCTTGTCCGTCTTTACGAGACGGCGACCGTAGCCCACCGCCTGGGAAAACTGCGTATCGAAGGCACCAAAAATGTCTTTGCGCCACTCGAGAAGACCGAACAGAAAGTCCCTGTCCGTCAGGTTTCTCTCGCTCTTCCACCCCAATTCGTACGCTTCGGCCGTGTTGACCTCATTCTCCGCAGCGCTGATCGCGGCGGCATTCGCCTTATGTTCCCACTTGCCTTTCGTGAAACTGACCTCTGTGGCAGTATTCAGCGTTGAGTTCTCCGTATTGCCCGACGTAGCCAGATATCCCAGCGTTGCCTTGCCGGCCCACGGACTCTTGGCCTCCTCCTGTGCCAACAACGAGATCGGCGCAAGTAGCGCCGCTACGATCATTGTGAACCGCAATTTCATGTACTTTCTCCTGATAGTTCGATTTTTGTGTCCGAAAACGGCCGCGGAGTATAACGGTAGCCGGCGACGGTTCGCTATACTCACGTTGTGAAAAATCGTGAACTTTCCGCTCTGGACCGCTTGCTCGCGGGAGCCGATGACGCATTGCGTACGATCGCGGCACCTGCAGGGCGCCCGGCTCGCGACAACCCGGCCGGACTTATCAAGGAGTCCACGCTCTCAGCCACCCAGAAGTCGCACGCTGCCGGGCTCATGCGCGTCAATCATGCCGGCGAAGTGGCGGCACAGGCGTTGTACAAGGGGCACGCCACGGTCGCTCGAGACGCGAGTATCGAACAACAAATGCAGGAAGCAGCCGCCGAGGAGTTCGATCACCTTGCCTGGTGCGAGCAGCGCATTCGAGAACTGGGTGAAGAGCCGAGCAAACTTAGCCCCGTCTGGTACGCCGGCGCCTATGCCATCGGTGTGGTGAGCGGCATTCTCGGTGACAAATGGAGCCTTGGGTTCATCGCGGAGACCGAACGCCAGGTTATCGAGCACCTCGAGAGTCATCTTGATGGCCTGCCCGCGGAGGACGCGAGGAGCCGCGCCATCGTTGAGCAGATGCGCGATGAAGAAGCCGAACACGGCCAAAAGGCCATCGACGCAGGTGCGGCGGATCTCCCGGGACCGGTGAAGCGACTGATGCGATTATCCGCAAAAGTCATGACAAGAACAGCGTATTGGGTTTAGGTCGGTTACAAAACACGATAAACCACGACAAAACACGGACTTAGCTTGCTCTGGCAAGCTTTCTGTATTAAAAGAGTAGCGCAACAGGGGCGAGGATCAACCAATGCAAACAACAGTCAAAAACTTGAGCGACGTACCGGCTATCAATCGGTTTCTAAGCTATTGCCGCGTACGTACGGTTCCATCCAAGACGGTGATGATCCATGCCGGCGACCTCCCGGACGTTCTCTATTACATCGTCGACGGATCGGTCGAAGTCATGATCGAAGACGAAGACGGTAATGAGATGGTGCTCGCCTACCTGAACAAGGGGCAGTTCTTCGGCGAGATGGGGCTCTTCTACGAGCAACCGACGCGCAGCGCCTGGGTTCGCACGCGTACCGAATGCGAAATCGCCGAGATGACCTACCCACGTTTCAGACAGATCGCGAGCGAAAGTCCGGGCCTGGTCTTTGAACTCGCGACACAACTCGCAACCCGCCTGGATCGCACCAACCGCAAGCTCGGTGATCTGGCTTTCGTCGACGTCACCGGCCGTGTCGCGCACGCGATTATGGACCTGTGTAACGAACCGGACGCCATGACCCATCCGGATGGCATGCAGATCAAAGTCAGCCGGCAGGAACTTAGCCGCCTCGTCGGTTGTTCGCGAGAAATGGCCGGGCGCGTTTTGAAGGTACTCGAGGAACAAGGCCTGGTATCGGCCAGCGGCAAGACGATCGTTGTCTACGGGGCACGCCCGAACCGCAAGCTCTGAGATCAAAGCAAAAATAGCGGCCACCAGACAGGCTGACTGGCGGCCGTCTGCTGTGCCCGCCGGGCAACTCTCCGTCATGACTCACGCAGCGCGACGACGCATTGATACTACGAAGTAAAGCGTACCTCGGTCCCGCTTGACGGGAGCGTAGCCAGCCATGAATAGAAATACTGCGCGTGCGCGCTGCGCTCCGATTTGCGCCTGCCGAAGTGCCCACGGGTACAGCCGATAGACAATTGTTGATTAAGCGCCTGCTATCTCAGCTTTCATTGCCGCGATTGTCGCCGCGTAATCATCACTGCCAAATATCGCCGATCCTGCAACGAAGGTATCGGCCCCCGCTGCGGCGATCTCACGAACGTTTTCTACCTTTACGCCACCATCGATTTCGAGGCGTATCTCACGCCCGCTGTCAGCAATGATCTTCCTGACCTGTCGCAGCTTGTCGAGCGCCGACGGAATGAACTTCTGACCACCGAACCCGGGATTGACCGACATCAACAGCACCATATCCACCTTGTCGATGACGTGTTCGAGCCAATCCAGTGGCGTCGCCGGGTTGAACACAAGACCTGCTTTGCAGCCGTGGTCATGAATCAGGCCCAGTGAGCGATCTACGTGCCGGCTGGCTTCGGGATGAAACGTAATATAGCTGGCGCCCGCTTCGGCGAAATCAGGAATAATTCGATCGACCGGCTCGACCATCAGGTGCACATCAATCGGCGCCTCGATACCGTAGTTACGCAAAGCCTCACAGATCAGAGGGCCGATGGTCAGGTTCGGCACAAAATGATTGTCCATTACATCGAAGTGCACGATATCAGCGCCGGCATCGAGCACGGCCTGAACGTCGTCGCCCAGGCGGGCAAAGTCGGCGGAAAGAATGGACGGAGCAATAAGTGGCGTCACGGCTGTTCCTGTTAGCGGTTTTGGCAACTCTACCTCAAGGGTCGGGAATCGGACAGGTCATCGTATCGAGCGACGTGCCTTGAGCATCTCGTAGGCGACACGTACTTCCCGTGTCCGACGCTCGGCCTCGGCAAGTTCGACTGCATTCGGATTGCTGCCGGCTAATTTGTCCGGATGATTCCGGTTCATCAGGCGCCGGTAGGCTTTCTTGATCTCGTCATTGCTGGAGTCGGGCGATGTGCCGAGCGCCTCATACGCGTGCCGCACGCGTGCCGCATCGGCATCCCCAGCCGGTGAGTGCTTGAAGCCTTTCTGGGCACGAATCATCGCTTCGAGCTGTGCCAGTTCGACGCGCCCAACATTCAGTTCGGTGCAAATGCTCCAGATCTTTGCGCGCTCCTCCTTCTTGAGCGCGTCCTTGGCCAACACGACTTCCAGCAACAGGCGAATGAACAATACGCGCTGTGCGGCGCTCCTCACGCTGACACGTCGCGCCTCGCGTATCCTTTGCGGCAGCGGGAAGCCAGGGCGTTTTCCTTCGTCGAACCAGGCGATCGCACGGCGGACATTGGCCGGGCTCAGGCCGAGTCTGTGCATGATGACTCGGGCCGCCCTGATCTCCTCCTCGGAAACCCGACCATCGACCTTCGCCAGGTTCCCCATGCTCTGAAACAACGCACGCAGGAAGGCGTCAG
The DNA here is from genome assembly GCA_964440945.1 of uncultured Woeseiaceae bacterium. GTDB lineage: Bacteria > Pseudomonadota > Gammaproteobacteria > Steroidobacterales > Woeseiaceae > UBA1847. Next base: position 4,305 of record CAYTTZ010000009.1, read on the forward strand.
AAACACGCCCGATATCGGCACCCTGCTTCTCGAAGTCACGGAAACGATCCGCAAAGCCCCGATCAAACTGGTGACCGAGAAACAGGCCGAGCAACGCAAACCAGGGCTTGAGTGTTACAAGCCCCGCCAACGCGCCAATAATCTTGCCCCAGTACACTACGGATTCCAGGCATCAGTTAGACAGGAGAGGGTCAATCCTAACGGTTGTTCGCAGGCATTCCTATGCTGCGCGCTTGCCTGCCGCCAGCATAGAGGCGATCATCGTCGCAACCCGACCGCATTAATGAGCGCCAAGTGATGAGTACTTCCGACGTTTTATTTGAGTCTTCGATTCCCGAGTTGCCCTTGCTGGGCCGTGGCAAGGTGAGAGACATATACGGCGTCGACGACAATCATCTGCTGATCGTTACGACGGACCGTTTATCGGCCTATGATGTTGTGTTGCCAGATCCGATCCCGGGCAAGGGTGAAGTGCTAACTCGAATATCCCTGTTCTGGTTTCGCATGATGCAGGACATCATCGACAATCAGCTTACCGACCTGACCGTAGACGATGTCGTTAAGGACCCGGAAGCCCGCCAGCAACTGCGGGGCCGTTCGCTCGTCGTCAAGCGCCTTCGCCCGTTGCCGATCGAGGCCGTCGTGCGAGGCTACCTGATTGGCTCCGGCTGGCGCGACTACCTCGACACCGGGCAGGTATGCGGCATTGACTTGCCGGATGGCATGCAACAGGCGGAGAGACTGCCGAAAACGCTGTTTACGCCAGCCAGCAAAGCTGCCTCTGGCGATCACGACGAGAACATCAGTTTTGACACGGTCGTCGACCTCATCGGCGAAAAGCTCGCCAAACACGTGCGCGATGTATCCATCGAGATTTACGAAAGGGCCGCCGCCTACGCGCTCAAGCGCGGCATTATCATCGCCGACACCAAGTTCGAGTTTGGCCTCGATGCTGAGGGTCGACTGCACATCATCGATGAAGCGCTGACACCGGACTCCTCGCGATTCTGGCCGGTGGATGCCTATGAGACGGGCAGCAGCCCACCAAGCTTCGACAAGCAATTCGTGCGCGATTATCTCGACACGCTCGACTGGGACCAGACGGCACCCGGACCGGAACTGCCGGCCGACGTGCTGCAACAGACCGGCGAGAAATACCGTGAAGCTCTCCAACGCATGACGGGCTCCTGAGGGGCATCGGACCCCGACCCTCATGAAAGCCTCGGTTCTTGTAGTAAGCGGTGAACCGGAACACATCCTGACCGGCCGTACACGATGTACAATAACGGAATGCTAAGCCAGGTAAACCAGCAGCTCGACCGCGTCCTGTGGGGCGACGCTCTCAAGACCTATGGTATGCCCGGCAGAGCCGTAAGGGCCGTGCTGCGCAACCTGTACGCCGTGCTGCGTGACATGTTTGCCGGGCAACTGACGCTGCGTGCGATGAGCCTGGTTTACACCACCCTGTTGTCGGTGGTCCCCCTCATTGCGTTCAGCTTTGCCGTCCTCAAAGGCTTCGGTGTCGACGAGTTGCTCGAGGAAAGAATGTACGTTGTTCTCGAGCCTCTTGGTGATAAGGGTCGTGAAATTACGGACAACGTCATGCGGCTCGTCAAGAACGTCAACGGCGGGCTGCTCGGCGGCCTTAGCCTGGCCTTCTTCATATACACGGCAATCTCGATGGTGCAAAAGGTCGAGGAGGCCTTCAACTACGCCTGGTACGTGAGCAAACCACGTAATTTCGCACGGCGCTTCACCGAGTACGTTTTCGTGCTGACGATTGGCCCGCTGGCCATCGTGCTGGCGCTGGGCATGATTGGCTCGTTGCAGGATGAGGGCTTTGTGAAGTACCTGCTGGATAATCAGATTGTCGGGCCGTTATTCGTTGTGACCAGCAAAGTGGCACCTTTCCTGATCGTGACCGGGGCATTCGCCTTCCTCTATTGGTTCATGCCGAACACCCGGGTACGCGTCGGGTCCGCACTGGTCGGTGGCGTCGCCGGTGGATTTCTCTGGGCCACCCTGGGCATGGTCGTCGCTACCGTGATCGTCAATTCCGCAAGGACGATGACGGTCTACGGTGGCTTCGCGATAGCGATCATCGCGTTGATATGGTTGTATCTGAACTGGCTCGTGCTGCTGGTTGGCGCACAGCTGGCTTTCTACCACCAGAACCCGGCCTACCTTCGAATAGGCCGCCGGGAGCCACAGTTGTCAAGCAGCATGCGTGAACGACTGGCGCTCAACGTGATGCTGCTTGTGGGTCTTGCTTTTCGCGACCCCGAGTCGACTGTCACCGTCACAGAAATCAGCGACAGACTTCGAGTCCCCTCGATCACGCTCGAACCGATTATTGCCGGCCTGGAAGAACATGGCCTGCTGACTTCGACAGAAACTGAGGAACTTGTTCCCGGCCGCGACACAACGCATATCCTGCTTGTGGACATACTTGCGGTGGCACGCGATTTCGGAGAGACCGGCTCTATCAGTCGACCGCAATGGTCAACCGCTATTGAGGAAATCGGCACGCATCTTGACGAGTCAGTTGCGTCGACCGTCGCGGACCAGACCTTGTCCGACCTGCTCAATCGATCCGCCGGCTAACTTCCGGCTAACTTCCGGCAATCGTCATCTCTTCGACGAGCAGCGAACCACAGCGTATACCACCGCGAAGATCCTGATCCTCGCCAACCGCGACGATGCGCGAGTAGAGTTCCCGGAGATTGCCGGCAATAGTCACTTCGTGAACCGGGTACTGAATTTCGCCATTCTCGATCCACTGTCCAACGGCGCCGCGCGAGTAATCTCCGGTCACACCATTGACGCCCTGACCGATCAACTCCTGCACCAGGAATCCCGTCCCCATTTCCCGGATCATTGACGCCTGGTCCTGACCGGCGCCGCCGGGAATGATGAGGTTCTGTGCGCCACCGGCATTGGCCGTTGTCGACAGCCCGAGCCGGCGCGCGGAATAGCTGCTCAGGATGTAATCCTGCAGCACGCCATCGGTAACGATTTCGCGATCCCAGGTAGCGACACCTTCGGCGTCATAGGCCGTACTTGCCATGGCTTTTCTCAGGTGAGGACGTTCCTGGATGCTCAGGAAGTCCGGAAATATCTTCTCGCCCGCCGCATCGAGCAGGAAGGAAGAGCGGCGGTATTGCGCTCCGCCGGAGATCGCGCCGATTGCGTGGCTGATGAAACCCCGCGCGAGCTCCGGAACATAGAGTACCGGCGCCCGGGTTGTCTTGAGCTTGCGCGCACCAAGGCGATTGATGACACGACTGGCGGCCGATTGGCCAACGACGGCAGGCTTGTCGAGCTCAACAGGATCCCGTGCCGAAGTGTATTGGTAATCGCGCTGCATGACGCCATCGGCTTCCGCCAGCACGACGCAGGTCATGCTGTGACTTGTGCGTGTCGAGCTTCCCACGAAACCGTGCGAATTCCCGTAGGCGCGCGAGCCGCGATTCGTAGAGACCGTGGCGCCCTCCGAGTTGCTGATACGTTCGTCAAAATCGAGGGCCGCCGCTTCCGTCTCAATGGCGATCTCTATGGCATCCGAGGCTTCGATGTCCCAGGGATGATCAAGATCGAGGTCCACGATATCTGTGCACATCAGCGCTGCATCGGCCAGACCCGCGTACTGATCGCTGGCGGTAACCTCGGCGAACGCACAGGCTTTGGCAACCGCCTCACGAATCGCCTCTGGCGAAATATCGGAGGTGCTTGCACTGCCTTTCCGGGAGTCTCTGTAGACAGTAATCCCAATACCCCGATCATTAGTGTATTCGAGGTTTTCCGCGTCGCCATGTCGTGCCGTCGCAGAGAGGCCGATGTCGTGGCTGACGGCAACTTCCGCCTGGTCGACGCCGCGACCTGCCGCTTCATCGAGGGCAAGCTTGACGAGGCCCTCAAGCGCTTCCCGGTTCAGCGATTCTCGTTTGGCGAGTTTTCCCATGTCATTCCGTATCCTGTTGTTGTCTGCCGTGCACCGGTCCGCCGCGTGATAAACTTCCGGCGCAGTGTCGTACGCGGAGGTACTTTAGCCGGTGACAGAATTAAAGCCTAGTAAAAGCGCAAGAAAACGGGAGTTTCTGGCTCTGCAAAAACTCGGCGAAGACCTGGTTGGATTGAAAGCAGCGGATCTACGCCAGATGGATCTCGATGAAGATCTGTTGGCAGCGGTACTCGACGCGAAAAAGATCAAGTCGCACGGCGCGCTGCGTCGGCAGAAGCAGTACATCGGCAAGCTCATGGGGCAGGTGGATCCGGAGCCAATCCGCGCGGCGATAGCGCGCCTCTGCCAATAACCTTCGGGAATGATAGTATCTCGCGATGACAATTGAAGTCGGAATTATCATGGGCTCCCGGTCGGACTGGGAGACGATGCGACACGCGAGCGAAACCCTGGAAGCGCTCGGCGTGGCCTTCGAAGTTCGCGTCGTATCAGCACACCGGACACCGGACCTGCTGTTCGAATACACCGCGTCCGCCGCGGCACGTGGACTGAAAATCATCATCGCCGGCGCTGGCGGTGCCGCCCATCTGCCCGGCATGGCGGCCGCCAAGACACGACTGCCGGTACTCGGCGTTCCGGTGCAGTCCAAAGCACTCAATGGCATGGACTCCCTTTTGTCGATCGCGCAAATGCCCGCCGGAATTCCTGTGGGCTGCATGGCGATTGGTCGCGCGGGAGCTGTCAACGCGGCGCTGCTCGCTGCCGCAATGCTCGCCAACAATGACCCGGCGATCGCGGCAGCGCTGGATGACTATCGCCAGCAGCAAACCGACCGGGTCCTCGCCAACAGCGATCCGACGAAGTAGGCTCGATGCGAGTCGGCATTATCGGCGCCGGGCAACTCGGCCAGATGTTGGGTTTTGCTGCCCGCGATCTCGATATCGAGTGCCGCTTCCTGGACCCTTCGCCCTCACCGCCGGCAGGCGTTTGTGGTGAGATTATTCAGCGACCCTTTGACGACGCGGCGGCGCTGGATGAGCTTGCCAGGACCTGCGATGTAATAACCTACGAGTTCGAAAACGTCCCGGTCGCTGCCCTGCAACGTATTGTCCAGGATGTGCCTGTCTATCCGCCGATCGATGCACTGCGCCAGGCGCAGGACCGTTTGTACGAAAAACAGCTATTCACGGCACTCGGCATTCCGCTATCCGGCCATCATGCCATCAGAGCCTGTGAAGATTGCGCCGTCGCCGCAAACAAACTCGGCCTGCCAATGGTCGTAAAGACGCGCCGACTCGGCTATGACGGCAAGGGACAGTTTGTCGTGCGCAAACCAGCCGACATCGAGAAGGCCTGGAAGACTGTGGGTGGACAAGCTTCGATCGCCGAACAGTGGGTCACGTTCGACATGGAAATCTCGGCGATCGGCGTACGCAATGCGGCGGGAGACATCCGTACCTATCCTCTGACCCGCAATGTACATCGCGACGGCATCTTGCGAACGTCACAAGCGCCATTGGATGCTCCTTACCTCGAGCAAAAGGCCTCCGGCTACATGCGTCAGCTGCTTGAACACCTGGAGTACGTTGGTGTCCTGGCACTCGAGCTGTTCGTCCGTGGTGACGAGCTGCTCGCCAACGAGTTCGCGCCGCGTGTGCACAACTCCGGGCACTGGACCATAGAGGGTTCCGCGACCAGCCAGTTCGAGAACCATCTGCGGGCGGTAACTGGCCTGCCGCTGGGGTCCACCCGGAGCCTCGGACACGCCGGAATGGTTAACCTGATTGGCGAGATACCGAACGCCGCACGCGAGCTGGCTGCCACCCATCTGCACGATTATGGCAAAACCCCGAGAGAGGGCCGGAAACTGGGACATATCACGGTGGTCAGCGAAACCTCCGCAGGCCGCGATGAGCTGGTGGACAGCGTCAGCGCGACTGTGAACTGATCGACGTGCGGTCGTGAGAACGTGGCATGGGCCGCGGGCCGCAAAAGAAGGTAAACTTAACTGACATGTCGTATTTGCAACATTTCAAGCTGTCAGAACAGCCATTCAGGCTGACGCCCGATCCGGATTTCATCTACTGGAGCAAGCAGCATGCGCGCGCCAAGGCGTATATGGAATCGACGATCTGGCTCGCCGATGGTTTTGTTGTAATTACGGGTGAAATCGGCTCGGGCAAAACGACATTGCTGCAGTCATTCCTGTCTGAGCTGGAGGACGACGTGATCTACGCCGTCGTTTCCCAGACACAGCTGACGCCGACGCAATTCCTGCAGGCCGTGCTGACTGAGTTTGGATTCAAGCCATTCAACATGAACAAGGTTGAGTTGCTGGACATGCTCAACATGTTTCTTATCGAGCAGTATTCGAATGGCAAGAAGGTCGTGCTGGTCGTTGACGAAGCGCAGAACCTTACGCGCAAGGTGCTCGAGGAGATTCGCATGATCTCCGGTATCGAAACGCACAAAGAGAAGGTGCTGCGCATCATCCTGGCCGGCCAGCCGGAACTCAGGGAATCGCTGGATTCACCGCGCCTGAAACAGCTGGTGCAACGCGTGCGACTGCGGTTCCACCTGAGCGCACTCGACCCGCGTGAGACGCGCGAATATATCGAGCACAGGCTTGCCGTTGGCGGACGTGAAGAAAAGAACCTGTTCACCGACGATTGCTTCGACACTATTTACCGATACAGCGGTGGCGTTCCGCGCCTCATCAACACCCTCTGTGACACGTCGTTGCTGTGTGCGTTTGCCGACGATAAGCCTCTTGTTGAAGAGGCCGATGTCTTGTCCGCCCTCAATGAACTCAACTGGGAAGAACACAACAGCGACACCGGTATCAACCGCAAGCTGCAGCAGGTAGATCGCCGCAAACCCGCCGGTAGGCTGATAACGCAGATTGACGTCCGTTCGAATGGCGAGCTGCTTGCCGAGCACACTTTCCCGCTCGGACGCGTCATCGTTGGGCGCTCACCGGACAATGAGATCTACATCAAGAGCAAGTTCGTCAGCCGCCATCACGCGCAGCTCGTCAGCGATGACTCCGGTTGTGTCGTCGAAGACCTGAACAGCACTAACGGCGTATTCCTGGGCGAAAGACAAATCAAGAAGTATCGGCTGCGCGACGGCGATGTCATATCGCTAGGCGTTCACGAGCTACATTATCGCGACCTGCGGCAAGTTGATCATGGAGAAACCGGCCCGGTCGAAGACCAGATCCACGCGGTCAGAGAGCCGCAACCGGACGAAGACTCCGAACCGGATTCGGCCGTCAACGAACAATAACCGCCACTACTCCGTCGGCATCGATTTTCAGCATCGATTGGCCGTGCGCTCCATAACTACGTGGCAAACCGACTCTACCTCGACGCTTTCCTTTGTCGCGAGAGCGTGCTTCGTTTTTGCCCAATCGGCGTACGCTCACATGAGCGGCTCTTTTTGAAACCCCAACGGCTACGAGTCTCGGAAGTCTAGTTGTCCTGGCGCTGCCCGACGCGGCGATCGGCGACCCTGTGGTCGCGGCGCTTCAGCAGCACAACCAGGCCGGCGACGAGGCAGACGAGGCCAACAACAAAGCAGATCGTGGGCCAGTACCAGTGACTGACGTACATCGAAGCGCCGAGCGTCAATGCGCCAACCAGCAAATAGAAGTACGGCAAGCTTTCGTAGATTGGTTTGGAGACCCACATAGTATTGCTGACTTTTGCCTCGGGATCGTCTCATTCTCCATAGGGACGACACGTTGTCCAGTGCCACAATGCACAAGACCCGGCTGAAGAGCCGGGTCCGGGGTGTATTTCAAGCCTGAATTCGCGGCAAGAATGCCGCGAATGGGCGTCAGCTACGCCCGAATCTGAACAAGCCGAGAATCCTCGAGAGTATGGAGTCAGTCAGACCGTCAACAGCCAGATCGGGCTCAATATCGGCGCTATCACCGCGTAAGCCCTGAACGAACTGCTGCGTACCAGCATCCATGTCTTGTTCTGTAATGGTGTTATCGAAAGCCATTTTAGAGTTCCTCCCTCAAGTCAACGCAACTCTATCGCAGCGATATGTTGAATGAAGTGAGATGCCTCACATTGTGAGCCGTAAACTACTTGTTTTCCGAGGCTTATGTGAAATTCGATCCGGACGATCGCCGCCTCATTGCGCTACGCGGTACCGCCAACGGTCAGCTCATCGATCTTCAGCGTCGGCTGTCCAACACCTACTGGCACACTCTGCCCTTCCTTGCCGCAAGTGCCCACACCGGTATCGAGTTCGAGGTCGTTGCCCACCATGGAAATCTCGTGCAAAGCTTCAGGACCGTCGCCGACCAGCATCGCCCCTTTGACCGGCCGGGTGATCTTGCCTTTTTCGATCAGGTAAGCCTCGCTGGCGGAAAACACGAACTTGCCGGACGTGATATCGACCTGCCCACCACCAAAGTTGGGCGCGTACAGACCCTTGTCGACCGATGCAATAATCTCCTCGCGCTCATGCGAACCGGCCAGCATGTAGGTGTTTGTCATGCGCGGCATCGGAATGTGGGCAAAGGACTCGCGACGCCCATTACCGGTCGGCTCGACACCCATCAACCGAGCGTTGAGTTTGTCCTGCATGTAACCGCGCAAGATACCGTCCTCGATGAGTACGGTTTTTTGACCCGGAGTGCCCTCGTCATCGATCGACAGTGAGCCGCGACGATTCGCAATCGTACCGTCATCGACAATCGTGCAGAGTTTTGAGGCAACGCGCTGACCGATCTTACCGCTGAACGCAGAAACGCCTTTGCGGTTGAAATCGCCCTCCAGGCCATGGCCGACAGCCTCATGCAGGAGGATTCCGGGCCACCCGGAACCCAGTACGACAGGCATCGTCCCGGCGGGCGCGGGTTCCGCCTGCAGCTGCACAACAGCCTGACGCACCGCCTCAGTCGCATACTGCAGCGGCAGATCACTATCGACAAAGTACTGCAGGTCCGTTCGGGCACCGCCGCCAGCGTAGCCCTGCTCCCGCTGACCGTTCTCCTCCAGGATGACGCTGACGTTGAGTCGTATCAGCGGTCGAATGTCGGCCGCCATCGTGCCGTCAGACGCAGCGACCAGCACCAGGTCCTGGCTGCTCGACAAACTGACGATGACCTGCTCCACACGCTTGTCGAGCGCACGCGTGGCGGCATCGATCTCCAGCAGCAAACTGGTCTTTTGCGCTTCATCGATACTGCTGGTTGGATCCGCGTGGGAATACAGTGGTTTGGCCGAGCTCTGATGCCATGCCTGCACCTCGCCTTCCTGCCCCTGGCGAGCGATGGCGCGCGCTGCGCCCGCCGCTTGCGTCAGCGCCGGCAACAGCAGCTCATCGGAATACGCGAAACCGGTCTTTTCGCCGCTCGTGGCGCGTACGCCGACACCCTGGTCGAGGCTGAAGCTGCCCTCGCGGATGATGCCGTCCTCCAGTGTCCAGCTTTCCTGGCGACTTACCTGGAAGTAAAGGTCGGCGTAATCGACGCCGCCACGCATGACGCTGCCGAGCGTCGCGCTCAGCTGCTGCTCGCCGAGGCCCGCAGGTTCGAGCAGGCGGGACATTACTGTGTCGATCGAGTGGTGTGTGGCGTTGCCCAAAACAATAATTCCATTTCCAAGATTTGACTAGCGACCGTTGGCCCGAAGGCCGCCGGCTTTTCTCCGCGCCTTATTTCAGCCGGCGATTATCAAGCGCTGGAAACTCGCTCCGAAGGCGCGCCGGCAACGCGGGGTCGATATCCGCCGCGACGACACAGTTGCCTGTCGCGCGCTCGGCGAGAATTCGGCCCCAGGGATCGCAGATCAGTGAGTGCCCGAACGTCGACCGGTTGTCCGGATGACGGCCATATTGCCCGGGTGCAATCACATAAGCCAGATTTTCTATCGCCCGGGCACGCAGCAGTGTATGCCAGTGCGCCTCGCCGGTCGTTGCAGTGAAAGCGGCCGGCACGGTGAAAACAGTTGCGCCGTCGTCCACCAGCCGCCTGAACATCTCGGGGAACCTCAAGTCGTAGCATATCGTCAGTCCGATACGACCGCAGGGCGAGTCGACCACGACAACCTCGTCACCCGGGTACATGGAGTTCGATTCCCTGTAGGACTCGTGCTTGTCGACGAGATCGACGTCAAACAGGTGGATCTTCCTGTACAAGGCCTGCGGCTGGCCATTTGCGTCATACACCGGGCAGGCGCCGTAAACTCGTCCTTCGGCAATCGCCGGCGAAACCAGGGGCATACTCCCGGCAACAATCCAGAGCCCATTGCGACGGGCGGCCTCTGCCAGGAATTCCTGTAACGGGCCCTCACCCGGATGCTCCGCATACCGGGCCTTGTCCTTGCCGCGTTCGGGCATCAGTGCGAAATTCTCCGGCAGCACCGCAAGCTGGCAGCCATCCTGCGCCGCCTCTTCCAGGAGCCGGCCGGCCAGTGTGAGATTGGCCGACACGTCCGGCCCGCTGTTCATCTGAATGGCTGCTGCTCGCATAGCTTCTTACCCGCTGTATTTACTCGGCGCTCGGGACACAGCCGGCAAGCTCGCCGTGTGACGCAAAGTCGGCCGCCGTAGTGCTATCGATGAGCGGCTCATCCCAGCTACCACCGATACCGTAGTAAACCTGCCCGGCCTCCTGCAACGGCTTTTTAAAGATCTGGGAGAACACCAGCAAAGCAGCTGCAACCTGAGGCCCCGCTACCACAGCACCTACGATCGGCAGCGTATTGCCGACGTTGGCGCTGACGACAGCGGCCTGATCGTAGTCGCGCTCCGCCAGGCTCGCGCGCCCCACAATACCAATGTCGGCCGCCGGAGCCTCAAGCGACAGGTCGCAGGTGTAAGCATCGCCATCGACGATTCGAAACGAGCCAGCGATTTTGTCGAAGCCGAATCCCTTGTTGAATACGTCACGAAAATCCAGCGACAGGCGACGCGGCAATTCGACCACACTCATCAGGCCGAACACGCGCCCCGCTCCGGGCTCAACTTCCTCGAGCTGACCGTCACCAAAACGAACCTGCACCTCGCCGTCGAGCACATTGAGGAACTCGGCACGGGGTCCGCCGGACCAGTTCAGGTCGAGGTTTGCAGTCATTGCATCGCTCGCGATTCCCGGCTCGAAGCCCAGCCTCTTCATTGTCTCTACGACGTTTGTACTGCTAAGTGTGCCACTTGCGAAAGTGCGACTGCCAAGCGGGTCTGATTCGTCGACGACCCACCTGCCCGTGCCGACAATTTCGAAACTCCCGTCTTTGGTCGTTATAGACGTGGCATCGAGACCATCGGCGATGCGCTCGATGCGGACGTTCACAGCGCCGAGGTAACGCTCGCCCAGCGCAAAATCCTCGGCAATCATGGTAATCGCCGGCAATTCCCTTGGGTCCAGTGTCGACGGCTCAGCGGCAGCCTCCTCGTCACCCGGCAGGTACATGCGCTCCATTTCCAGGACCATCGCGCGATCGGAGCCGAAATCATAAGGCACGAAAATGGAACCCACCATGTCCTCGCCATCCACCTGCACCAGCCAGTCCTGGGCACTGCGATCGACCCTCACACGGTGCGCCTGCAGATGCTGGCCAACGGCGTAAAGATCATCGATGACAAGATCGATAGAACGGATGCGCGCGGCGGCGCCAACTTTTTGATCGCCGCTGCGCGACAGGTTCAGCCAGTCATCGAGTCGCACCGTGCTTGTCGCACCCCGAATGTGCAGGCCGCGCGTCTCAGCCGGCGCGGCCGCATCGCCACCCATTGAGACAACGCCACGGTCGAAATCCAAGGCTTCATCGAGCCTGGCAAACGCGACCTGCCAGACCATGCCGTTCTCTGCGAATCCCGCGCTTTCGATACGCTCGCCCCCGCGGAGAAAGCGGATATCACCTTTGACTTTCATGACGGTCGCTGCAGGCTTGCCAACCGGATCCGGCATGTTAAATGCCATGCCTTCAAGTTCGGTATCTATCTGTATCGTCAGCGGCGATGGCGTTTCCTGTTCGACCCGTGGAAAAAGAATGCGCGTTTCATACTCGCTTGAGCCGATGATGAGGCCGTCCAGCGGCACGCCAAGCTCGTCGATAATCGCCTCGGCCGACACCTTGCCCTGCGTCGTTGCAACGACGCTGAAACGCGGATCGTCGGATCGAGCGAGGTCAATCTTGACGCCAGCGCCGAGAAACCGCGCACTCAGCGCTTCGCTCGAAATTTCATCACGTGAAATTATTACCTCGCCGATCAGGTCCGTTATCTGTGCAGGGAATCCATCAATTGCGAGGGTCCCGTTGTTGCTGCGCAGACGGCTCGTAAACTCAAAAGACTTCGAGTCCTTCAGCGGCACCTTGAGGTTCAGCGTCAATGATGCGTCGCCAGATACGGCGATTCGGGCCAGCTGCCCGCCGAAAATTTTGCCGATAGGGCTCTGCATCGAGAACGCTCGTATCGTTTCCAGTGTTCCGGTTGAAAATGCGTCGATCGTCAGCACCGGCTCACGAAGATCTGCAATCTCGATGTGTGCATCGACCGTTTCGTTGCCCCTGCTAATGGAGCGATTTCGCACCGAGTGCAGGCGCATGTTGTCGAGCACAACTTCCATGTCGGATTGCTCGGTTGCCGGCCACATCGGATGAAACTTGAAGGTCAGGTTCCGAACAGAGCCCTGCAACAGAAACCTGCCCTCGTTATTGTCGAAAGGGAACTTGTTGAGCGGGCCATAAAGCGTCGTCGAGCCTTTGGGTATCGAGCCCTTTACCAGCGCCGACTGGAACCAGTTGTACAACCCCGGATTGATGATCTTCTTCGGAATGTACAGTCGCGCAGCAGCCAAGTCCTTGATGCTCCAGGTGCTCGCCAGGTCGATTACTGGCGAGGACTCGGCCGCTTTAAAGACCAGTTGCACGTTACTCTGGCTGTCGAAGACGTCATTGCGAATGCGAATGCTGTCAGAGAGTATGGTCGTGCTCGCGTCGCTGCTACGCCAGATCACGGTGCCATCCGCCGAGGCGATATCAATTGGCTGCGGCAAGTACTCCGGCAGGTCGACGACGGCGTCTGACGAACGAATCTCCAGTCGGCCGCCCAGCCGGTTTGCTCGCAACACACCCGAGAATCCGCGCGCACCGGGACGACGGCCATCCGCGGCCACGCCTGCCTTTTCGAGTTCAGCAGCGATATCAAAGCGCGGCGCGTCGGTATCGATGTCGGACACCGTTGCGATCAGCTCAAGCACCGTGCCACTCGGGTCGAAACTGGCCAGCTTCTGCTGCTGCTCGACCGTCAGCCACGGGGCAAACAGGTCCGCATCGTCGAGTTTCAGGTAGGACGCCTTGACGTCCATCATCACGATACTGCCGTCGTTGTCCGTGCTGACCTCTGCGCGCATCGACGTCTGGGGCCATTGATGGTCCGGCGTCGTGATCTGCAATTCTTCAGCGGCGACCAGCCAGCCGTCGGCGGAAACACTGAGCTCGAACCGTCCGCGCAGATCGAAGGCCTTGTCCGCGGCCAAAGCGAGGTCGGCGACATCGATCTCGGCACTCGCATTGGTAACTCGTCCCTGCGCGTACGCCACCGACAAATCCAGATCGCCGGAGCCGGAAATCACGCGCCGGCCTCCTGCCAACTGCAGATCGGACCAACCGGCAAGAACAAGGTCGTCACCTTCGATGCTGACATCCCACTGGCGCTCTTCCGTGGGCAGATCGATAAGTTGTGTTGCTGACACGCCGAGGCGACGGCCGAGACTGGCTGGTGGACGAATGTCGGCAACAAACGCCAGTCTTCGCTTGTCGACGCTCAATGTCGCCCGCGGCACCGCAAAGAAACGCGGCCGCTCGTCGCCAGGCTGCATAAATTCGATCTGGATGTCCTCCGCAATGATCTCGATTTCCGTCAGCGCCGGCTTGGCAGTCGCACGATCGCCGAAAAGATCATCAATCGGCGCGCCCTGGACCCACCAGCCACCGCCTTCCAGCTGTCGAACCTCGATGCTTGTGTCGCTCACGACAATCCGGTCAATGACCCGTTCGCCCTTAAGCAGCAGACGAGTGAGTGCCACGCTGATACGCACGGTCTCAGCGGCGACCAGGCGCGTCTGCGTGTCCGTCCGAACCAACTGGGTGTCGTAGAACTCGAGCTCGGGCCCGCTTAAACCCCAGCGGGCATCCATGCCGGAGAATTCGACCTGCATTCCGATCGCGGCGCTCGCCCAGTTCTTGATGTCCTCCTGGTATTCCGGCAACCGCGGCAGAAACAGTCGAAACAGGCCGACCGCGATTGCCAGCAATATGACAACGCCCGCCACGGTATAGGCGAAGAATTTGAACAGGCGTTGCAGGAGTAGTTTCATTGACTGGAAGCTTATCCGATTACTACATCAACACGACATCGAACTGATCCTGAAGATAGAGCGACTCGGTCTGCAGCCGAATGGACTTGCCGGTCTGCTCTTCCAGTTCCGCGAGACTGCGAGCCTGTTCATCGAGCAGCAACTCGATAACATCCTGGTGCGCCAGCACCAGTACTTCGTCAAACTCGAATTGCCGCGACTGCCGTATTATCTCGCGGAACACTTCGAAACAGACGGTCTCTGCCGTCATCGTAAAACCCCGGCCAGCACAGCTTGGACAATCCTCACACAGGATATGCTGCAAACTTTCGCGCGTGCGTTTGCGCGTCATCTCGACCAGCCCGAGCGGAGACACTGGCATGATCTGGTGGCGAGCGTGATCGCGCGCCATCGACTGCTCGAGCACCTGCAGAACGTTGTTGCGGTGCTCCGCTTCTTCCATATCGATGAAGTCGATGATGATGATGCCGCCGAGGTTGCGCAGCCTGAGCTGCCTCGCGATTGCCACGGCTGCCTCGAGATTGGTTCGGTAAATTGTCTCCTCGAGGTTGCGATGACCGACATAGCCACCTGTGTTTATGTCGACCGTCGTCATGGCTTCTGTCTGATCAAAAATAAGATAACCACCTGATTTTAATGGTATATTTCTATCCAGGGAACGACGAATCTCATCCTCGATACCGTGCATGTCGAATATAGGTCGTCGTCGCCGGTACAACTCCAGCGCCGGATCGATATGCGGTAGATACGTGTCTGCAAAGTCCCGCATGCCGTGAAAGTCGTCCTCTGAATCAACCAGGATGCGCTCGATGTCGCTGGTCACCATATCCCGCAGGACACGCAGGGGTAGCGACAGGTCCTCATGAACCAGCTGTTTTACATCACTCTTACTGTATCGCTCCTTAACGACCTCCCAGAGCTTGATCGTGTAGCCCAGGTCGGCTTCGAGCGTGCGCTTATCCATGCCTTCGGCGACGGTGCGCACGATCGCCCCACAGGAGATACCGCGCGCCGCGAGGATTTCCTCGGTCATCATGCGCAGCCGCTCTCGTTCGTCTTCGTCTTCTATACGCGCCGAGATACCGACGACTTCGCTGAAAGGCAGCAGCACCACGTGCCTGGACGGCAGTGTGACGAGAGTCGTCAGGCGCGCGCCCTTGTTACCCAACGGGTCTTTGACGACCTGCACCATGATCTCGTCGCCCTCGCGGACCAGGTCACGAATATTGGTCGGCTCACCAGCGCCGTTTTCACCACGGCCTGCGGCGATATCCGAGGCGTGCAGAAACGCTGTGCGCTCAAGGCCAATGTCTACAAACGCCGCCTGCATTCCAGGCAGCACTCGCATTACGCGGCCCTTGTATACGTTGCTATTCAATCCGCGGCGCACCGACCGCTCAATATAGACTTCCTGCAGGACCCCATTCTCGAGCAAGGCGGCCCGCACTTCGCTCGGCGTCACGTTGATCAGAATTTCTTCTTTTAGCGATTCATCTGCCATGGTCTTTCCGCTGCAACAAAATATCGATGCCCGCCGCCCGCAAGAGCTCAGCCGTTTCATAAACCGGCAACCCCACCACGCCTGAATAACTGCCGCTGATCGATACCACGAAAGCGCCACCGCGGCCCTGTATGCCGTACGATCCCGCCTTGTCGCCGGGCTCCCCACTTTGCCAGTAAGCGAACGCCTCGTCCCGACTGATTTCTCGAAAAAGCACATCGGTCGAGCTCAGCGCTGTTTGCACGCTGCCCGGACCACGCAACGCAACGCCCGTTAGCACGCGATGACGGCATCCCGAGAGTTTCAGGAGCATTGCGACCGCATCTTCCTGGCCTCGAGGCTTACCAAGCACGTCGCCATCCAGAACGACCGCCGTATCCGCGCCTATGACGAGGCGGGTCGGCTCGACCGCGGCCGCAGCGGCCTTGGCTATCGCCAGTCTGAGGACCATCTGCTCGGCTGATTCGCCAGCTTCAAGCGCCTCGTCGATGTCAACCGAACCGACGGTAAATTCGAGCCCGAGGGCTTCCAGAATCTCGCGACGTCTTGGTGACGACGACGCAAGGTGCAACAGAGGTATGGGTTTGCTGGCCATTTCTTCACGCCCGGTGATAAGGGTGGCCCGTGTGCAACGACCAGGCTCGATACAGTTGCTCGGCAAACAGTACTCGCGCCAGCCCATGCGGCAGGGTCAAACGAGAAAGCGACCAGGCAAAGTCCGCGCGTTGCCTGCACGCTTCCGAAACGCCGTCCGGACCGCCAATGATGAAACAGAGATCGCGACTATCACGCTGCCAGTCTGCGAGCCGCTCGGCTAATGAAGCGCTACTCAACTGCGTGCCACGCTCGTCAAGCAGAACTACCTGTTCGGTTTTCGCGACCTTTCCCAGGATTTGCTCGCCCTCGGCAACCCTGGCCCGATCGGATTTATCATTCTTGCCGCGCCGGACAGTTGGGATCGCGTCCAGCCGAAACTTCCACTCCCGTGGATAGCGTTCCGTGTAAACGCCGAAGGCATCATCCACCCAGGCCGGCTGGCGATCTCCAACGGCCAATAGCCGGAGGTGCATCAGGCCCTAACCTTCGGTGGCCGTCGCATCGCCCGTCGGGACGATCGACCAGAGTTTCTCCAGGTTATAGAACTCGCGCACTTTCGGCAGCATTACGTGTAACAGGGCATCCTGCAGGTCGAGCAGCACCCATTCACCACCTTCCTCACCTTCGATACCAACGGGTCGGCAGCCCGCCTCTTTGGCTTTCTCAGCCACGTTATCAACCAGCGCTTTGACGTGACGATTGGAAGTGCCGCTGGCAACAACCATAAAGTCGGTTACGGTGGTCATGTCGCGAACATCGAGCTTGACGATATCTTTCGCTTTGACGTCATCAAGTGCCTCGATAATCAGGCCAGTCAGTTCTTCGCTGTTCATGCGTAGTTCTCAGTAATCTTCAAATTGGACTCCCGTTCACTTATCAGTTTCATGCAAAATTCCATTCGTCATTCAGCTTCCAACCTCTGTCCTGTCAGGCGTAACAGCCAGACGCCGTTATTTCGTCGCGTACAGAATCGGGCATCAGGAATCGCGGATCGCGACCTGCGGCCACCAGCTCGCGGATTTCTGTCGACGAGATCTCGAGCTGCGTTACGGCATGAATATGAATACGACCATGCAGCGCGGTGTGCAGATCATCCACACGGTGCGTGCCAAAATCGGTGATCATCTCGCCAAGCGGGCCCATGTCCGGCGCCTTCCAGCCGGGCCGGTGCGCAACGATAATATGGGCGACGTCGAGAAATTCAGCCCATCGATGCCATCCGGGCAGTCCCAGAAAGGCGTCCATGCCAACAATAAGACCCAATGCGCGGTCAGGAAATTCCCCTCGCAGCGACAAAAGCGTGTCGATCGAATAAGAAAGCCCTTGCCGACGAACTTCGCGATCGTCAACGACGAAGCCACTCTGACCTGCGGTTGCCAGCTCCACCATGCGAAGGCGCTCGCGCGCCGAGGCAAATGTCGCTCCCCTGTGCGGCGGGTCCCCGCACGGTATAAAGCGAACCTCATCAAACCGCAGCGCCTGCAGCATCTCGAAAGCCGTTCGCAGGTGGCCATAGTGAATGGGATCGAAGGTGCCACCGAAAACACCCATAGGCCTCATTGGCGCGCCATCCCGATGACGATATCGCAGGCCATTTGCCAGGGATCGCCGCCTCGTTGTCCCTTCGCGGCCGCATCGGCCCGTCCCGTCGCCTTGAGCATGCGATTAAAAGCACCCTGTTTGTGGCGCCTCATGCAGTTGCGAACCAGCCCCTGCCGGTTGCTCCATACGCCGTTCTTCTGCATCGCGCTGCTCAAATTGCCACCCTGTCGAACGACGTCGTCGAGTCTCGACAGCGTGCGCAATTCACGAGTGAGCGCCCACATTACGATCACGGGCTCAACGCCCTCGGAGCGCAGGCCGCCGAGGATCCGGACGGCACGCGCCGCATCGCCACCCAACGCTGCGTCTGCGAGCTTGTAGACGTCATAACGACTGCTATTGGCCACCGCGTTGCTGACATCTTCGACGCTTACCGGACCCTCGCCGAGAAGCAGGCGTAATTTTTCGATTTCCTGGCCCGCCGCCAGCAGGTTGCCTTCGACCCGGTCCGCGATCAGGGCGACAACATCCGGATCCGGTTGCAGTCCGGCTGTACGCATTCGGCCCGCTATCCAGTCCGGCAGTTCGCGCAGCCCGATGGGCCAGATCGTCAGGTTGACGCCCTTCTGATCGATCGTCTTTGCCCACTTCGAGGCCGCGGCGCTGCGATCCAGCTTCGGCGCGGTGACGATAAACAGCGTCTCCGGGCCGGCCCGCTCAACCAGCTCGACAATAGCCTGCCCGCCGGCACGGCCCGGTTTTCCGGTCGGCAAACGAAGTTCAATGATGCGCTGCTCGGCAAACAGTGACAGGTTGCTACTCGATGCCAGCAGCTGTGCCCAGTCAAAACCGGTGGTAGCAACGTGCAACTCGCGCATACCGAAGCCACGCTCTCGCGCCGCCTCCCGAATCGCGTCGAGCGCTTCCGCGACCAGCAGATACTCGTCGCCGGTAACCAGGTAGCAGGGTGCGAGGGACTTCTTGAGGTGTGACGAAAGCTGGTTTGCCGACAGCTTCAAGCAATCTGCTCCATGGCGATCGATTCGCTTTCCAGCAGTACCGGGATTCCGTCGGCAACGGGATAAGCGAGTTTGCCGTCATCCGTCACCAGGACTTGCGCCAGTGGTTGAGCAAGCTTGGTGCCCTCGTGATTGACGAGACCGCCCGTTTCGATCGCGGCATTCAGCCGTTCCAGCTCGTCTTTATTCAGTACCGAAAGGCCCTTGTGACTCACCGGGCAGCGCAGAATTGTCAGAAGACGCTTATCCATGGTCGTTATTGTACAACGCATTGCCGCTGCAATAACCCTAAATCGGCGCTCAATAGCCCCGCAGATCGGCAGCCAGCGCCTGGTTATCGCAAGCCTCGGCAGCGGCAATCACGGCGCCAATATCCTCGGGGAACGGCCGAAACTGCTTGTCGATCAGTCGGCAGCGCATTATGAGTTTGACGGCAGGTACGTGCTCGCCATGCCGTAGGTGATCATGAACATAATGCTGCGCGAAAAACAGCGCCGGCAAAGGACTGTCCCAGGCGAGCATCCGTTCGAAGAACCACGCCCACGCGCCGACCGGATCAGGATCCTCGTCAATCCGGTCGAACAAGTGCCGGAGTCCGCTCTCGCGACTACCGCGACTGATGAACCCGTAAGCATGGCTAAGCGTGTCCTTGCGCATTTTCTCCAGTTCTTCGGCGACCGCGGTTGCGTCCGGTTCGGGCGACGACGGCAGGTCGATGTTCTCGACCAGGCCGTAGGGCCTTACCAGGCTCCCGACCAGTGAGAAGAACGAAAACGATAGCAATAGTTGCACGAGAGTCGCCAGCATCAGCGGCAGTTGTTCAGCTTGTATCGACAGCCACGCGAAGACAGGCAAAAACAGCGTTGCCAGCCAGAACGTCTGTGCACACTCTCCAAGAAGTCGCGTCAGCGCCACCGGGTTCAGGCTTTGTAATGGCGAATGCGTAATTGCGAGGATCGCAATCGACGCAGGAAACAGCACTCCAGCTAATATCAGTATGACAAGGCCGCCCGCCGTCCCGAAAATCCGGGTTGCCTCGGCCGTTGCCCAGACAAGAGCAACAACGGTAACGACCGGGAACAAGGTCCAGCCGTTGCCAAACCAGTTGAAGAACTCGATGCCCGGCACCGCGGGAGTCGCCCCCTTCGCGCGCGCCTCCAACAGAATCATCTGGTAGCGGATTACGGCCGGGACAATGAGTAGCATCAGCAACAGGCCGAATAACCTGGCCCAGCTTGCGAACGAGACCATCAGCCAGAAGAAGATCAACGGCACGAGTACGTGCGACTCTGTCAGCGGGTATGCGATCGCGCGGAGAACGCCAACAGGCTTAATGTTCATCGTCGCTGTCGCCCGGCACGGGGTCGTAGCCCGATGCGCCCCAGGGGTGGCAGCGGCCGATCCGTCGCACAGCGAGCCAACTGCCGCGCAGGACACCATGCCGTTGCAGGGCTTCGATCGCGTAGCTTGAACAGGTTGGCTGAAAACGGCAGTTGCCGCCCAGCCACGGCGAGATTGCCAGCCGGTAGAACTTGACCAGCCAGATCAAGGGCTGCGCAAGCCATCGGCTGACTGCACCAGGCATCAGGCTGCCCGCGCTGCCTCGGTCGCGAATCCGCGAATCGCCTTCAGCATTGAAGACAGGCCGTTGCTGCGCGTCGGACTCAGGTGACTCTCCAGCTTGAGCGCCGCCACGAAGTCCGGCGGTGTGTCGAGAATATCCTGCGGATACCTGCTGCTGTAGACGCGCAGCAGCAGTGCAATCAGCCCGGAGACAATAGCCGCATCGCTGATCGCACGGAATTCCAGTCGTCCGTCTTTTTCTTCAGCGACAAACCAGACCTGTGACTGACAGCCGCGAATCAGGTGCTCCTCTGTCTTCAGCTCTTCCGGAAATTCTGGCAAACGTCGACCGAGATCGATGAGGTACTGGTAACGATCCATCCAGTCATCGAAAAAGCTGAACTCCTCGATGACTTCGCGCTGCGCAGCTTGAACTTCATTAGTCATCGGCAACAGCGCTCCGTCGCCAGGTCGTTCCTTCGCGGCCGTCCTGGATCGCAACGCCGGCTTCCTGCAGCTGATCACGAATAGCATCAGCACGCTGGAAGTCGCGCTCCGACTTCGCAACGTTGCGCTCAACGATCAGCGCGTCGATATCATCGGCAGTCATTTCGCCATCGACATCGCCGGCAAACCACTGCTCCGGGTCACTGCCGAGCAGGCCCATCAGGTCCCCCGACGCATACATTGAGGCCGCGAGTGCCTCCATTTCCTTTTCGTCGTTTGATTTGTTCAGCGCACGTGCCAGGGCAAAAAATTCAGCCATCGCTTTCGGCGTATTGAGATCGTCCTCCAGCGCCTCGAGCAGCGCTTGTGGAACCTCGGCCGCGGCCCGGGCCTCGTCGGACACTTCGATCCCTCTGACGGCACCGTACAATCGGTCCAGCATGCGCCGAGCTGACTGTATGGTCTCCGCCGACCAGTCGAGTGGCTGCCGGTAGTGCGCGCTGAGTAACGCGAGCCGAATGGCCTCACCGGGAATCGTCTCGATCAGGTTATGCACCAGCAGCACATTGCCCAGTGACTTGGACATCTTCGTCTGATCGAGACTCAGGAAGCCGTTGTGCAACCAGTAGCGGGCGAATGGCGCCCCATTGTGTGCGCATCGGCTCTGCGCACATTCATTTTCGTGATGAGGAAAAACAAGATCCTGGCCGCCCGCATGGATGTCGATCGTATTGCCCAGGTGCTTTTCCGCCATGGCGGAGCACTCAATATGCCAACCCGGCCGACCCCTGCCCCATGGCGAATCCCAGCCCGGCAAATCCGGTGTCGATGGCTTCCAGAGGACGAAGTCCTGTGCGGCTTTCTTGTAAGGAGCAACTTCGACCCGCGAACCGGCAATCATCTCTCGCAGATCACGCTTGGACAGCTCGCCATACTGCTCATGCGACGACACATCGAACAGCACGTGTCCCTCGGCAACATAGGCATTACCTTTTTCGATCAGCGATGTGATCATCTCGATCATCACGTCGATGTGCTGGGTCGCCCTTGGCTCCACGTCGGGTGGTTGCACACCGAGCGCGGCCATGTCGTCGTTGTAGGCTTTTATATAAACAGCCGTAATCTCGTCGATCGGTTTTCCCGTTTCGATCGATGCGGCGTTGATCCTGTCATCCACGTCCGTGATATTTCGCGCGAACGTCAGCTTGTAATGACGGCGCAACACGCGCGCCAGGAGATCAAAAACCACGGCCGGGCGGGCATTGCCGATATGCGCGTAGTTATAGACCGTCGGCCCACACAGGTACATCGTGACCTCGTCCGGCTTCTGAGGCTCGAACGGTACTTTCTTGCCCCGCAGGGTATCGTGCAGCTGTATGGTCATGGTCTCTCGGTAAGGCAGTGCGCTCAAAAGAACGCAATGATAGCAATATTGCTGCTGGCCGCTACGATCGGTATTCTTCCCGACCGCATGTATTTCAACCAAGGACTCCTACAATGTCTGTCGCGCCCGTCAAATTTCAAGCCCGCCAAAGCATCGAGCAGGTTGAGGAAGGCAACGATCTGGCACCCAGGTTTGACGACCGTGGCCTGATCACCGTCGTAACAACAGATGCCACCAGCGGCGAACTACTCATGCAGGGCTACATGAATGCGGAGGCGCTGCAGCTGACCATCCAGACTGGCGAGGCTCACTACTACAGCCGCAGCCGTCAGGTGTTATGGCACAAAGGGGCTACCAGCGGCCTCGTGCAGGCCGTCCGCGAACTGCTGGTGGACGACGATCAGGACTGCGTTTGGTTACGAGTCGATGTCGCCGGTGGCGCCAGTTGTCATGTCGGTTACCGCAGCTGCTTCTACCGCAGTGTCCCGATCGGCGAGGACTTCACGGCAAAGCAGGACGACGGTCACGTGAACCTCGAGTGGACAGACACTGAAAAAGTATTCGACCCTGAAGAGGTATACGGCGACGCGCCGAACCCCACCATCCTCTAGGCTCGTCGAAAAACTGCACCGACGGTCGAGCAACTGAGAGACCCCCGCGATCGGCGCCGCGCATGAATCCAACTGAAGCAGAGCGGTTAGTTAGTGCGTTTTGGCTTACGACGACGCGAGTCGCGTCGTCGTCGTGCAGCGGGTTGCGGCTCACGGTAGGCGATGGCGCGCGCTTCGAATGCGTATTCAATCGTGCCGATCATCCACAGGTAGTAGCCCATCAGCTCCATGAACTCCTCGATCGCGAGCTTGGTAACGCGCAGGTACGTGTCGCCAAGTATGGACTGCCAAAGCGGCTCGTGGCCGACAAGCAAAACAAACGCGAACAAGATGATAGCACCTGCATATAGCAACGTAAGGCCTGGCGATGGCCAGATGCGCGCCAGAGCGATCTTCAGGCGCTTGCGATGCCGATACGTGTACGCAATCAGCAAGGCGCCAATTACGGCGATGAGAACCTGCCAGGCATTGTCTGCCACGAAGCGATCCAGAAAGTAGTCGGACTCACGAACCAGGAAGATCAACGCCAGCCCGCCAAATCCGAACGCGATCGGTCGTTGTGACGGACAGTATCGTGCCACCCAGCCCATGAGCAGGCCGCAAACGAAGAGGATGATTGCCTGGATGATTTCAACCGGCGAGAACTCGCTGGTGCCGAGAACGTCGGTGTCGCTGACAACGATATGCAGCTTGAGGCTGCCCGGAGACGCGATTTCCATCTGCGTCAACGCCCAAGTCACAAAGGCGATCGCAATGAAGTACAGCGGGTAACGAAACCAGACCATACCCGACTATACACCGCGCGCGTCCTCAGGCCCGCAGCCTGAAGATCGGCAGCCCCTCTTGGGTCAGAAGACCATGATTAATAAGGAAGTTTCTTGCATCGTCGGCATCGTTCCGAAACCAGTCATCGGTGCTGCCAAGGCGAAAGCTGTAGCCCCAGGCATCCATGTCCTGCATCAGGCGCGTGTGCCCACAACCAGCTAAGCAATCGGAAAGAACGACCTGCAGATAACAGACGCCGGACTCCTCGAGATCATCTCCGCCCGCATCCCGCACGAGACCGACGCGGCGAGTCCCCGCCATGCAAACGATGTGACAACTCTCGTGCAACAAGGAATGGATGGGTGTATCTCGTCGAACGTAAATCGTCTTGCCAACGACACCAGCCTCCGGCTCGCCCCAGTAACTGCCGGTGATAGCTTCGCCATCGCCCTCGACCACCAGGCTGAGTCCGTAGTTTCCGAGGAGCTCCGCCTGATCACCAAGATCTGCGTCCGCGACGGTAAGCACTGCATCGTTTACAGTCTTCGTCACAGGCCTGTTACAACGTGGAAATCTTCTTCAGGACGATTCGTACGAGGTCCGTTACAACCGCTTCGCGAAGCAGTTCTTCCTCCCGCGCCTTGCCGAGCACCAGCCGCGAGTCGTAGGTGTAGTCGCGCGTCAGGGTCAAAGTCTGCGGTTCCACGAGCGTCTTGTCGCTGCCGTCAATCGAGTACTGGATGATGTAGTAAACCTCGTATTCCGTTGGCACGTTGCGTGCCGAAACGGACAGCACACGCTGGTCGGTTTCGTCATACAGGATCGAGATCGTGCCGGTCGACTCGGCGGCCGAGTCGACCAGTTGCACGCCTGCGGTCTGCAGCTGAGCGCGGAGTTCCCGATAGAATAGGCTCTGGCGGTCGTCTGTCGCGATGAACGTGCGTTGCATCTCGACCGGCGTCGAAAGCGCGCCCTGAATCTGGAACCCGCAGCTCGAAAGGAGTGCCAGTGTGGCAACGACAAGATACCTAGACAACGATATTGACCAGTCGGCCGGGCACAACAATGACCTTGCGAATTTCATTGCCATCGATAAAACGTTGTACGTTTTCGTCGGCGATGGCCAGTTGCTCGATGGCACCTTTATCTGCATCCGCAGGTACCGGGACTCGCGCGCGGAGCTTGCCGTTAACCTGCACGACCATTTCGATCAGATCGACTGCGAGTGCAGACTCATCGACGTCAGGCCACGACTGGTCTATCAGGGGCGTCCTGTGGCCAAGGTCCTGCCACAAGGCATGGCAAATGTGAGGCACGATAGGCGACAGCATGAGTACGACTGACTCGAGCGCCTCTTGAACCACCCCACGGCCAGCGTCACTCTTGTCATCAAACTTGTTGATCGCATTCAACAGCTCCATTGCCGCCGCGACGGCCGTATTGAAGCTGTTGCGCCGACCGAGATCGTCGCTGATCTTGGCGATTGTCTGGTGCGTTTTGCGACGCAATTTCTGCTGCTGCTCATTGAGTTCCCCAGCTGCTGCGCCAGTTACCGGCCCTGGAGCGACATGGTCGGCAACCGCATTCCAGAATCGCTTCAGGAAGCGAAAGCTCCCTTGCACGCCGTCATCGGACCATTCGAGGGACTGCTCCGGCGGCGCCGCGAACATCATGAAAAGACGGACCGTATCAGCGCCGTACTTCGCGATGAGATCCTGCGGATCAACGGTGTTGCCCTTGGCCTTGGACATCTTGGCGCCGTCCTTCAGCACCATGCCCTGCGTCAGCAGGTTGGTAAACGGCTCGGCGACATCGGTCAGTCCTTCATCGCGCATGACCCGCTGAAAGAAACGTGAGTACAGCAGGTGCAGGATGGCATGCTCAATGCCGCCCGTGTACTGGTCGACAGGCGTCCAGTAGCGGGCACGCTCATCCAGCATCGCCTCGTTATTATCCGGACAGGCATACCGCGCGAAATACCAGGAAGACTCGACAAAAGTGTCGAAGGTGTCGGTTTCACGGCGCGCCGGTTTGCCGCATTGCGGACACGCGACTTCGTAAAACTCCGGCATTTCGCGCAACGGCGAGCCTACGCCAGTGAACTCGACGTTCTCCGGCAACACCACCGGCAACTGATCTTCGGGCACCGTCACTGCATCGCAATCGTCGCAATAGATGATTGGAATCGGCGTACCCCAGTAGCGCTGTCTGGAGACGCCCCAGTCACGCAGACGGTAGTTGACCGTCCTGCCACCGCGACCCGTCTCCTCGAAGAAATCCGCGATCGCATTAAAAGCCTCTTCCGAGGACAGGCCGTCGTATTTGCCCGAGTTGACCAGGACACCCTTGTCAACGAACACGGCCTCGTCGATATCAATCTCCGTGCCATCGGCGGGTGCGATAACCTGCTTGATCGGAATGCCATGTTTGCTCGCGAATTCCCAGTCGCGCTCGTCGTGGCCCGGGACCGCCATGACGGCACCCGTGCCATAACTCATCAGCACGAAGTTCGCGACCCACAACGGCACGTCATCCCCGGTGAGCGGATGGGTCGCCGAGATGCCAAGCGGCATACCCTTCTTTTCCATCGTCTCCAGCGTCGCTTCGGCCGCATCCGTTGTCGTGCACTCCTTGATGAAGGCGGCGATATCCGGATTGTCCAGCGCCGCTTTCGCTGCGAGTGGATGCTCGGCGGCGACCGCCATGTAGGTAACGCCCAGCAGCGTATCGGGACGCGTCGTATAGACCGTCAGCGGCTCATCCTCGTCGGCGACATCAAACGACAGCTCGACGCCCTGGGAACGCCCGATCCAGTTGCGCTGCATGGTCTTTACCGATTCCGGCCAGCCGGGCATCTGGTCAAGCTCATCCAGCAACTCGTCCGCGTAAGCCGTAATCTTCATGAACCACTGCGGAATTTCGCGACGCTCTACGAGCGCATCAGAGCGCCAGCCCCTGCCGTCGATTACCTGCTCATTGGCGAGTACCGTCTGGTCAACCGGGTCCCAGTTGACGACCGAGTTCTTTCGGTAAACAAGGCCTTTGCTGAACATGCGGGTAAACAGCCATTGCTCCCAACGGTAATACTCCGGGCGACAGGTCGTAACCTCGCGCGTCCAGTCGTAGGCGTAACCCAGTCGCTTGAGCTGGCCACGCATATCGTCGATGTTCTTGTAGGTCCATTGCGCTGGCGGCACGCCCCGCTGAATTGCCGCGTTCTCGGCGGGCATCCCAAAAGCGTCCCAGCCCATCGGCTGCAGGACATGCTTGCCCTGCATACGCTGATAGCGGGCAATGACATCACTAATCGTAAAGACCCGCACATGCCCCATGTGCAGCCTGCCACTGGGATAGGGGAACATCGTCAGGCAGTAGAATTTCTCTTTGTCAGGGTCTTCGGAAACCTCAAAGCTGCGCGCTTCGGCCCAATGATCCTGCGCCGCCTGTTCGACGATTTCGGGCTGGTAGGAGGTACTCATAGGTATCGCTGTAGTTGTGTCGCCGGGAAAAACCGAAGCCTACATGAACAGGCTGCAATTCGCAGCCTGTCGCGCTAAAGCGCCGGGCTAGCGGCTGGCACGATGCCGTAACCAGAAGCCGGCGACAATGATGAGGCAGATCGCGATAATCGGCGTATTGCCTGCGCCCGCATATGGCGTCATGCCTCGCCTCGGTTCAATGTCAGCCGTCATGAGCTCTGGCTCGAACTGCTTGCCGACATCCAACAGCTTGCCGTCGAAGCCGATGAATGCACTGATGCCGGTGTTGGTCGACCGAATCGCATTGCGACCGACCTCGAGCGCACGCATACGGGCGATTTCCAGGTGCTGGTGCGGCGCGATCGAATCGCCAAACCAGGCATCGTTACTGACGTTGATAAGCAGGCTGGCCTCGGGTAGCGCATAGAGCAGTTCGGCGCCGTAAGCATCCTCGTAGCAGATTGCGACGGCGAGCCGGGCACCATTGGCGGCCTCCAGCAGGGGCTGCACGGCCTCACCCGGCGAGAGATCGGAATGCGGCAGGTTCTGCATTTTCATCCACTCGCGGACACTATCAGGAACAGGAAAGTATTCACCAAAAGGCACCAGGTGGTGCTTGCGGTAAGCCTGCGGCTGTGGCGTCCCACCGCTGACCAGAAAGACGCTGTTGTAGATCTTGCCGTCGGGATCCCGATCGTAACTGCGTTCGAGAATACCGAATACGACGCTGCGTTTGCTGCCGCGCAAATCGTTCCGAATCAGGTTGATGTAGGACTTGACCTGATCGTTCAGCGCGGGGATTGCGACCTCAGGCCAGACCACGATCTCGCTGTCCGCGGCGCTCAAGGTGGATCGCCGGTAAAATTCCATGATGGGCGTTAGCTGATCCCGATCCCATTTCTTGTCCTGGGAAACACCCGCCTGCACGATGCTCACCCGAATCGGCTCGCCTGCAGGCTCGGTCCACTCCGGTATCAGTAGCAGACCGCCCATCAGCCACGGCAACAGAACCGCGACCAGGCCAACGATGCGTTGCATGCCGGTCGACATCAACGTCACGATCACGGCCGTGGTGCTGACCAGCAACATGAATGAGACCCCGTAGACGCCGAGTATCGGCGCCCAACCCGAAAACAGGCTGTCTATCTGGCTGTAACCGAGCGCGAGCCACGGAAAGCCGGTGAAGATCCAGCCGCGCGTCCACTCGATCAGCACCCAGGCGGCAGGCGCGACGAGCAACATCAGCCAGGTCTCGCCCTGCGACAGGTGACTGATCAGCCATCCTGCGACGCCGACCAGGAGCGCCATGACCAACGCCAGCCCGACCATTAGCAGCAGCGCAATCCACAACGCCGCATTGCCGAAGACGTGCACCGAGATGTAGATCCAGTAGGTGCCCGTAAGGAACATACCGAGACCGAACCAGAAGGCATGTGCTGCCGCGTCGCGCGGCGATACGTTCATGCAAACCCACAAGAGCGGCAGCAGCAGCAGCGGCGCCAGCAGCGACAGTCCAAAAGGCGCGAAACTGAGCGACATAGCGCAGCCAAGAACAAATGCAATCAGGCGGCTGAGTGCCGGGCGGTCAGCCGGCAGCAAAAACGCGGGATGAATATCCTTGGCCACGGCCGTCAGTCGTCGTGTCGCTGAACCTGCAGCGCATCGATACGCCGCTTGTCCGCTTTGACGACGGCAAACTCGAAGCCCCCGAAGAAGATCTTCTCGCCGCGGCGCGGCAGCCGACCAAGCTCGTGCATGACAAGACCGCCGACCGTGTCGTATTCCTCGTCTTCGAGCTCGCAGTCGAAGTACTCGTTGAAGTCCTCAACACGTGTCAGCGCCCGCACGGCGAAACTGGGCTTGCCGTTTCGATCACCGTCCGGCCGGATGAACTCAGCTTCTAGCTGGTCATGCTCGTCGTCAATCTCGCCCACTATTTCTTCCAGCACATCCTCAATCGTGAGCAGGCCGGCAACACCACCGTATTCATCGACGACGATCGCCATGTGGTTGTGGCTCGCGCGGAACTCCTTGAGCAGCGCGTTGAGCCGTTTCGACTCCGGGATGACCGATGCGGGACGCAGCAGCTTGCGGATCGTGACCTCTTTTGCGACATCCGTGCCGAAGTAGCGCAGCAGGTCTTTTGCAAGGAGTACGCCCAGCACTTCATCGCGATCTTCGCCAATTACCGGGAACCGCGAGTGGCCCGACTCAACGATCAGCGCCAGAATCTCGTCGAATTCCTGCTCGATGTCGATGACGACCATCTGCGAACGCGGCACCATGACTTCGCGGACCTGGGTATCGGAAACGTCGAGGACGCCGGCGAGCATGCTCTTCTCTTCCGCGTCGAGACCGACCTCGGTCCGAATGAATGTCTGTATTTCATCGCGGCTCCAGGGGTCCCCCTTGAAGGCGCGCTTGATGCGCGCGACAAGCCCAGGTGTTCCCGGGCCGCTCGTACTTGGCGGTTTTTCGTTCATAGGTGCTTAATGCCCTGTCATAGCGTTAGGTAGGGGTCGGCCAGGCCACTCGATGCCAGGATCTGGGTCTCGAGGCCCTCCATTTCAACGGCCTCGGCGTCCAATTCGTGGTCGTATCCTAGCAAGTGCAGCATACCGTGGACCAGCATATGTGCCCAGTGATCCGGCACCTGCTTGCCCTGCGCGGCAGCCTCCTCGCTGACGACCGTGGCGCAGATAACGACGTCGCCGAGCACCCGCGGAGCCTCACCGGGCAAACCGGCGATCTCTCCCGCAGGAAAAGACAGCACGTTGGTCGCTTTGTTTATCCTCCGGTATTCATGATTAAGGGCACGCATTTCGTCTGCATCGACGATCCGGACAGAGGCTTCCGCACCACCGGGAAGCGAAGTCCCTGCTGCGTCCAACGCGCAACCCACCCAGAACCGGATTTTCGAATCCGGCGGGATGTCCGGATTCTCGCACACTATCTGGACATCGACGGCCAGTGAGACAGCTTGCGTCACTTGTCCGAATCAGCGCGCCGATCGCTCTCTTCGTAAGCCCTGACTATGCGCTGGACCAGCTGATGACGAACCACGTCTTTCGGTGTGAAATAGGTGAAAGCCACGCCCGTGACATTCTTCAACACGTCGACAGCGTTATTGAGCCCCGACTCCTTACCGGCCGGCAGATCAATCTGCGTGATGTCGCCGGTTACAACGGCGCGCGAACCAAAACCGATGCGTGTCAGGAACATCTTCATTTGTTCAACGCTGGTATTTTGCGCTTCGTCCAGGATGACAAAGGATTCATTCAAAGACCGTCCGCGCATGAACGCGAGCGGCGCAATCTCGATAACGTTTCTTTCAATGAGTCGCGTGACGCGCTCTGCCCCGATCATGTCGTATAACGCGTCATACATGGGTCGCAAATAGGGATCGACTTTCTGCGACAGGTCGCCCGGCAAAAAACCGAGGCGCTCGCCCGCCTCGACGGCAGGCCGCACCAGGACAATGCGTCGTACCTCTTCACGTTCCAGCGTGTCGACCGCGCTCGCAACAGCAAGATAGGTCTTGCCCGTTCCCGCGGGACCGATGCCAAAAGCAAGATCGTGCTGCTGGATACTGGCCAAGTACGAGGTCTGATTCGCGCCGCGTGGACGTATCAGTTTGTTCCGCGTCTGAATGGTAACGATCTCGTCGGCATCAACCTCGGCCTGTGGTGGTGTCGCGTCGTTGTCGTTCATAAAGGATTCCTGCAGCAGCATGTGAACGCGCTCGGGGTCCAGTCGCTCGCTGTCGGTCATGTTGAACAGGGAAAGCAGCACATCTCCGCCCACCTCGGCCGCACCAGGACGGCCGGTGACGCGAAAGCGGTTACCGCGGCTGGCAATTTCAACGTCCAGGCGACGTTCGATTTGTCGCAGGTGTTCGTCAAACTGACCACACAGGTTGGCGAGGCGGTGGTTATCGGCGGGCTCTAGGACGATGTCCCGAAAAGTCCTGACAGCATTCAAGATC
>CAYTTZ010000010.1:0-30839 GCA_964440945.1 uncultured Woeseiaceae bacterium
TTTCCTCATCTACCTCCCGCAATAATTGCACCGTCGTCGCAACCGAAATGACTTTGCCCGTTTCATCCAGCGAGTTGAGGTAATCGTGAATGGCGGCAACCTGGCTCAGTCTCGGATAGTTAAACCAGTAGCTGCTTGACGTTATGCCACCCTCACCCGCCAGGTCATCGTCGAAAAGACCCTCGAACGCCGCTGCATCCAATCCGTCTGAGTCGCCCTCAAACCCCGCATCGGGAGCCGACTCATCGGCGTCCGGTCGTGGGGCGTCGATTACGACATCGAGCGGTGTCGTCCCGCCCAGGGTACGATCGATCAATTCCATACCCTGGTAAATATCGGTCGACTGCTTGTAATAATCGATGAATCGATTTTCGATTGTCAGCTGGGAAATCCCGATTAATCCGGCCACAAAGAGCGCGACGTATACCTGTATCGTTTGCTTTGAATGTCCATCGATCATGCGCGCAAATGCGCCAGTTATCGCCGAGGTCACATCTCTCAAGACCCGCGGCTTGCCCGGTTCGAACAACATCAGTCCGGCCGGAAACAACGTGAAGGAGAATACAAAGCCAATGGCAATACCGATAACCATCATCCAGCCGAAATCGATGACAGGTCTGATGCCACTGACGATCAGTGAGCCGAATGCGACCATTGTGGTCAGAACCGTGTACAGGCATGGCGCTATGATGCGCCTGATCGACTCACGCACCAGTTCGAGCTGATCGGCGTCCGGCGACCGCAGGTGCGCCTCCCTGTACCTAACGATGATGTGCAGCGTTAGCGCCAGGCACAGAATCAGCAGGAGTGAAACGAAGTTCGACGAAACAACGGTGACATGCCAGTTCGTGAGCCCCAGGAGGCCGATCATCACGACGCATGTCGCGAGGCAATTCGCCAATGTCAGGATCGCCCAACGGGGCTGTCGAAACGCGACTACCAGGATCACGATCAGGAAAGAGATAACGGCCAGGCCGAAGACCACCAGGTCGTGCCGAATAAAGTCGATCGAGTCCGCAACGATCATCGGCACACCCCCAATATGCAGCGCGGCTACGTCGCTGTAGTTTTTCAGCACGCTTCGCACGGCCGCGATGGTTGCCTCCTCCTTACCAAGCAGGTCCTGCGTCACTTCGTCAAATTCCCTGCTTGCTGTCGAGAGCCGCTCTTGTTCTTCCTTTGTAAGTGAGCTGTCAAAGGCCTTTTGACGAAGTCTGTTGCGTATCTCACGCAGCTCAAGGTAGCGATCGTCCTGCCGCAGATTGACCCGAAGCGCCGTTGTGCGCCCATCGGCGCTGATAATGAGATCTCGGTACAGCACGCTGTTGAGCAGTTCCTCACGCGCCAGGGAACGATCCGTATCGCTATTCTCCAGGCGGCGGATGCCATCGCCGATCTTCCGGATATCCAGCGGCGGACTCTTGATCAGCGGCACGTCGAGAATACTGACTACCGACTCAACGCCGTTGAGCTGGCGCAGTTCGTCACGCAATCGAGCGAGCTTACTTAGTATCCTTTCGCTGAAGAGCGGCTCGTCGGGGGTGAAAGCAACGACCAGATAGTCGTCGGAGCCATACCTCGCCCTGACCATCCGGTAATAGCGAAGGTCCGCATCGCGTTCGAGAGTTAATGAGTCGGCCGTCGCGTCAAGGCTGAATTCCTGAGCGTACCAGCCAAAAGCCAGGACAATGACGGCGCAGCAAACCAGGACAGCGACCGGATGGCGCAATACAAAGCGCTCATGCAGACTGCTGAACCGATCGGTTACACTACGCCGCGATCTTTGCATCGACCTTGTCTTACAAAAGTTCGCCCACGAGCATTTGATTGTTGGTCGCTATCGGCCCGCGGTCAATCGGGAGTACTACCTAGCGACACCAGGCGCCGGGAACACGGCATTCATGGAACGAGTATGAAGACATAGAGATGGCACTTTCTCAACGAAAACAGGCCGCAGACAAGTATCGAAGCGAGATGCGGCGCAGCAACGAACTGCATGTCCGGTATCTTGACGATCCGGTCTCGCTGCAAAACTACGACCGCTTTACCCATTGGCAGCTTGACTACTTATTACCGTTTTTTAGCGACCTGCATACGCAACCAGGATACGCCGAAGCAATCGACTTCACGATGAGCGATCTGGCCGGTGTCGGTATCAGCGATCGCGATCGCGACCTTGAGCGAGCGGCCCCTGCAATCACGCGTATGTTGCCGCTCCGCGCACTGGCGACCATTGCGGCGGCGGCCGAGATGAACGCGCGGGTGCTCGAGATCAATACGGCAATCTGTCGATGCCTGCTCGTCGGCGGCGCGCTGCCAGAAGAAATTTCGGAGCTCGACTATTGCGTTGCCTGTCGCAAGGCGAGCTCCGTAGAAGACTGTGTGGAACTGGTTCACCTGATCACCGGGCTTGGCAGCACATTGAAGACGCTGGTAACTATCCCGTTGCTCGGTGCAACGCTGCGGGCAATGCGTGGGCCCGCCCATGCCGCAGGGTTTGGTGCGTTGCAGGAGTTCCTGGAGCTAGGCTATTCAACCTTCAGGCAGATTCCTGACATCGATCATTTTCTCAGCGAGATCGAGGCGCGCATGATCCGAATGTTTGAGATTATCTATACTGCGCCGCTGGACGAACTCGGACAACAGGGCGTTGCCGCAAGAAAGGCCGCACTCTTAACAGCTCAGTCGGATTGATGTCGTTGTTTTGCTCTTTCTCTGAGCTGGATTAGCAACACGCCAAGCGTTACGACGGCGATACCCAGCAGCAGGATTGCCTGGCTCTGTCCCTGCAAGAAGTATTCACCGAGAAATACGACTCCGACTACATACGGCAATTCTGTGACAGCGAGCGCCAACAGGTAAAGGGCAAAGCGGTAACGCAGGATTCCGAGCACGTACCCGGGTATCTCAGAGGGGACGATCGCCTGAAATAGCAATACGTGGACGAACCTGCTGCGCTGGTCAAATTGAGATTGCCAGTCGGCGATCTTCTCTTCCCCAATCAGCGTCGCGGCGACTTTCCGGCCGAGGAATCGACCGATACAAAACGAGGCGATACCGCCGAGCAGCCAGCCTGACCAAAGCAGAATGAAAGTGGTTACATATCCCCACGCATAAAGTGCGACCGGGACGAAGACGGCGCTCGAGAAGAACGCGACCATGGCTGAAAGCATCGCCACGCCGACAAATACTGCCATGCCAAGGTACGGCCGCTCGGCAATGAGACCTTCACTCCAGACGATGAGGACATCGGCGTAGTTGTGCAACGATGTGGAGGCCGCGATTATTCCGACTACGATGATTACGATGCCGACGCTGACAAGGTGGCGCAGCAATCGATGGTGCGCGATCGACTGGCGCATCAGATCAGGCTAACTGGCGGTTGCCAACTCGTCTGCAAAATCGAATCGATACGATCAGGAATTCAAATCCATCTGTATGCCAAGCTCGGCATCCTCGAAATCATGCTCGTGCGCATGGTCGAGCAGATATTCGATCTGGCAGTCACCGACCACAATCGTCTCACCCGCTTCGAGCTGGTGCTCCCGAACCGGATAGCCATCGACTTTCGTACCGTTGGTACTGCCGAGGTCAATCAACACTGCGCCTTGAGACGAATAGCGGATGAGCGCGTGATGACGGCTCACGAGCTTGCTGTCGATACAAACATCGCACAGCTTGCTGCGACCAATCAGCACATTGCCACCGTGCAGTTTGACCTCACGGAGCCCATGCCCGGTTAGCTGCACAACGAGCCGGCTCGACAGAGGATCGAGCCCCTCTGTGGCGATAGTCTCTTCGGTATCGTCGCCGTAGCGCTGACTCGTGAGTTCTCGCTGTGATTCGTAAGCCCGTTTCACGAGCTCCTTCGTAACGAGTTCCACGCCTTCCTCTTCCGCCTGAACGAGACACTGCCCGAAAAGATCCCGGATGGCGTCGGGTACGCCTGCGCTCAGCTCGTGAATCAGGGGGATAGCGTGGTACGTCAGAACCTTTTCAACACTCGCCTTGCCCTCAACCTCAACCCGATGCCTCAGGTACTCCCGGGTCTCAGGCAGCGTAAATGGCGCGAGCGATATACGCTTGCCGGCCAGGCTGGCAATGGACTTCAATGGTCGCCTGGCGAGCAGCTTCTTGAAACTCTCCCGACCCGACAGGATGACTGTGAGGCCAAAGTTGCCGTTCTTCTCCGCCTCTACGAGGCTGCGAATCTTGTCGAGTACCCACCAGTCGCATTCCTGCACTTCCTCGACACAAATGACCGTGCGCCGATTGTGAGCTTTCTGAAATGAGAGAAACATCGTCAAGATGCTTTCAAGGTCGGCCAGGGTCATGTCCTTGGGCTGAAAACCGACCGCGCTGATAATCTTGCCCATGAAGTCTGTGGCGCTTTCGCAGGGGCCGACGATCCTTACCGCAACGACATCCTGTGCGAGTCGGGACATGAACCTGCGAACCACAAAACGTGACATCGACTTGCCTTCGCCGATAACAACGGCCAGCGGCCGCATATCGTCGAAAGCGCGACTGAGCTGATCCAGCGCGTTACGGTGGCATTGCGTGAGAAACGCCGATGCAGGCGCTTGTTCCGACGCGAGGTCCGGCAAGGTCGTAATGTGCTGCGGCTGTTGCATTTTGTTCGCTCCTACGGCCTCTTTCGGGTTTAAGGCTCTTTACTAGGTTTTTATTATGTTCCTCAGTGTAGGCGAGTTACCGCATACTGTAAAGTTCACGGTCAGGTAAAGGCTATAACACGTTGAATAACAGACATATTAGGTCACCAGAAACGATTGAGTGTCTTGATCATGTCGTCGGCATCGGTGTCTTCGTCAGTTCGTACAAATACGGTTCGCTGCGTCTCGGTTTCGTCCAGCGGGTCCGCTATCCGCAGCTGATGATCCAGGACCGCGGTATCCGCCTCCGAAACTTCTGCCCGACCATCGCCACGACCATCGCCATGACGATTGCCACGACGGCGGAGGCGCCGTCGCAGCTCGGCGTCACCGGCGTTCGCAGCCACGATGACGTATTGCGTTTGCTTGTTGCCGGCGAGAGAGACCAGCCCCTGCCGATCGACCTGCCGCAGGAAAGCCGCATCGATGAGGACGTTGAATCCAGCATCGAGGAGTGCCCCGGCCGATTCAAAAAGGCGGGCATAGACGCCGTCACTCATCGTTTTGGAATAGATGCCCTCCCCTGGCTGCGAGTCACTGATAGCAGTTTCCTCGAGACCTGACAGCCGTTTTCTTTCGATGTCGGATCGGAGCCGGACGGCAGGCAGACGGGCAAGCAGCTGTGACGATAGCCAGGTCTTTCCGGACCCGGAGTAGCCGTGCATCGCGAACAAACGCGGCCCCGCCGCCATGATCCAGCGGACCGCCACCGCCAGGTAGTGCTTGACCGCCTCAACATCTTTCTCACGGTCGTCGTCGTTGGTCCGCTCCGCGCTCCGTATTGCCGCTACTTTCGCGCGAATCATGCTGTGGTACACGAAGTAGAGGCCGAAGACGGACATTCCAGCGTAGTCACCGGTGCGTTCGAGGTATCGATTCAGGAAAGTAAACGCCAGATCCTGTCGTGCACGTGCCACCAGGTCCATGACAAGAAACGCGATATCACTCAGGACGTCGATATTGCGCAAGTCCGCGCTGAACTCGATGCAGTCGAAGGCCACAATGCCGCTATGCAGGCGTACCAGGTTCGACAAGTGGAGATCACCGTGGCATTCGCGCACGCACCCATCCTTGCGTCTCTGGATAAGCACTGGCTTCAGCGTCTTTAGCGTGTCTGTGGTCCATTCGTGTACGCGCTGCAGCAGACCCATATCGATCGCCCGCTCCACGGGCGAGAAATTCTCGAGTATTGGCGCGCTGACCTTGCCCACGGACTCGCTGTCGTTCGCGTACTCGATAACCCTGGCCTGCTCATGATTGGCAGCAATCGTCTCGGCGAGGCGAAGCAAGTCGTCCTCCCGCAGCAGGCCGTCATCGAGCTGCCGGTCGAGCTGCGCCTCTTGCGGGAACTGCCGCATTCTCACCGCATACTCGATGGCCTCGCCCTCGCCTCCCAGCAAAGGCCGCTCACGGCTACCCCGGATTGGCTCCAGGCCGAGGTAAAGCTCCGGCGCCCATCGCGCGTTGAGCCGCAGCTCCTCTTCGCAATAATGCCGGCGCCGCTGCAGCGTGCTGAAGTCCAGAAAACCCAGGTCCACGGCCTTCTTGATCTTGTAGGCATACTGCCCGGCGAGAATCACCCACGAGATATGGGTCTCGACGACTTCAACTGAAACCACGGGGTGGGGGTAAACGTCGGGCCTATGTAGCGCAGCGATAAGTTCGCGCTGCTGCCTTAGGCCAGGGTATTGCTCAGGACGCATCGGGCAGTTCTGACGCGACCTGTTGGACCGCCTGGTAACCCATCTCAATCGCCTCGGCCGCACGATGCCAGTCCATCAGGTGAAAATCATCGAGTCGCGGTGTCACCAGCAGGTTCGGTGGATCGTCCATCATGCGCGCGCGAGAGATCTGGTCCTGCATGATATTGATAGTCGTATACATGACCTCGATCATCCCTGGCTCGCTGGGTTCCCGTTCGGCGCGCAGCGAGCTCACGAAACTCTCGAACAATCCGGCCCACCGTGCGAACAGCTCATTGCTGTCCCTCACCGACAAGCTGTGCTGTGGCTTTTCCTCGTCTTGCGCAGGTAATTTACGCATCTCATCGCGCACCCGGGACCGATTGAGGTTTACGGCGATCACGTAATCGGCACCCAGCGCCCTGCATAGCGAGACGGGTACCGGGTTGAGAACGCCGCCATCAATCAGCCAGCGATCATCGTGGAGAATTGGCTTAAACAGGCCTGGCAGGCCGCTGGAGGCTCGTACGGCACTAAGAATAGAGCCTTTCTGGATCCAGACTTCCTTACCGGAGTGAAGATCCACCGCAACCGCCCCGAATCCCCGTTGCAGTGATTCTATCGTCTGATCTTGCAGCTGCTCGCCGACAGCGCGCATCAGGCGGTCGCCACGCATGACGCCGCCGCCCGAGAAATTGGGATCCAGAAGTCGCCATACATCGAGCTTTGTCAGTGAGCGGACCCATAGTTCAAGCGCATCCAGCTGATCGCTTGCGTAAGCCGCGGCCACCAGTGCCCCGCTGGAAGAACCGGTCACAACGACTGGCTCAATACCGCGCTCGAGCAGCCCGCGCAACACGCCAATATGCGACCAACCGCGGGCCGA
Source organism: uncultured Woeseiaceae bacterium (assembly GCA_964440945.1). Taxonomy (GTDB): domain Bacteria; phylum Pseudomonadota; class Gammaproteobacteria; order Steroidobacterales; family Woeseiaceae; genus UBA1847. Next base: position 7,242 of record CAYTTZ010000010.1, read on the forward strand.
GCCGCTGCCTAACGCGAGTCCAACCTTGATTGCCTGTCTCCGCGTAGTCGTCGTCGCTAACTCCCGGCAGGATCGTCGGGCGGCCAACTCACGCTGAAAGCACCGCGGACGTCACCCGACCTGTAGCCGGTTGCCCTGTCATGCGGATACTCTGCGTCGAGGCGCTCCTGTAACGGCGGCGCCAATGTCTCCCCGTGGCAGGCCAGGCAAACACCGTCGATGCGAATGGCCGACATATACCGCACCCGGCCGTCTGTACCTGTCACGAAATACTCCAGCGGGGCTGGATTTTCCAACGCGGCGGCCCGAGATTCGAAATCTTCCAGAACACTTACCTGCCAGTCCTCGGGGGCGTTGCCCGGGTTACGATAGCGGAGGCTGGTTCGCATGACGCGGGCGCCAGTCCGGCGCGACAGTTCGGAGGCTATCTGCGGCGCGACGTCTTTGCAGATATTGATAGCGGCAACGGGTCCGCCCTGCTCCAGGCCCTCCTTTAGCTCACCTTTCAATCGAGCGGCGAAAGACTGCACCAGTGTGCGACTTTCCTCGAGCCGCGGATCGTCGGCGCTGACCGGCGCACAAGCCACGCATGCGAGGACAGACAGCAGGATCAGCGATGTACTAAGCGCTGCGAATTTCATTTTCAGGGTTCCTGCTCGAGTCAACGATACCGGTGTCATTCAGTGCAGTCAGTAGCTGCAACCACCGCTGCTCCAGTGTCCCCGTGTATCCGGCAGATACGCGCACGAGCCCAGGCGAAATACCGGCCGACTTCTGATCCTCCTCACTCATCTCGCTCGATGTGCTCGAGCCGGAGCAGGACATCAACGTATCGAAATAGCCGAGGCTTACCGCCAGGTAGCCAAAGCGCTGTTCATTCTGCAGGCGTGACATAAGCTCATTGGCCGTCTCGGCACTGCCGACATCAATGGTGAAAATGCCGCCATAGCCATACTCGGCGGATCGCAGCTCGTTGAAGAGGTCGTGATCAGGGTGTTTCTCAAGGCCCGGATAAGTAACCGTCAGTCCGAGAGCATCGAGTCGCTTGCTGAGCTCAAATGCACGCTTGCCGTGCTCCGCCATTCTCAGAGGAAGGTGCGGAATACGCAGGCTAACGCTCGCCGCGATACCGGGGTCCATGGTTGGACCGAGCAGCATCAGCGGCCCCATGTGCAGATCCATCAGCTCACCTATGAAGGTCTCGCTCCCACAGACGGCGCCTGCGATGACATCCGACGCACCGCTGATGAACTTGGTGATGCTGTGCACCACGATATCGGCGCCCAGTTCGGCCGGTCTCAGGATAAGCGGACTGAATGTGTTATCGACCATCAGTCGCGCGTCCCCGCGATGGGCGATCTCCGCCAGTGCCGGGATATTGGCCAGTCGCAGCGTCGGATTCGAGACGCTCTCTGTGAGTACCAGGCGGGTGTTGTCGTTGATCGCCGCCGCAACCGCATCAAGGTCCGTAATGTCGACAAAGGTTGTGCTTATGCCGGTCTTGGCCGGCAGGAAATCATGCAATAAAGCGTAAGAACCACCGTAGATCGCATTGGAGGCGACAATCTCGTCACCCGCGTCGCACACGCCCAGCACGGCGCCCGATATCGCCGCCATGCCGCTGGCCGTGCAGTAGGCCGCCTCCGTTCCTTCCATGGCCGCAAGCTGCCGGCCAAGGTTATGCACGGTTGGGTTGAAATGCCGCCCGTACAGGTAGCAACCTTTTTCAGGCCCCTTACGGCCCGCAAACATCTCGGGCATGGTCTCGGGGTCCATGACGGTGAACGTCGTGCTTGCCTCGATAGACATGTTGACGCCGCCGTGCTCGCCGAATTCGTGGCGCAGGTGCGCCAGGTCTTCAATCGGGTTTCGTTTGCTCATTACCGCTCTCTCAGTACTAAAACGTTACCGAGCAGCACTAGCGACGTGCCAGCGATGATTGCGAGGTCGAGACGCAGCCCTTCGAACAGGATCGACAGCATCAGCGCCACAACCGGGAACATGACCGTCGCGTAGCCGGCTCTGTGAGCGCCAATCCTTCCCAGCAAGGTCAGGTAGGCGCCAAATGCTATTACCGATCCAAATATTGCCAAATACACCAGTGAAGCGATGTACGTAAAAGTCCCTTCAAACGTAAACTCGTGGCCACGAATCGCACAGATAGCGGCTGTAAGCAACGCTCCGTAAAGCATGCCCCAGGCGTTGGCCTGCACTACCGGCAGAGCACGTTGCTGTGCGCCCTGCGAGACAATATTGCCTATGGAGGCCATGAGAGCGCCGAGCAAGGCAAGAACGGAGCCATACAGTACGGAGTCTGACAGGGAGATCTCGCCCACCTGGGGAGCAAACAGGGTGACGATGCCCGCAATGCCTAAGCCTGCCCCCAACAGGACGCGGGGGCCGGCTCGTGTCCCGAAAACGAGCCGTGACAGGATGATGTTGATCCAGAGCATCGTGGAAAAGACGATGGCCGCCAGCGCGGAGGTGATATGGATCTGCGCACGGTAGGCAAACACGTAGTTGAGGGAGAAAAGAAAGGCGCCCAAAAGAGCAAACCACAAATGAGTTTTTACATTAAATACTAAGTTTAACCCTTTGTATTTACAAAATATAAACAGAACCAGCGATCCAATCGCGTAGCGGTAGACGATGGAGACCTCCGGCGCCACCACGCCCAGCTGGTATTCGATCGCCAGCCAGGTTGAGCCCCAGATCAGGACCGTGACGAGATAAAGAAAACGATTGCTCACCGGCTCCTTGCCGCCACTACAGGCACCGCCGCTCGAATTCACTAAGCAGCTTGTCCTCTTTCGCGGCCATGGCGAAGAACTTCTCCAGGTAGCGATGCTGTCGTTGCCGGTTTTTCCCGCTCAGTCCGGGAAGCTCTGTGACCACACCCAGGATTGCATCGCGCTGGCTAACGACCGCGCGCAGCGCCTCCGTGAGCACGGCCCTGTCCGTGCAGTAACCACGATACCGCCGAGTGCGCACATTCCGAAGCCGAAGCTCTGGCTGGGGCTCCGCATAACCAGCGTTGACCAGCCCCGACATATCGAAGTCATAAGGAATGTAATAGTTGCTATCGCCCATGCTGAACAACTTGCCATTGTGGCAGCAGTACTCGTCATCGAAGTAGCGCACCAACGACCAGTCCGTATTGCCGATCAGGTGATGAAATACGTAGACGAGCGCCACGTGCCGCGCGTCGAGCATGTTTCGGCTGACATTGCGGACCCCAAGCGGTTGGCCGCCAATGCGGCGCGCGAATTCTTCGTCGGACTCGATCACGAATCCGTAACGAGTGACAGCAGCACTGCCCGGCCTGTCGGTGTCGACGTAGTTGACGCGCAGCAGCCGGATTCGAAAGCTCAGTGCGGTCAGGACGTTCAATATCCGGTATGCCGCGGACTCCTCGAGGACATTCTGCTCATACTCCCAGCTACCTTTACAGTGCGTAACGAGCTTAAGCTTGTCCTGCCCGGCAAACTCTGTGTCTTCGACTGACTCAGCCACGAAATCCAGGCGCAGCGGCGGAAAGCCGCAGAATATAGCGCGGCTCTTGCCTCGCATACGCAGAGCAACCGGAATAGCTTTGCCAGCCAACTCGAGTGAGAACGGAAGCTCGCGTCGCTCCTCGGTATCATCGATTGCCGCCGATAGCGGTCCTTTGAGCGTGATTTCAAGGACCCCGTCGCTCTCAAACAAGGCGCTCGCCCGACAGGTGCCAAAGGCCGCAAGGCCTGCCAGCAATGCCAGCAAAAACCAGCTTGGCCTCACGTGTCAGGCAAGCCCGGAATTCCGCAATGGCAGCTCACGAAGTCGCTCGCCCGTCGCCGCAAAATAGGCGTTGACGATTGCAGGGGCAACCGGCGGTACGCCGGGCTCCCCGACCCCGCCAGGCACGGCTGTGGATTCCATGATATGAACGTGAATTTCCGCCGGCGCCTCACTCATACGCACGACCGGGTAGGTGTCGTAGTTACCTTCCACGACGGCACCGCCTTCTGCCGTAATCTCCCCGTGCAGGGCGAGGCTCATGCCAAAAATCGCGGCGCCCTCCATTTGCGATATCACACGATCCGGATTTACGATCGTGCCCGCGTCGATGGCCATCCAGATATCATGTACGACCAGTTGCCCGTTATCGTCGACGCTGACTTCCGCCACGGTCCCGACAATGCTGAGGAATGAGCGATGCACGGCGATGCCAAGCCCTCTCCCCTCTGGCAGCGTGCGGCCCCAGTCCGCCATCGCAGAGACCTTGTTTACTATCGCCGCGTAGCGCCCTGTATCGATGGGGTGCTTATCCAGCGGGTGTCCGTAATTGCTGTACTTGGCACCGTCGTCAGCCGGGTCGATCTGCGCAGGCTCACCCAGGAGCTTCAGCAGGTGGTCGCGTGGATCCATGTTTGCCAGGTACGCAAGCTCGTCAACAAAGCCGCAACCCGCAAATGCATGGAACACGTTACACACCGAGCGCAGCCAGCCGATCCGCAGATGCGCCTTGGCATCGCAGGCCTCGAGCCGCACATTGGGAATCGCATACGGACGATCCACAAATCCCAGGTCCAGCTCGAAGTCCGTGGGACCCGTGGCCCCGGGATCGAAGGTAGAGTTAATTGATGGGAAACTCGTGCGGTGCAACAGGCTCGTCGCATTGCCATCCGCGTCAAGGCCAGCTTTCAGGTACTGCGCGCTGACCGAGTGGAAATAGCCGTGCCGAATATCGTCTTCCCGTGTCCACGTCACTTTGACGGGCTTGCCGCTGTGTTTCGCGAGCCAGGCTGCTTCGGCTATGAAGTCGGGCTTCGACTTGCGCCCGAATCCGCCGCCGAGCAGAGTGACGTGCACGCGGACCTCGCTCTTGTCGATGCCCAGGGTACCAGCTATCTGGTCCTGCGCCGCCTGCGGGTTCTGCGTGCAGGCCCAGGCCTCGCAGCCGCCGTCTGCAGTGATCTCCGCCACGGCAGCAGGGGGCTCCATCGGCGCCTGGGACAGGTACGGCGCATAGTAATAGGCCTCGTGAGCACTGCTGGCCGCCTCCATCGCGGCGTCCGCATCGCCACGGTTCAGAACCGTTTTGCCGGGCGCTGACACTGCATCCAGGAGCGTCTTCTTATACGCCACTGAATCGTGCTCGCCGTTCGCTCCCAGGTCCCACTCTATTTTCAGGGCTTCGCGCCCTTTCTGCGCGGCCCAGGTGTTGGTCGCCAACACAGCAACGCCACCGAGCAAATTGAAACCCAGTGGCACACTCGGCTCTGGCAAACGCACGACGTCTACGACCCCTTTCACCGCGCGAGCCGCATCGTCCTCGAGCGACGCGATCGAGCCACCAAACGCCGGGCAGCGCTCGATCGAGGCATACAGCATGTCGGGACGCACGGTGTCGATGCCGTACATCGCCTTGCCGGTTGTGAAAGCCAGGCCGTCAATCGTATCCATCGCTTTGCCGATATAGCGGTAATCGGCGCGCGACTTGAACGGTGCTTCAGAAGGCGGTTCGAGTTCGGCCGCAGCGTCGACGAGATCACCGAAGCCCGCAGACTGCCCACTGGCCTCATGGTGCACGGCATGCTCTTGTGCTTTGCATTCCTCGGCCGGCACGCCCCATTTTGCCGCCGCCGCTGCAATCAACATTTCCCGGGCCGTTGCGCCCGCGTTACGCAACAGGTCGAACTGGTTGCGAATGCTCGTCGAGCCGTCGGTATTCTGGTCGCCGTATTTCTCGTCACCGAGGCCCTGAATCAGCTCGATGCGGTCCCAATCGGCTTCCATCTCGTCGGCAATAACCTGCGGCAAGGACGTTCTGATGCCCTGCCCCATTTCAGAGCGATGGCAGATAATCTCTACGATGCCGTCTTTGCGGATATTGACGTACACGTTCGGTGCGACCGACTCGGTCGAAGAGACGGCAGGCATCGGGCCCTGCCGGCTGCAGGATGCCGTGAAAGACAGGGCGAAAATCAGGCCGCCGCTGACCTGTCCGGTTCGTTTCAGAAATTCGCGTCGGTTGATCTTGCGGAGCTCGCTCATGACTGGTCCTCCGCGGCACGATGGATTGCCTTGCGAATACGGGTGTAAGTCCCGCAGCGACAGATATTGCCGCTCATCGCTGCATCGATGTCTTCGTCAGTCGGGTTGGGATTGCGCTCCAGCAGGGCCACAGCACTCATAATCTGGCCCGGCTGGCAGTAGCCGCACTGCGCCACGTTGAGTTCCCGCCACGCGACCTGTACCGGGTGGTTACCCTCGGCATCGACGCCTTCAATCGTCTTCACATCTCGGCCGGCGGCGGCAGATACCGGGATCACGCAGGAACGAATGACCTGGCCATCGAGGTGCACATTGCAGGCGCCACACAGGGCTTTGCCGCAGCCGAACTTGGTGCCGGTGAGCCCGGCAAGGTCCCGGATCGCCCAAAGCAATGGCATGTCAGGCTCTACATCGAGCGACACTGCCTCCCCGTTGATAGTCAGTTCGATGGCCATGGTGTCTCTCCTGATCGGGCGCTTTGCGAGATTGCTTCAGGGATCTTAGCAAACGCGCCGCTCGGGGCATAACGTGAAAATGTGACAGCACCATCGGCGCAGCACTGGTGGAACCCAGATAATCTGCCGATGCGAAGCCTGCCGTTACTGCTGCCCATTTTGTTACCCATGCTGTTCTGGGCTGCCTACCATTATCACAAGGACCGCCATCTCCCCGAACCGCTGGGGAACCTCGCGCTCTGTTTCGCACTCGGTTTGCTCGCGGCGCTCCTGTCGAAAGCGCTCTACATCGCACTGGGGCCACTCGGACTCCGTTACGACGCTTTCGAACTAGCCGCCCGCAACACCCCAGGCCTGTTTGCGTACTCGATGCTGGCCATAGGACCGATCGAAGAACTGACCAAGTTGCTGCCGTTCCTGATTGTGGTCATCCGGTTTCGGCGCTTTGATGAGCCCATGGATGGGCTGATTTACGCCTCGTTTATAGGGCTTGGTTACGCAACCGCCGAAAACCTCAGCTACCTCGCGTACCTGACGCCTCTGGAGGCCTCGGCACGCGGGTTCGCGGGTCCGGTAGTGCACATACTGTTCGCCTCGATCTGGGCCTACTGGATCTCGAAGGCGCGGCTCGCCGGGACCGATATCTGGAGGCCTGCTGTCGCCGGGTTTGCACTGGCGGCGGCCCTGCACGGTCTTTACGATTTCCTGGTGTTGTTGCAGCCCATCACTGCACTGCCGGCGGCGGCGGTGCTGATTATTGCAATCTGGATATGGCGACTGCGCGTACTGCGGCGGTTACATCGAGACGCCGTGACGCGGAGTGAGACGGCTGGCTAGCCGCGATCGTAGGGGTTGCAGTTATCTCTCGAAAGTATCGGCTCCTCCAATGTCAGCTCGAGAGAGCTATCGTCATTGAGGAATTCCCTGCAACGGAGCTGTATCTCGACCAACTTGAGCGAGACATTCGACTCCGAGAGCGGTTCTTCCGTGTTGTCCATTTCCATTAGATTCTTCTGCCTAGTCGTTGTGTCTCTGTTTGGAGACAGTGTAGGTCTGTCGCACTATAGAGACAGTGGGGCCACCAAAGTGTGAACCATGTCACACCAAATCGGCGAAATCCGGCCTTTATCACCGCTTATGTCAGATAAGGCCGCCTATTGAGCGAATAACGCGTCGTTTTGGCTGCAGAAACCCCGAATTTCAGTACTTCAGCATCGCCGAGCCCCAGGTGAACCCGGCGCCGAACGCCGCCAGTAACAGGGTCTGGCCACGTTGGATTCGCCCGTCACGGATCGCAAGATCCAGCGCCAGCGGGATTGACGCCGCTGACGTGTTGGCCTGCTCGTCGACCGTAGCGATGACCCGTTCCATCGGCATCTTCAGCTTCTTGGCTGCCGCCTTGATGATGCGCATATTGGCCTGGTGAGGTACAAACCAGTCGATATCGTCCAGGTGCCCGTCGACATCCGCGATAGTCTCGCGCGCAATATTGTCGAAGGTAGCAACAGCCCTGCGGAATACTGCATTGCCTTCCATCCTGATGTAGGCGCCGGCGGTACCGGTCACGGCAGAGACCCCTTGCTTAACATGCAGCAGATCCTCGTACTCGCCGTCCGCATGTATGTGCGTGGCGAGTATGCCTGCCTCGTCGTCGGCCTTTAGCACGACCGCCCCGGCGCCATCGCCAAACAGCACCGCAGTGCCGCGATCCTCCCAGTCAACGATCCGCGAAAGCGTTTCGGAGCCGATCACAATGGCGGTTTTTGCGCCACCACTCTGAATAAAGCGATTGGCAACATCGAGGCCGTATACAAAGCCTGTGCATGCGGCGCTCAGGTCAAAGGCAGGACAACCCTTGACCCCGAGCTGTCTTTGTATGGTGCAGGCGGTTGCCGGGAAGGCTTTGTCCGGCGTCGCTGTGCCGACGATAATGAGATCGATGTCATCCGGCCCTATGCCTGCCATTTGCATGGCACGCTCTGCCGCGATCAGCCCCATAGAGGAAGTCGTCTCGTTGTCGGCCGCGATATGCCGGCGCTTGATGCCCGTGCGCTCGCGTATCCACTCGTCCGAGGTGTCGATGGTCTTTTCGAGGTCGCGGTTAGTCACCACGTTCTTTGGCAGAAAGCTACCAACCCCGGCGATGCGTGCGTAAGTCATTGGCTTTTCCTGGTCAGAAATGCGGCGACCTCTCGCAGCGTCGGATAGTCGAACAGGTCACTAATATCGAGTTTGCCTGGATAGCGCTCATCGATCGCCAGAACAATCTCGGTCAACGCCAGCGAACTGATGCCGACCTCGAACAGATTGTCGTCCGGCCCAATCGTGCGGTCTTTCGAAAACTCGCGGCAAATGGTCTCGAGCTCGGCAATCAACGGATCCTCATCCGTCGCCGCGGCCGATTCCTCTGGCGGTTGCAACTGCTGCAGCACGTCGTCGAACTCGCCGTCGAAATACGACATCAGCAGCTTGGCACGCTGCACCTTGCCACTGGTCGTCTTGGGAATTCGGCTGACCGGAATCACCTTGTCGACTTCCAGTCCGGTCTGTTCGCCAATCAGGTCCTTTACGCTTCGAATCATCGGGCGAAAATCCTCGAGCGCCTGACGATAGAGGATAAAGGCAATAAGCTCTTCGGTCTGACCGCCTTTCGGCGTCGCGCCTGCGACGACCACCTTGTTGAGGTCCAGGCCATCGAGCCGCGCGACAATCTCTTCTATATCGTGGGGGTAATAGTTCTGGCCATTAATAATTATGATGTCTTTCTGGCGGCCGGTAATGACCAGCTGACCGTCGACGAATACGCCGCAGTCTCCTGTTCGCAACCAGCCGTCCGCCGTGAAAAGCTCCGTCGTCGCCTGCGGATCGCCGTAGATGCGGTCTGTGACGCTGCCACCATGCAGCTGAATATTGCCGATCAAGCCATCGTCCAGCGCCCGGTCTTCGTCATCCGTGATGCGAATCGTAACGTCGCGAATCGCGCCACCCACCTTGACGAAACTGACGGCGTCGGCGTCCTCAGGATCCACCGCGCGGTAGGTGTCGCCAACGCGCAGACTGTGACGATCAACCGTAATGCGCGAGTACTCGCCGCCCGGCGTTGGCAGGGAAACACCAACGGTGGCTTCAGCCAGTCCGTAAACCGGGTACATCGCTGTCCGTTTCAGGCCGTGCGGCGCAAGCGCCGCGAGAAACTCCTCACACAACTCCCAAGAAATCGGCTCGGCCCCGTTTAGTATCAGCTTGACCGGCGAGAGATCGAGGTCGGCCAGGCCCTTGCGCTGAAACAACTTCAGAAAATGCTTGTAGCCAAAGTTCGGCGAACAAAGCTGCGTTGCGCGCAGCTCGCTGGCCTTGCTCATCCACAATAGCGGCCGCCGCACAAACACATTGGTGTCCATAACGGCGTGATTCATGCCTACCCCAAGCACACTCAGGTGATAGCCGATCAATCCCATGTCATGTGTCAGTGGCATCCAGCTCAGGCTCTGGTCATCTGCATTCCAGCCGGTGGCCTCGACAATCGCACGAATGTTGATGCACAGGTTGCGGTGCGTCAGCACAACGCCCTTGGGGTCGCTCGTCGAGCCGGACGAATACTGGATAAACGCGATGTCATCCGTTGTCGCCGCAAATACCTGACCATGGTCAGCCTCCTCGACGTCACTCATCAGCACCGTGCGCGTCTCCAACAAGGCCGTGATGTCCTGGAGATCCCGCTGCCGCGAGAACTCGAGCAGCCTTTCGAGAAGTCCCATCTCGGTGAACAACGTTGCCCGCTCGAGCTGCGACACGATGCGAAACAGCTTCAACCTGTGCTCGTCGCTGATGCCGACGGCGACAGGAACCGGCACGATGCCGCCAAGGATTGCAGCCCAGAAGGCGACCACGAAGCTCTCGTTCGATTTGCTGAAAATAATCAGTTCGTCGCCGGGCGCCATGCCACGTGCCTGCAGAGAACCCAGTAGCGCCAGCGCCCTGTCCCACAGGTCGGCAAAACGAACCACGGTCTCGTCGTTTTCGCCGTCGATAAAACGGATTTCGCGATCCTTGCCACGCGCATCGCGCAGCAGGTCAGTGAGTGTGTCGTAGAGTTTCATTCCGAAGTTACCGTTCCTCGGGTTGCATGAAAATATCGGTCGCAGACCGCAGGTTGATGCCCAGTTCGAGTTCGGGCTCGCTGTCATCGAGCGCACGCAGTCTGAACCGTGGCAACAACAGGCCAAGGTGAACCTTCATTTCCAGGAATGAAAAATACTCGCCGAGACACCGCCGGGGCCCGAGCGAGAATGGAAAGTAAGGACGATCTTTGCTGGGCTTGTCGCCGGGCTCGAAGCGGTCCGGATCGAAGCTGTTCGAATTCGGCCAGTAATGCTCGGTGCGATGCAGGATGAACGGCGACAGGTAAATATCCGTTCCCGGTGGTACATCGTAGTCGTCCAGCTCGTCCTGCTCGTGCGAGCGACGCGTAAACAGCCAGACAGGCGGATACAGTCGCAACGCTTCTTCCAGCGTCTGCTGTGTGAACTGCATGTCGCTCAGCGAATCCGCATTGACGGCTGAAACGCCGGGTAAAATTCGGCGTGCCTCATCGATAAGGCGCGCCTCGACTTCCGCATGCCTGCCGATCAGGTACCAGACCCAGTTGAGCGTGTTCGCCGATGTCTCAAAGCCGGCAACGATCAGGGTCATCAGTTCGTCAAGCAGCTCGCCATCAGTAAACGGATTGCCCTGCTTGTCGACGGCCTGTAGATACATGGAAAGAAAGTCGAAGTCGTCATCATTCGAGCGGCTGCGACGCGCTTCGATAATCGTCCTCAAGAGATCGCGCAGTTGGCGGACCTTCATGACGACGCTAAGATCCCGCTTCGAGTCGCGACTGAGAAACGCGAACGGATTTTCACCCTGGGTAAGAATGTACTCTTCGTAGTCGTTGCCGAATATGCTGATGAGTATCAGCTCCAGGGCGAAGTCGGAGGTCTCCTGAGTAATGTTGAGTGACTTGCCTTGCGAGGCGAGGTCGGACCAGTGCACGGCTCGACGGTCACAACATTCCACCATTACTTTCATCAGCCGGTGCACATTCTGCCGGCTGAACGCAGGCTGGATCATCGTCCGCGAACGCCGCCAGATATCACCGTCGCTCACAATAAGACCGTTGCCCAGCAGCATCTTGACGCGCTCGAAACCGGGACCTTTGCGATACTTGCCATGTCGTCGCACCAGGATGCGGCGCACTTCGCTGGCATCATTCACGAAATAGGCCAGTCGCCCGTTGGGCTTCTCCATACTCACCATATCCCCGTGCTCACGCTGCAGACTCTCGAGAGTCGCGAGCGTCTCAGGGTCAATGCCGAGCGTAACGGGCTGGTCAGGACCAGGCGGTCGCCGGTATGCGGGCTGAGTTGCTGTCATCTGAGGTGGGTTAGGTGGGGCCGTATCAATGCAGGCGCAATATTACATTGACCGGACCGGAACCGATACCGCAAACTCCTCCTCATTGTTTCACAGGTCCTATCTTGAGCAACTCAAATCGCAACGATTTTGACTCGGTAGAATCGCGACGCAGCACCGCCTCGCTTCGCCATATGACGGTCTGGCGCCGGATCTACTATTTCTTCGCTATGCCGCTACTGCGTGGTGTGCTGCGACTGCTGGTCTCCACCTGCCGTGTCGAGCGAATTATCGGTGCCGAGCACATCGATCCGTTCATCGCCGAGGGCAGGGTCTGTGCGCCCTGCTACTGGCACCAGCATCACGTGCTTGGATCGTCGCTGCTCCGCTCGTGGGTTCAACGCGGGTTCAAGGCCTGTTTCCTGGTATCCGGGTCCGTGGACGGCGAGGTGCCGGAACGCATCGCCCGCGCCTGGGGCGCCGAGGTTATCCGCGGTTCAGCGAATCAGAGTGGCGCCCTTGCCCTGCGCGACATGCAGCGCATGATGAAAAGCGGTTACTCCATTATTACCACGGCCGATGGCCCACGCGGACCACAGCACGAGTTCAAAATGGGCGCGATCCTTATGGCACGGATTGCCGGCATTCCGGTCATTCCAATTGCATGCGCTGCCGAGCGGGCCTGGCACCTCAATCGCTGGGACAAGTTCATGGTGCCAAAGCCGTTCTCACGCGTCGTTCTTGCGATAGGCGCCCCCTGTGAAATACCGGCAGGCACGCCGCTGGACCAGCTGGAACCCCATCGCCAGCTCGTTCAGGATGCAGTCATGTCGCTCATGCGAGAATCGGAAAAGGTCCTCCAGGAATCTCGCGAATGAGCAAGCAGGCAGGCGGTCTTTTGAAGCAATGCCCAACGTGGCTCACGCTGGTGCTCGTGCTGGTCCTGTCAACCGGCACCGCACAGGCCGCAGTAAAGCTCACGCCGCACTCGGCCGAGTACCACGTCAAGATCAGTGTTGTGGGCGGTCGGCTGCGAACGAGCCTCAAGGAAACGGAGACCGGCTATATAGCCGAACACCGCATTGCGCCAACCGGAATGTCCAGGCTGATCGCACACGGCAAGATATCGGAAGTCTCGGAATTCGCCATCGGTGACGATGGCCTCAAGCCGACCGCTTACCGGTCAAACGACACGTTGTCGCGCGACAAGGTACATGCCGATATTCGTTTTGACTGGGATTCGAACCGGGCATTCGGCACGGTCAATGGCGCGGACTTCGAGCAGGAACTCGCCGGGTTTTCGCACGACCGCGTGTCGATACAGTACCAGTTGATGCAGGATCTCCTGACGAAAGAGCCGAGTGAAAATTACCGGATGTTCGAGGTCGACAAGCAGAAGGTGCTGAATATCCGTACCGTCGAAGCCAGGACCATCAAGGTGCCAGCCGGCACGTTCCGGGCAATCGGCATACAACACCAGGCGGAAAACTCATCGAGGGTGACGACGCTGTGGTGCGTAGAAGAGCTTGGATACCTGCCGGTCATGATCGAGCAACACCGCAAAGGCAAGCTGCGCGTCCGCGCGACGCTTCGGAGCTACACGCCGCAGACCATAGAACCAGCGGCGGACTAACGCCGGTCGAAGCGCTGCTCCGAGGAGAAAATCCGATCCTCACCCTGAGTCAGAGAAATCGTCCGGACCAGGACACTGCCGCCTGTTGCCAACTCCCAGGAATCGGCGAGAATCGCCCCGCCCTCATCGAGCGTCTCATTCACAAAGCGGCTGCCTTCCCAGCCCGATACGCGCTGCGCCTCAATTGGCCCTACAGATACAAGCCTGTTTTCGCCGAATCGATACTCCTCGACGACCGCACGGTCGAAGCTGATGAACAGCCCGGATGCTGTCTGTGTGATCTTCAGCGACTCGCCTGACTCGAGGAAAACGCTGACCGCGGCACGGCCTGAGTCTCCACTGCCGAGAGGTGACTGACCACGCCTGCTGCGCCGTGACGTCGAAGGTGGAATCCGCATTTGTTGCTCGGCGCTTTCGGGACGGCCGTCGCGAGCGCCCGGCTCAATGCGGAGTTGCCAGAGTCCGGACAGGTCAACGCCTGCCGGGACGACCGCGCTTTTCGGCAGCAACTGCGGCCGTGCCGCACAGCTGGCGAGCAGCAGGTTTGCTAGTATGGCAAGAAAGCAGACGCTTATGATTTTTCGATATTGCATGTCAACCTGATCGTCGAAATAGCGTTATTTACGATATACCCAATGACCTTGGGTGACCGTATTTTGTGTAAGGAGAATAACAGATGCAAAAACTTCGCCTGGTGTTAGCCGCTTCCGCACTGATCCTGTTGGTGCCTGTTGCTGGCTTCGCCCAGTCGAGTTCGGACGTGGAGAACCTCAGCCCTGAAGACCGTCGTGCCCACCTGGAAAGCATGTCGCCGGATGAGCGTGCAGCCATGCGCGATAAATGGCGTGGAGAAATGGCTGCCATGTCGGACGAAGAGCGGGCTGCAAAGAAACAGGAACGACGCGAAAAATGGGATTCCATGTCCGAGGAAGAGCGCGCTGCAATGCGTGCAAAACGCCAGGAGAACAAAGGCAAACGACACGAGAAGTGGGAATCCATGTCCGAAGAAGAGCGCGAGGCCATGCGCGCGAAACGGCAGGAGAACAAAAACAAGCGACGCGAAAAATGGGAATCCATGTCTGAAGAAGAACGTGCTGCCGCGCGCGAAAATAGGCCGAAACGCAAGCACGGCCCTAAGGGTGAGGGACGGCCTGAAGAGGATGCCGGAAGTTCACCCGAGTAGTCGTCAGGACATCGCAGCCTCGAACTGCTTTCGCTCTGCCAGGTGAAAACGAAGGTCCAGGCCGATCTTTGCGGCGACAAGCACAAAGAGCATCGCTACGGGGCTGCCGAGCCACTCTATCAGGGCGGCGCCCAGGATAATCGACATGTGAAGCACCGCGATACGACCGTAGGGCCGCGTCATTAGCGCACTTACCGTTGCGCGCTGGTACTCACGCGCCGCGATGAAATTGCTGAAATACGAAAAGAGATGACTTGCCGCAATGCAGGCTGCCGCGATCCACTGCATTGTTTGCCAGTGGGCCCCCAGCGGATCGGCAACGGGCGCTGCAAAGAAATAATCCCAGGCATTTGCTACACCAAAGGATGCGCCGAATAGACCAATTAGTGCGGCCAGGTGCCCAAAGCAGAAAAAGCCGTAGTGCACCGAAAAAAACACCATCAGGAACCATTTCGATCGCCCGGGGCACACAGCCATACGCATCACGTTGATAACGCCAATCACGACGTTCTCAACCCAATAGAGCATAAGGACGTCGAACACCCGCCAGCCCAGAAAAAAGACTCCCGCCAATGGTACGAGGTTGGCGACCACCAATACGACGGACGACAGGCGAATCCTGTAGGAATCCATAGCCCCGCCAGACCTCGCCGAATCGGACACGTCAGTCCTCGTCAAGCAAGGCGTCCGCTTCAATCTCGACCAGCATGTCGGGATCGATGAGCCTGGCCACTTCTACCATTGTTGTTGCCGGCGAAACCCCGCCGAACGCTTCCTGATGGGCCCTTGCGACCTCCTCCCAGCGTCCAATGTCCGTCACGTACATTCGGGTACGCACGACATCGCTGAGGCCGGCGCCGGCTCTTTCCAGCGCCTCGCCGATGATCGCAATGCAGCGTTTCGCCTGGAGATAGGCATTGTCGACACCGACGACCTCTCCATCTTCCCCGACCGGAGCGGTGCCGGAAACTGCGATGTGCGGACCGAACCGAACAGCCCTGCAATAACCGACGGTGCCTTCCCAGGGGGCACCGGAGTGAATGTTTGTCCTCGTCGCCATTTGGCCCTGCCTTTGTCAAGTATTTACTTTATAAACCTTGCGTAAGCTACTATTTATTCAGCCTTTACGTAATCCGGCGGCGCGGCTGGTAGCAACAAGACCCCGACCGCGGAACCGATTGAATAGGCCGCCACAAAGATCCAGCCACGGGCATCCGGCTCGACCCCGATGCTGCTGCTCTGCAGTATTAACAGGTATAGCACCGGCACCGCGACCAGTACTCGCAGCAGCTCGATACGTCGCGCATAAGGACGACCTTCATTGAGTAACCCTATCGCATAGAGCTGCAACCAGAGAGCGACGCAGGGTATGAGAACCGCGCGCGCACCGCTCTGGCCGAAGAGCTCTGCAATAAGCAGTGCACCAACGATGCCAAGCACGAACTGCGCCATGACGTAATGGCGCTCTGCAAGTGTCGTTTGCGGATCGAATTTTTGAAACCTCGTAAGATCGGCGCGCTGCTTCGGGTAGCTCGCCTCGACGTCCGCGGGTCGCCACCCGGTGCGTCGAAACCAGATTCCCAGCTTGTCTCGCCAACGGCCAGCCTTGCGGGCATCGAACAACAGGTAGTTATAGACCTGCAGGTTCGCCCAGAACGGATTCAGATTCGCGAGCGGCTTGCGGACGCCGAAAACCACGGGGTCATCGGCCGACTCGTCCTCGAAGGTGCCGAACAGGCGGTCCCAGAGAATCAGGATGCCGCCGTAGTTCTTGTCGATATAGCGGTCATTCTGAGCATGATGGACGCGGTGATTCGACGGGGTTACGAGGATCCTGTCGAGCGGCCCGAGGCGCCGCACGAGCTGCGTATGCACCCAGAACTGGTAGATCAGGTTGATCGCGTTGACGGTCACCAGCACTTCGAGCGGAAAACCAATAACGAATAGCGGGAGGTAGAAAATCCAGCCAAACAGGAAACCCGTGCTGGTCTGGCGAAGCGCGGTAGACAGATTGTAGTCCTCGCTCTGGTGATGCACAGCGTGGGCTGCCCAAAGCACGGAGATCTCGTGGCTGAAGCGGTGAAACCAGTAGTAGCAAAAATCCCAGGCCAGCGCGGCGACGATCCAGAGGGCCAGTCCGCCGGGCGAAAGATCGAACCACTCAAGCGGCATATCGACCAGGGCAAAATTGCGGAGCACGAAGCCCCAGGCAATGAGCGGCAAAAATTTCGTAAAATAACCCAGCGTTGTACTGAGAATGCCCGCACTAAGGCTGTTGATCGCGTCATTGCTGCGATAGAAGTGAGTGCCCTTCCGCCAGTCCACGATCAGCTCGGTGATCAGCGCAACCAGGAAGAAAGGCACCGCAATAGCGATAAGGTCCATGCGCGCAGTTTACGGTAAGCTGCGCGGCGAAGGTAACAGGAAGCTGCAATGATCAACCCGAAAGAACTGACGCTGCTAAGGGACGCGCTGGCGACGCTCGCTGAAGGTTGCTCAGAGCTGCCCGACTTCCAGGCTGACTTTGATGCCGATGCGGCTGCAACCGTGCTGCAGGAAGTCGCTACCCGCATGCACGACAACTACCCGTATTATCATCCCCAGTACGCAGGCCAGATGCTCAAGCCACCGCACCCGATCGCGCGTATCGCCTACGCAATGTCACTGTGGGTCAACCCGAACAATCATGCCCTGGACGGCGGACGGGCAAGTTCGGCGATGGAAAAAGAATGCATCCTCGAGCTCGGCCGCATGTTCGGCTGGCAAGACCCGCTCGGGCACCTGGCAGGCGGCGGCACGATGGCGAATCTCGAGGCACTGTGGGTGGCCGGACGGCTACACCCAGGCAAGCGCATCGTTGCGTCCGGGCAGGCACACTACACGCACGGCCGCATCAGCGAGGTCCTTGGCCTGTCGTTTGCGCCAATAGCCGTCGACAGTGTCGGGCGCATGGATATGCAGGCCCTGGAAGTGGAGCTCAAAAAAGGCGACGTCGGCACCGTCGTCGCGACCATGGGTAACACCGGGCTCGGAGCCGTCGATCCACTGCCCAGGATAATAGAGTTGCGGAAAAAGTATGACTTCCGGGTCCACGCTGACGCGGCGTACGGCGGTTACTTCACACTGGCCAGCCAGCTCGGAGATGACACGCGAACGTCTTACGATGCGCTTGTCGACGTAGACTCCATCGTGATTGATCCGCACAAGCACGGGCTGCAGCCCTATGGCTGCGGCTGCGTGTTGTTCAGAGATCCGTCGGTGGGAAAATTCTACAAGCACGGATCGCCGTACACCTACTTCAGCTCGGCAGAATTGCACCTGGGTGAAATCAGCCTCGAATGCTCTCGACCCGGCGCAGCCGCCGTTGCGCTGTGGGCAACACAACAACTGATGCCGCTACTTTCTGGCGGTGAGTTCGCGGCAATGCTGGACGATTGCCTCAAGGCCGCACGGCAGTTCTTCGAGCGGCTGCAGCAAAGCGAGCGATTTGTGCCACTGATGGCGCCCGAACTCGATATCGTTGTGTATGCACTGAATGCGGCCGACAGCAGCACGGCGAGCAAGGATGCCCGGCGACTCTTCGAGCGCGCCGCTGAACATGATCTGCACCTGGCGCTGATCGAATTGCCAACCAGCCTGGTACAGGAATACGTACCGCAGCTTCGTTCAAGCTCGGAGATGACGACCTGCCTCAGATCCGTGCTCATGAAACCCGAACACCTTGGCTGGCTCGACCGAATCGTGGATATTCTCGAGGCCAGTGCGGGCGAGATCGCCTGAGGGATCCGATGACCAGGAGCCTGAGCAGCATGCAACTTCTCGGCCTCTCGATCACCCTGAGCGCCTGCGCTACCAGCAACGAGAATCCCGATAAGCCACCGATCGTCGAGGTGTTCGCCTGCAGCGACTATTGCCCCGGGCCCAGAGAGAAATACCTTCGAAACGTTTACGAGGGAATCCTGGACGCTGAGTCCTGCAAGGCCATTGGTGGCAAGCCCTATTCGTACATAGGCTGGGGCAATTATTTCGTTTGCCTGGCCGACTAGTTCAGCAGACCGGCACCCGGTTATCGATTGTCGGCGCGTTCAGCCTGGGGCGGCGCCGGGCGGATAACTAGCTGCTTTGCAGCTGCAGCAGGCTGCGCATCAGGACGATGCCGACGTAAAAGCACGCGAATCCGCCGACCAGGGTGCCAACCAGGTAAGAGAACGAATAGAACAATTCGTTTTTCTGAATCATCGTGCTGAGCTCCAGCATCATCGACGACAGCGTTGTGAAACTGCCGCAGAAGCCGACGGCAAACAGCAGTCGGTATTGATCGGGGATGATTCCAGCGTCATTGAACCAGGTGGTATTGACGATCAGCTGGGCCACCAGGCCCATGACAAAACAGCCGATCAGGTTGGCGCTCAAGGTGCCCCACGGAAACTCGACATCACGTTGCAGGAAAACATTAAGCCCGAACCTCGCCATTGCGCCCAACGCTCCGCCCAAGGCGACGAACAGGTACGAGTAGAGAACCATATGCATGGTCAGCGCGCGCTCAGCTTCGAGAGCGTCTCGCGATATTCCTGTTCCATGCGCAGCACCAGATCGTAAGCCGGCAGAATGTCATTGATCGTGCCAACGCCCTGCCCGGCTCCCCAGATATCGCGCCAGGCCTTCGTATCGGTGTCGCTGCTGCTGAAGTCCATGTGGCTCTTGTCACCTTCCGGCAGATCGTCCGGGTCCATTCCAGCGTTGACGATGCTGCCCTTCAGGTAACTGCCGTGCACGCCCGTGAACAGCGAAGAGTAAACAATGTCTTCCGCTGTGCTGTCGACAACCATTTCCTTGTAGGTCGGCACGGCGCGGGCCTCTTCTGTCGCAATAAAACGCGTGCCGCTGTAGGCAAGATCGGCACCCAGGGCCAGCGCAGCAACGATGTCATTACCTGTTGTGATACAGCCGGACAGAATGACGGCTCCGTGGAACTCGCGTCGAATCTCCTTGACCAGCGCAAACGGGCTCGTCGGGCCCGCATGTCCGCCCGCACCGGCGCAGACCGCAATGATCCCGTCCACGCCCTGCGCAATCGCCTTGCGCGCATGCCGCAGACTAATCACGTCATGAAACACGAGGCCACCGTAGGAATGTATCGCGGTCACGATGTCTTCCGGCGGACGCAGACTGGTAATGATGATCGGTACTTCGTGTTTGACGCAGGTCTCAACGTCATCGTACAGGCGACGATTGCTCGCATGTGCGATCTGGTTGACGGCGTACGGCGCGACGATTTGGTCGGGATTAGCCTCCTGGTATTCGCCGAGCTCATCCTTGATCTGCATCAGCCAGTCATTCAGCGCCGATTGCGGCCGCGCGTTCAGTGCGGGGAACGAACCTACGATTCCGGCCTTGCACTGCGCGATCACAAGCTCGGGGCCGGATACAATAAACATCGGCGCGCCGATCAGGGGAATTCGCAGTCGGCCCTCAAGGGATTTCGGTAACGCCATGTCTCGCTCCAACAACGGTTAAGCCACCCGCATGTCCGCCTGGATATCGGGAGCCAGGCAGCGCGAGAGACGCAAAGGGTTGTTTAGGGTACCTGCTGGTCGATCGCCAGGAAAACCGAACTCGTATCCGACGGTTTTATGATCAGGCTTCCAAACCAGTCGCCGGTGGCTGCAGCAGGGCCACCGCTCAACGACACACGCGCCAGCAGCTCGAACTCTTCGAAACCGGAAAGTGCGCGTCCGGCAACCATCGAATTCTGATCACCGAGGGCGACTACAGCGGGCAAGTCGGAGAGCCGTACCCGATCCACCGCAATCGGCGGTGACGGCTGCGCCGGATCACGGGCAATAATGAAGACATTCGCGTCAGCGGTGATCGCCGCCATTGCTGTCTCCGACAACGCAACTCTCACCGTTACGACGGCGCCCGGGGCGGCCTCTGGCGCGACGGGCTCGGACGGTGCTGTTGCTGTTGCTGTTGCTGGTGTTGATTCTGCGACCTTCGGCTGCACCGATTCGAGCGGAACGCCACGCCATTCGGCAACCCGCTGCTCCAGAATCGAGCGAATCTCAGGTGGTGGATTCAGGCCGAGAAGCACCTCCCAACGAGTCGCGGCAAGGTCGGTATCACCGCGGTTGGACGACGCTACGCCGGAGTAAAACAAAGCGGCCGGATTATTGGGCTCCAGTGCAAGCGCGCTTTCGATCAGCGCGGCGGTACGACCCTCGATGGACGTACCGTCCCGGGACAGTATTGCCAACGCAAGGTCGACAAGCGTCTGGGCGTTACGGCCATCCTCGAGTTCCATGATGCGCTCGTAGGACGTAACGGCGTCTGCGTAATTTTGCAGCGTCATTTGCGAACGCGCCAGCATCGTCCAGCCGTTGATGTCTTCAGGATTATCGACGAGGCGTTGTTGCAGGGACGCCATCACGGCGTCCATATCCGGCAACTGCTCGCCTTGTGCGCCGGCCGACGGCAAATTCGGGCTGCCAACAACGTTGTACATGCCGGCGGAAAAGGCCACAGTAAATACGACCACTATTGCCAGCAAAGGCGTAAGTCGGCGTGATTCCCGATACAGCGGCCAGACGCCGAACCACAGCGCCACCAGGCACAGAACGATAAGGACAATCCAGAACGTCACTTGGCAGCCCCTTCCTGGGCAGTGTCATCGTCCAGCGGCATCGACATGCGGTGCCTGACGATGCGATACATCGCAAAGCCACCGAACAGGACCAGCAGAAAAGGAGCAAGCCACAGAATCAGTGTCTTGCCGGTCGTACGCGGTCGATAGAGTGCAAACTCACCGTAGCGTGTGACCAGGAAATCGGCGATTTCCGTGTCAGTCTTGCCTTCTTCGATCAGCCGGCGAATCTCGCGTCGCAGGTCGGAAGCCAGGAACACGTTCGAATCCTTGATGCTCTGATTCTGGCACTTGAGGCAGCGAACTTCCGATATCAGCTTGTCATAGCGGGCCTGCAGCTCCGGGTCTTCAAACGCCTTGCCCGTATCGATCGCAGCAGCCGGCGACATGACCAGGATTGCGACTAGTAGTGTCAATAAACGTCTCACGGTGCGCTTGCCTCACTCTTGATCAACGGTAAAAAGTCTTTTTCCCAGGCGGCCCGGTTCAACGGACCCAGGTGTTTGTGCAGCACCACGCCGTCGGTGCTCACGAGGAAAGTCTCAGGCGCACCGTAGACACCCCAGTCAATGCCAACCCGTCCGGTACCATCAAAACCGGACGCCACGTAGGGATCGCCCAGCTGCTGTATCCAGCGCACGGCCTCAGGCCGCGTGTCGCGCCAGTTGATGCCGTATATGGGGATGGCACCGGCCTTCTCGAGTTCCAGCAGGAAAGGGTGCTCCTGACGACAGCCGGCGCACCAGGTCGCCCAGACGTTAACCAGTGCCACGCCGCCGGCCATGTCACTGGATCCCACCGTTTGCTCCGGATCTTTGAGCATAGGCAGGTCAAATTCCGGTGCCGGCTTGCCGATAAACGGCGAAGGCAACGCTCGTGGATCGCCTCGCGTCAGACCGACCACGAGAAACAGTATCAGGGTGATAACCGCAACCAGCGGCAACACATAGCGTGACATCAGGCGGGCTCCGCAGCCGTGTGGCTGGCCTTGCTCTTCTCAGTCGCTTTGAGGCGATAACGTCGATCGCTGATGGCGATGAGGCCGCCTAACGCCATAATGATGGCACCGAACCAGATGAAACGGATCATTGGCTTGTACTGGACGCGAACACTCCAGGCACCATTGCCGATCTGGTCACCCAGCGCGACAAACAGGTCGCGATTCCAGGCGGCATCGATGCCAGCCTCGGTCATCCAGCTCTTCTGTACCAGGTACTGGCGCTTCTGCGGCCGCACGGTCGAGACATACTCGCCGTCACGTCGAATCTCGATAACCGCTTCGATCGCGGAGTAATTGGGGCCCTGGACGTCGCGCAGCTCAAGCATCTCGAACTCGTAATGTCCGACTTCGATCGATTCACCCGGCGTCAGCGCACGATCGGACTCAATGTTGAAGGCGGACGTTACGGTGACACCCAGCACGAAAAGACCCATGCCAAGGTGCGCTACCGACATGCCGAGCGCGGAGCGTGTGATGCCAGCACTGCCTTTCTTTCGAAGCAATGACCGAACCGGCTGGATTAGCGAGCTAAGGATGATCCAGATTGCCGCGCCAAAGCCAACCGCGAGCATCACACTGGTGCGCTCGTAAAACATGTACGGCAGTATGACGCCAAGCAGTACCGCGGCAATTGCCGGGATCTTGAGCAGTGCGACCCAGGGTCGACTGTCCTGCGTTCGCCACGCCGTATGCATGCCAAGTCCCAACAGCAATACCAGCGGAATCATCGGCACAAGAAACGCCACTTCGAACCACGGCGGACCGATCGATATCTTGCCGCCATTTAAGAGCTCGATAACCAGTGGCGCAAGCGTGCCCATCAACACGAGGGTTGCAGCAACCACCAGCAACACGTTATTCAGCAGCAGGAACGTCTCGCGAGACAACAAGCTGAAGCCGACCTCCGAATCGAGAGAAGGCGCGCGCCAGGCGTAAAGTATCAGCGCACTGATGATGACAATGCCGAGGAACGCAAGGATGAAGAAGCCGCGCGTCGGGTCTGTAGCAAACGCGTGCACTGATACGATGATGCCGGAGCGCACCAGGAAGGTGCCCAAGAGGCTCAACGAGAATGCCGTAATCGCAAGCAGCAATGTCCAGCTTTTGAACAGCCCGCGCTTTTCAGTCACCGCCAGCGAATGAATGAGCGCGGTACCGACCAGCCAGGGCATGAACGATGCGTTCTCGACGGGATCCCAGAACCACCAGCCGCCCCAACCGAGCTCGTAGTAGGCCCACCAGCTGCCCAGCATG
>CAYTTZ010000011.1:0-29669 GCA_964440945.1 uncultured Woeseiaceae bacterium
AGGCGATTGGCGGACACATACATACGCAGCGTCTGCTCAAGCGCAGCCAGCACCGGTTTCCAGGCAGGCGTTGTGTCGATAATGGCATGCGGCGGCTCGGGCGGCACATCGCTGGTATCGCCGCTCCAGTCGGCGCCCAGCTCGAGCGCAAATGCGCGTTCCGCCTCGCTGCGCGCAAACACAAATACCCGGCCTGCCGGGTACATATACCGGGCCAATTGCAGCACAAGGTGGCCTGAACCTCCAAAACCGGTCAGACCAAGCACCTGGCCATCGCTGAGATTTGCGAGCCGCAGCGATCGATAGCCGACAGCACCCGCACAGAGCAAAGGCGCGGCTTCGGCATCGGCAAAAACATCGGGTATCGGATACGCATAAAGCTCAGGCACAACCACATACTCGGCGTAGCCGCCGTCCGCGTCGCGCCCGGTTGCCAGAAAAGCGTCGCTGACATTCTCATCCGCAGCGCCACTGGAAGAGAAGATCCAGCCCACACCGACCCTCTGCCCTGTTTCGTACCGGTTACAGTCGGCCCCCCTGGCTTCGACCCGGCCCACAATTTCATGGCCCGGCACAATGGGAAATTTCGAAGGCGGCGTCCGGCCTTCGATTTCATCAAGTTCGGTGTGACAGACACCGCAAGCCAGAACGCGAATCAGGATCTCTCCCCGTCCGGGAGTTGGTCGCGCCTGCTCCACCAGCTCCAGCGGGTCGCCAGGCCTGTCGAATCCGTCACATGAACGAAGAACCATTGCGCGCATTCCCGCTACTCCTTTACGCCCCGATACGCACAGTATAAGGTTCACGCACCCTCAAGATGCATTTTCCACGTATGAGCCCTTCGACCTTCCCGCCGGCCGTCCTCGCCGAGATTCAGAGCGCCTGTGAGACAGAGCCGGCACTGCTGAACAGCGAGCGCATTGAACAACGATTCGGCAGCTACGGCATCTCGGTTCTTCGCAGCGAAGCAGGCCTGAGGCGCTCCAGCGTATACAGCCTGAATGGCCAGGAGCGCGTTTGTCGCACCTACGCAGTCGTTCGTTTCGCGGCGCAGCCCGATGACGGGTATCGCGAAGAACATGCGAAAATACTCGCTGGAAACTCGATCGGCGCGATCTTCAGGTCGCACGGGTGGGACATACACAAACAGACTCTTTATATCGGAAGTTTGCCGCTACCGAACCAGCACGCAACGATTGCCAGGTTGATGCAATTAAGCGATGCAAGCGAACTCGCGCTGCACGTCTATCAACTACTTCTCGTGCGTCGTGAAAAGGTTTTCGAGTACGCCACAATTATCGAAACGCACCATCCCGCTTACCTGTCTGAAAACGACTTGTTCGAGCTTTACGAGCACGACAAATCGACCGCTTTACCGTCAGAGTCCGTTGCCGATCTTACGACGCTCGTGCTGGAGACCGGCACGTAAAACGGCCGGGTTTGTCGAACCCCCGCATTACGACTACACTCAAGCGCACTTCAACTGTATTTGGGGAGCGGATAGTGAAGCGACATAATCTGATGCGGCTCATGGTACCGGGTGTTTTCTTGCTGTGCTTTTCGTCTGCTTTTGCGCAGACCGAGGATCAGGCCAGCGACCAGGCTGACGTCTGGGCACAAATAGAAGGGCAATGGAATGCCGTTGAAAAGGGCGACAGCAAATGGATAGACAAGATGCTGACGGAAGATTTTTCCGGATGGGGCAATGATTCGCCCGCTCCGCGTAACAAGGCATCCACCCGGATGTGGACCCGATTCAACAACGATTTGACTCAAATGGTTGCGCACGAGTTGTACCCGCTTTCTATCGTTGTGCATAACGACATTGCAGTAGCTCACTATCTGTACACGAGTGCTACGAAGCGGAAGACCAAGGAAAGCAAGACCGAAACAGATAACGGCCGCTACACAGACATACTCGTTCGTACCGACGACGGCTGGAAGTTCATCGCCTGGTCCGGCGGCAGGGACGACTGACAGACCTCCCGGAGAGCCGGCAATTCCTGCGCGTCCCGGTTAAGCGCAGGTTCAGCCAGGCGGCGCTACCATGAGCATCAACATGGAAAGGTCCGTGAAGCAATCTGGACCAGGAGGCCACATGAAAAACCGACTGAAAGCCGAATATGGACTGGCCAAAAGCCTTGCCGCACTCATAGCGCTGTTGGCGCTGCCGGTTGCCTGGGGTCAGGTCCCGGTTGACGAGAACGGCGAGCCTGTCGGCAGTATGGAATCCTTGAGCATTGAGGCGACGACCGGTAGTGAGGATATTCCCCTGTTATCTTCGGTGGACCTGGAAGAGCTGGTCGGCCCGATCGCACTTTACCCGGACGACCTCTTGGCAATCGTATTGCCGGCCGCTTCCTACCCACTGCAGATAATTGACGCGGCGCGCTTTCTCGAAACGCTGGAGAACGACCCATCGCTCGAACCCGACTCGGAGTGGGACGACTCCGTCGTTGCACTCACTAACTATCCCGAGGTCGTAGAGCTCCTGAATGACGACATCGACTGGACCTGGCGCCTGGGCGAGGCGGTTGTTTCGCAGCAGGCCGATGTGGTCGCCGCAGTCGAAACGTTCCGTGACCGCGCCTACGCTGCCGGTAACCTGAAGAGCGATTCGTACCAGAACGTGTCCCGCGACGAAGGCATAATCGAGATTACGCCGGTCGCCGAAGACGTTATCTACGTACCGTACTACGAGCCAGAGCGCGTGGTCGTTTACCAATCGCGTCCCGCTTACTACTACTACCCACGTCCGTACCCGGTCTACTACTACCCGTACTCATCTGCTTTCGCGTTTGATCGCGGTTATTTCTGGGGCGTAACGACGGCATTTTCTATCGGCTGGTACAGCAACAGTCTGAATGTATTTCATCACAGCTACCATGGGCACCCCTACTACGGTCATTCCTACCGGGATAGCTGGTGGTATCGTCGACCGACCATCAACATCTACAACAATCACTACGCTGGCCGTAACCCGTCGGTGACGGGCAATCGGTATTACCGTGGTGACCACTGGCGACGAAGCGGTGACCGTCGTGAGCACATCAACGAACGCAGAATCACGCGCAACAGGACCTACCCGGTGCGACGTCGCTCGGATACCCCGGATGCCGTCTCTGTGAACGGTGCCGGTTCGCGCCAGGTAACTGCAAGAACTACCAGGCGTCGCCAGCAGGATCGTGAACCGATCGCGTTTCGAGATCGGCCGCGCACAGCAAGCATTGGCCGTGAAGACCGGGCTGAAAGGGCTCGGCCGACAGACCGTGTAGCACCGATCACGCGCACCAATCTGCGCACCAATTCGCGCAGCTCCGGAACTCCAGACCGCAGACGCAACGACACGGGACTCGCGCAGCGTCAGTCACAAGAGCGTCGGACCGAAGGCACCAACGGGGTGTCGAAGTACCCCAGAACGAATCCGACGCCGAAGCTTCGCGGAGCAGAACCCGTCGTTCAGACGCGTCGGGCCGAGCGGACAAACAGGGTGTCAAAGGACCGCAGAACGACTCCGCCGCGGAAGCTCCGCGGAGCGGACCCCGTCGTTCAGGCACGTCGCACTGAACCCGTCCGCCAGGTAAGGCGCAGCCAATCTGTCACGCAGACCAGGCGTTCTGCCCCGACTGCTCGCTCGACTCGACGTGTGGAACCCGCACCGCAGGTTAGACGTTCGCAGCCTGCGCCAGCAGCCAGACGTACCGCGCCAACACGACAGGCGGTGCGTCAGGAACCGCAGCGTCAACAGAAGTCCGAGCAGAAAAGTTCGCCCGCCAAAGAAACCCGAAAGGCACCAGAACGGAGTTCGCAGCGGCGCCGCTAGCTGAATCAGCGTGACTCGGTTGGGCCGCTGTCCTCGGGCTCGTCCGGGTCACGGTCCTCGGACGTCAACTCCCAGGCGATGTAGGCGATACTGCCAGCCGCAATCAGCGCTAGCAGGACAGAGACGATGGCAACGAGGTTCCCCATCAGTCAATGCTATCACTGCCAGTGCGATCCTCGTCGGGCAGTCGCTTCGGCAAGCGACCAGACTTCCGCATAGCCTCCCGCAGCACATACTCTATCTGCCCGTTCAGGCTGCGCAGGTCATCCTTGGCCCAGCGTTGCATGGCCTCAAGTGTCTTGCCGTCTATTCGCAGCGCAAAAGATTTGCGATTCGCCATTGTCGATTCCGGGACTGTCGGTCAGCCCAACCCGATCAGGTATACAGTGACCCGGTATTCAGAACCGGTTGCGCGTTTTCTTCACTGCAAAGCACGACCAGCAAGTTGCTGACCATCGCCGCTTTGCGTTCCTCGTCCAACTCCACGACGTTATGTTCGCGCAATTCATCGAGCGCCATATCCACCATGCCGACGGCACCCCGCACGATTTGCTGTCGCGCAGCGATGATCGCGGATGCCTGCTGGCGGCGAAGCATCGCGTTCGCTATTTCTGGTGCATAGGCAAGATGGCTGATGCGGGCTTCGATAACGGTTACGCCCGCCTGTTCCAGGCGATCCTGGATTTCGTCGCGCAAGGCTATGGCAATCTCCGAGGGGTGGCTGCGCAAGGCTGTGCCCTCACCTTCGTGGGGCTCGTAGGGATAGGTTGTCGAGAGATTGCGCAACGCGGATTCGCTCTGGATGCGCACGAACTCCTCGTAGTCATCCACTTCGAAGAGCGCCTCGGCCGTGTCAAAAACTTTCCAGACAACCACGGCAGCGATTTCTATCGGACTGCCGCGCGAATCATTGACCTTGAGCTTTGCACTCTCGAAATTACGGATTCGCGTGGACACGGCCGCCTTCGCAAAAAAGGGATTTGCCCATTTCAAGCCTGACTCATGCGTGGTACCGACGTACTTACCGAAGAGCTGCATGACCTTGGCCTCGTTCGGATGAACCATGAACAAGCCCGCCCAGCAGACCAGGACTGTCACCGAAGCCAGCACAGCGACCAGCAAGCTGGGTATCGACATGGCACGTAACGACGCAAACATAGCGTAGCCGGTGGCCAGCTGTGCGACCAGAAATACAACGATCATGAGGTATCCAGAAGATACGTTCCTTACCTGTTCTCGAATCATGGCCCTCTCCTTCTAGTGATCCATTTTGATATCATTATGATATCTCTTATGGGATTAGGCAATACATCGGGCACGAAAAGCGATAAGTCATTGAAAGCTGGTGCTTGGGTTGCGGCGGAACGCAGGCGCGCGAGTGCTTATGTTAAATGTCTCGGGATACGACATTCGAAGCAGGCACCGTCCTGGTCTGGATTCGAGAGGCGCAGGAATCCGCCGTGCGCTTTGGCCACCATGAACGCGAGGTACAGGCCGAGGCCGGTGCCGCCGGTATCGCGGGTACGCGATGGGTCACCACGGTAGAACGGTTCGCCAATGTGTTCGGCCTGACCGCTCGACATTCCCGGACCATTGTCCTCTACCTTGAGGACAAGTTCGTCGCCATCCTGGCTGACCGAGACCTCTACCCTGCCACCGACGTCGGGCACGTAGCGCAGCGCATTGGCAACCAGGTTCTTGAGCAACAGTGCGATTCTCGCGTCGTCAATGTTAGCCTCGAGCTCACCGGACGGGATATGAACCACGATGCGGTCGCGCTCGCGGTCGAAAAAGTCGCTGATCAGATCCTCGACAAGATGACTGACGTTGATACGCGAGCGATTCAGCTTCGCGTGACGCGTACTCAGCTTTTCAGCCTCCAGCAGCGACACGACGATCTTCTCCATCTCAACGATCTCGACTTTCAAAGCCTCGCGATCATCTTCGTTGTCCAGGAATTCCAGCTGCAGACGCATCCGCGAGAGTGGCGTGCGCAATTCATGACTGATCCCCAGCAACAGCGCACGTTTTGCGTCCAGCATGTGCTGCACGTCGTCAGCCAGTTGATTGATGTCGGATGCAAGGTCGCCAAGCTCATCATGGCGGATATTTTTGAGACGATGGTCGAAGTTACCCCGGCCAATGTGGGCAGCACCTGCGCGGATGGCTCGTATCGGTTTGAACAACCAGCTAACCGCGGCATAACCAATCAGCAGGTAAACCAAACCCAGGCTTACTATGATCGTGATCAGGTCCGGGCCACTGCTCACATCCGCAATGCGCGGCGTCGCCACGACGATCTGGTAACCATCCTGGCGAATCAACAGGAAGCGGTGTTTCCCCTGCACGGCAAATTCCAGCTCCTGCAGTTCATTGACCCAGGCATCTTCGTCATCGCTGAACTTGGGGCTGGCACCAAATTCCAGTGTGTCCAGACGCGGGAAGTTATCGTCCGATGCCCAATCGACGTCGGGTCCCAGTATCCGGATATCGACCGGAACGCTTTCCGTAATCGCAACAGCACGATCTATTCTCGGCGGCGAACCGATATCTTCTTTTACGTAGTGAACGTGCAGAGAAAGGTGGCCGCTTATCAATCCACGAATTTCGTCACTGTTGTACATCCAGCGAATCGCAACGGAAGTGCCATAAACGAACAGCAGGGCCAGCAGTAAGAAGATCGCCAGCAGTCGAAACGACAGCGAACGGGATAAGCGTTCAAGCATCCGAAATAGGTGCACATACGAATGAGTAGCCGCGACCCCATATGGTCTGGATGAAACGCGGGGGCTTTACAGCGTCGCCAAGCTTCGCGCGAAGTCGACTGATCATGATGTCCACGGAGCGAGTGAGTATCGCCGCGTCGATGCCACGCAGCTCACTGAGAATGTCGTCTCGCGACAGCTTCTTGCCTTGTCGTTTCGCGAGAATCAGCAGGAGCTCGAATTCCATCGATGTCAGTTCGACGGGTTTACCGTCGACCTCCACGGTTCTTGCATCAGCATCGATCGTGAGCCCATCGAAAGTCAGACGACCGGTGCTTCCGATGGCGGATTCCGAGCGCCGCAATATTGCCTGAACACGCGCAACGAGCTCTCGCGGCTCAAAAGGCTTGCCGATGTAATCGTCCGCGCCAAGCTCCAGACCCGAGACGCGGTCAATGACCTCCCCTCTTGCGGTGAGCATGATAATCGGCAGGTTACTCGTCTTGCGAATCTCCCGACAGATCTCAAAGCCATCCTTGCCGGGCAGCATGACATCCAGCAACAAGAGATCCGGGTCTTCGCGATTCAGCATGCGAAAGCCGCTCTCCGAGTCATGCGCACACACCAGGTTGATGCCGAACCGCTTGAAGTAAGCCTGCAGCAGATCAGAGTGCTTCTTATCGTCGTCGATTATCAGGACCTTGGACATCGACTGGATGATACTCTCGATTGAATGTGCCGTCCCCGTTAGCGGCAGATGGAAACAAATCGATACATCTGCTCAGCGCCATGCAAGCGAAATTCAGCCGCCGGATTCACTGCATAGGTGCGAATGTTGCCTTGAGGTAGCTATGCCTGCAGACCATCCCTGAGCTATCGGCAGCACCGGGCGCCGTAGCATGCCCGGTATCCTGACGGGTTCGCTATGATCGCCAACCGGTAAGACTAGATTTTCGCGAGCGCTGATTCGACCTGGGATCTCACACGCATGGCAATTGGCGCTTCCAGGAATCGTTGCAAGCGCTCGGCATCGTGGCTGGTCTCATAGGCAAATTGAAACAGATCGAGAACGGTCACCGCGCCGGCAGTGGTTTCCACCAGGGTCACCGAATCCCCCGCCTGCAATGTCCCCGGATTCAGGACTCGAAAATAGACGCCGGGTCGCGCTGCCTTCCTGAAAGCCAGGCCAAAGCCAGGATCTTCCATGCGTGTCGCGAGCGTGCCGCAGGGAATCCTGGCTGATGTCGCTTCCAGCACCACGTCGCCTACGAGCAGCCGTTCGCCGATAAACAGGTTGCCCGGCAGCCCCTCGATTGTCAGGTTCTCGCCGAAAAGGCCGGGAGGGAAATCACGGCCAGTTGTCTCGGCCCACCAGCGATAATCATCTCCGCTGTAGGCATAGATAGCCTGATCCACACCTCCATGGTGCTTACCGTCGACAATCGTATCGCCCTCGAGACCCTGCTCGTTGACGCGCACAGCCCCGGTTACGGGCCGTTTGCAAATGCCGGTTGTCATCGACTTGCCACCGTGGCCAATTTGCTCCGCTGCGCCAATGTTGATGCTGCTGATCCTCATCCGTTCTTGCATCGTGTTTGTGGGCCCGTCCTAGACCTTGATTTTCCCGAGCACAATTCCGAGCAAGGTGAAGGCGATGAGTGCGACCGAGGTGACACCGGAAAACATGCAGATAATAAAGACCGTCTGTTCCATTGAGAAACCCTCCGAACTCAAACGTGATACCACCGCAATGGATCCGCGGGATTCGGCATTATAGACCGGGCCAGAGGCTTCGCCCGCGCTATTCCCGTATCACGCCATAAAATCGTAAAGTGCGTTACATATACGTTATTTTTAATATACAATGCAACGCATGACACGAACCAAGATCTCCACGCTGAACCTGCGCATTCAGCCCGGCCTCAAAGACGCCGTACGCGAAGCGGCGGCGCGTGAGCATCGCAGCGTGGCAAACATGATTGAAATGCTGATCCGCCGGCACTGCCAGCAGGCGGGCATTGCCGTAACAGAGCAAAACGAGCTATTTCCGGGGAATCAAAATGGATGAACGCATGATCAGGGCGATGGTCGCCGCGGGCGCGATCAGGAACATCAACATCATCGCCAGCGGCGCACGCTTCCATATCGAAGCGAAGACGCCCAACGGCCCTATTACGGCCGAGACGACCAAGGGAAAGGTCAGAACGTGGGTTACGCTGGACGCCGCCGCGAAGTGGGTGCGCGGTCTCGGCATCGGCGGTGCGCACATCAGCCTGACGCACTGGCAGCCAGGCCAGCGCGAGCTGTCTATCTAGGTACCAGCTATTCCGTATTGTCGGATGGCCAGTCGCCGCCCAGCGGAAACGGCCGTTGCTCTGTATTGAACGTCAGATACCGAATAACCTCGAAGATATAAGACGCGATGCTCTGCCCTACCTCGCGAAGCTGACGATTCACCTCGCCGGTAAACAGCACCCAAAAAAAACCCAGCGCAACGACGAAGCTGCCTACAAAGCCCGCCAGGCTGATCAGGAACGAGCAAATAATCATAAAAAGTAGCCGCGTCCAGGTCGCACGTGACTTCAGGTTTTCTTCGATAGGACGTTCCGGACCCTTGTCTTCAACAAAGACATCGTCCAACGGTGGGTTGCTATTGCTCATATCTGCGCTCCTGTGACAAGAGATGTCCAAATTTACGCACCGGACAGCTTCTATTGTTACAATCTTGGACCCCTTAAACCAGCGAAATATCCGCGCATGAAAAACACAACATTCCTTGTGACGGCCTTCTGTCTTTTGATTTCTGCTTGCGTTACGCAAACCGCCGGGACCGACGAGGCAACTACCGAGGATCTGACCACGCGTGCTCTGCAGATCGCGCAGGACAGCCTCATCGTCGATACCCATGTGGACGTGCCTTATCGCATCAACAAGCGGCCGGCAGATATTGCCCAGGCAACCGAGGGCGGCGATTTCGATTATCCTCGCGCCGTCGCTGGCGGACTGAACGCGCCTTTCATGTCTATCTATACGCCGGCAGAGCTAGAGAGCGAAGGCACGTCGAAAGAGCTTGCGGAATCGCTGATTGATATGGTCGAGGGGTTTGTAGAGGCTGCGCCCGACAAGTTCGCAATCGCGCGCTCTGTTGCGGAGGTTCGCGAACAGTTCAAGGCGGGCCTGATTTCCTTGCCGATGGGCATGGAAAACGGCTCACCCATCGAGGGCGATCTCGACAATCTGAAACACTTCCATGACCGCGGCATTCGTTACATCACGTTAACGCACGGAATGTCGAATCATATCTCCGACTCTTCTTACGACGACAATCACCAATGGAACGGACTCAGCGAGTTCGGAGTCAAGGTTGTCAGGGAAATGAATCGACTGGGTATCATGGTTGATATCAGTCATGTCTCGGACGAAGCCTACTGGCAGGTACTGGAAGTCACGCAGACGCCGGTTATCGCATCTCATTCATCGGCCCGGCATTTCACGCCTGGCTTCGAGCGCAACATGAACGATGAGATGATCGTGGCCCTTGCTGAGAACGGCGGCGTCGTACAGATCAATTTTGGCTCGACGTTCGTATCGCAGTTATCGAGAGACTACGGCGATGCCCGCTCCGCGGCCGGCAAACAGTATTTGCTGGAGAATCCTGATCTAACCGCGTCCGATGTTTACACCACGTTTGCTGACATCTATGCCGAAGAGCATGGGCCGATGCCTTTCGCGACGCTTGACGATGTACTCGATCACTTTGATCACGTCGTCGAACTCGTTGGCGTAGACCATGTTGGCATTGGCTCGGACTATGACGGCGTTGGTGATTCGCTGCCCACCGGCCTCAAGGATGTCTCCGCTTACCCGAACCTGGTCGAGGGCCTGCTCAACCGCGGCTACAGCGAAACTGACGTCAGGAAAGTACTCGCAGAGAACCTGCTGCGAGTATGGCAGGCCGTTGAAGACCACGCCGGGCAGCAGACTTAGGCAACCCGGCGAACCCTCCCGCAACGCACGGCGCGGGAGCGGTCAGGCGGCGACGACGTCGAGCAAGACGTAGCGCAGTAGAACTTCGTAGCTGGTTCTGTCGAGCTTCATGCCATCGGGCAACTCGAGCGTGTGGATGTGCGTGTCTTCCGTATCCCGCAATTCCAGGAAGTGTTTTCGTTCCTCTCGATAGACCTGGTACTTCACGTCTTTGTGCTGGTCGTATTTGAGTAGCACGACACTGTCAGTCCAGTTCTGGATGGTCGCCTTTGCCATGTATTTCTCCCGATTGCCCATCGCGAATTGTCGCGCCGTAAACAGCGCCAATACCCAATGTTTTGCAAACCTTGTGCCAATCTGGGAAGACAGGTGACCAGCTTATTAACCCCTTATATATCAATGGTTTATTGATTTATGACCTAATTCAATGGGGACGAACAATGGCAAGTTTTTGTCAGTTCCTGACGCCTTTTTCAGGCTTTCAGCGACAAGTGTTTGACATAATTTTTCGGGTCGCGTGCACGTTGGAGGTCGTCACAGCGGCCAGACCAGGACGATCATTGGAACCGACACAACGACGATCAGAATCTCCAGCGGCAGGCCCATGCGCCAATAGTCCCCGAAATGGTAGCCGCCGGGGCCCATGATCAAGGTATTGTTCTTGTGTCCGATGGGCGTAAGAAATGCACAGGACGCCGCGACAGCGACGCCCATCAGAAACGGATCCGGGCTGACGTTAAGTCGCGAAGCTATTTCAACCGCTATTGGCGCCGCTATGACCGCGGTTGCGGTGTTGTTCATCACATCCGACAACGTCATCGTGACGACGATCAGCATCGCCAGCACCAGCACTGGGGAAAATCCGGCGGCCAGATCTACGATGCCGCCGGCGATCAGGGACGTGCCGCCTGTTGACTGCAACGCGCCGCCGATTGGAATCATCGAGCCGAGCAACACGATAACCGGCCATTCGATGGAGATATAAACATCTCTGATCGGCACGATGTTCAGCAACACATACAGAGCGACGGCACAACCAAGCGCAATCGGCAGATACACCAGGCCGAAACTTGCAGCGAGTATTGCCACGGCAAAAATTGTGACGGCAAGCCAGGCTTTGTCGCGCTGGATGACACGATGCCCTCGATCGGCGAGCGGTAGCAAACCGAGGCGACCGGTGACATCAACCAGTCGCTCCTCTGCGCCCAGGAGCAGCAGCACATCGCCCGGCTTCAGTTCGAGTTTGCGAACATTGTCGCGAAATCGTTTGCCCTGCCGAGAAACGCCCACCAGGGCGACTCGATAGCGGTACAGCATACGTACAGACATCGCCGATCTTCCCGCAAGCCTCGAGGATTCCTGCACGACGGCTTCAGTGAGAATTAGATCATCCTTACCGAGTTGACCTGACCCTTTGCCAACATATTCGAGCTTGAGCGCGCCCAGCGCTTCTTCAAGGCTGTCCGGGCTCGCCTCGAGTACCAGGATGTCGCCAGCGCGAATCTCTGAAATACGCGCAAGCCCCGGCAGACGGCGCCCTCCCCGGGTCAACCCGATGATCTCAACATCGCTTTTTGCCGCCAGCGCATCAAGGTCGCGGATACGCTTGCCAATCACCGGAGAATCCTCCGGT
This sequence comes from uncultured Woeseiaceae bacterium, assembly GCA_964440945.1. GTDB lineage: Bacteria > Pseudomonadota > Gammaproteobacteria > Steroidobacterales > Woeseiaceae > UBA1847. The sequence continues at coordinate 12,149 of CAYTTZ010000011.1, forward strand.
ACGCGCACCTCTACGATGTAGTCCTGGAGATCAAACAGGTCTGCGCCGGCATCCGCCGCTTGCCGGTCACGAGGCAACAAGCGCCAGCCGATAAGTGCGACGTAGGCAACGCCGACGGCCGCGCAGACCAGCCCCACCGGAGCAAAGTCGAACATGCGGTACGGCTCGCCCAGCGCATCGCCGCGAAACTCCGCGATGACAATATTGGGCGGCGTGCCAATAAGCGTAATCATGCCGCCAAGTATTGATGCAAAGGATAGCGGCATCAGCGACAACGACGGGCTTCTACCCGCCTTCTTGGCCGCTTGCATATCAACAGGCATGAGTAAGGCCAGTGCAGCAACATTATTCATGATCGCGGATAACGCGGCCGCCAGGCCGGACATGACGATAATATGTGTCGCCAGCTTGCGTGATGCATCGACTATGTGGCGTGCAACCATCTCGATGGCACCTGAATTGGAAAGCCCCCGGCTTACGACAAGAACCAATGCAATGATGACCGTCGCGGGATGCCCAAAACCCGAGAATGCCTTTTCCGTGGGCACCAATCCGGTCAAAATGGCGACGAGAAGTGCCACGAAAGCAACCAGGTCGTAGCGCCAGCGACCCCAGATCAGGAATACGAAAACGAAAAACAACAGGGAAAAGAGTGTCAGCTGATCGGCTGTCAAAATGGACCTCGTAGCGGCAAACGGTGAGTCGTTGCGTTAGCGTACTCTACCCGCAATTGGCAATTCACGATAATGCGGCGAAACTGTTTCGACAAGCCGCAGTTGGAGCTAGTCTACGTTTATGGCAATCGTGATCTTCATTCTGCTGATTCTCGCGCTGGTTTTCGGACCCGGCATATGGGTGCAGCGCGTTCTCGCTCGCTACAGCGAACCCGCGGACCGCTACTCGGGCACCGGCGCGCAGTTGGCACGTCACCTGCTTGACGCCAATGGCCTCGCTTCCGTGCAGGTCGAATCTACCGAGGTCGGCGATCACTACGACCCGGAGGCCAAGGCGGTCCGGCTAATGCCCGACAAATATGGTGGTCGTTCGCTCACTGCCATCACCGTCGCCGCGCATGAGGTCGGGCACGCGCTGCAGGATCACGAGAACTACAAACCGCTGCGCCTGCGCACACGACTCGTGAAATCGATGCGCGGCGTTGAACGCATCGGCGCAGCCGTTCTCATTATCTCGCCGTTCCTCAGCGTGGTTACCCGAGTCCCCGCCCTCGGCTTGCTGACCTTTGCTGCCGGGCTCGTCACCCTGGGCTCGGCGGCTCTCGTGCACTTCGTGACGCTGCCAACCGAGTTCGACGCGAGCTTCAGCCGGGCGCTACCCATGCTCGACAAACACCGGGTCCTGAAGCCTGTCGATCGGCCACACGCACGCACCCTGCTCAAGGCGGCCGCGCTGACCTATGTGTCTGCATCACTGATGAGCCTGCTGAATGTCGCACGCTGGCTGACAATCCTGCGCCGATGAGGTATTAAGCCGTTGATATATCGAATAAAACCAGCCGCGAAGCGCCGCCGCCGGACGATTCTTGGATTTGCACTGGTTTAGGCGCCTCTGCACTGCTATTATCCGCGCCCGAAAGCCCGTCCCTGCTGGATATTAGGCCGCGCCAGCTGACCGCAATCGCCTTTGGGACGGCCAAGGAATTACACGCACCCACCTCGTTTGGATTGTGAGGTTCTCGCTCTAGCAAGGCATTGAGAACAGCTCGCGATATTGCAGCAGGCGAAGGTCGGTGCCACAGACAGACCAACAGAGTTGAAACGAAGCGATGAAAGACCTTAGTACATACCGAAATATTGGCGTCTTTGCCCACGTGGACGCGGGCAAGACGACGACCACCGAACGCATTCTGAAGCTGACCGGCAAGATCCACAAAACCGGTGAGGTCCACGATGGCGAAGCCACAACAGACTTCATGGATCAGGAGCAGGAGCGCGGCATTACCATTCAGTCCGCTGCTACCAGCTGCGAATGGGACAAGCATCGCCTGAACATCATCGACACACCAGGGCACGTAGACTTCACGATCGAAGTCTATCGCTCATTGAAGGTGCTGGACGGTGGCATCGGCGTATTCTGTGGCTCCGGTGGTGTCGAACCGCAGTCCGAGACGAACTGGCGTTACGCCAACGACTCGGAAGTCGCGCGCATCATCTTCGTCAACAAGATGGACCGTATCGGCGCGGACTTCTATCGCGTCGTCGAGCAGGTCAAGAATGTACTGGCCGCCAACCCGCTGGTCATGGTTCTGCCGATCGGTATCGAGGACGACTTCATCGGTGTCGTGGACCTGATGACGGAAAAATCCTGGACCTGGAGTGATCCCAATGATCCAGCCTCGTACACGATTGGTGAAGTTCCTGACGACATGATGGACCTGGTCGCCGAGTGGCGCGAGAAGCTCATCGAGACTGCTGTTGAGCAGGATGATGACCTGCTCGAGGCCTATCTCGAAGGCGAAACGCCGTCGATCGACGATCTGAAGCGCTGCATCCGCAAGGGCACGATCGCGCTGGAATTCTTCCCGACCTTCTGTGGTTCTGCCTTTAAAAACAAAGGCGTACAGAACATACTTAATGCAGTTATTGACTACCTGCCGAACCCGACCGAAGTTAAGCCACAGCCGGAAATCGATCTGGAAGGCAATCCTACCGGTGGCTTCGCTGAAGTTGATCCCGACAAGCCGCTGCGCGCGCTGGCGTTCAAGATCATGGATGACCGCTACGGTGCGCTGACCTTTACGCGTCTCTACTCGGGCACGATCAAGAAAGGCGATAGCGTCATAAATACGTTTACCGGTAAGAATGAACGTATCGGTCGTATCGTCGAGATGCATGCCGATTCACGTCAGGAACTGGATTCAGCCCAGGCCGGCGATATCGTTGCCCTCCTCGGTATGAAGAACACGCGCACAGGACATACGCTGGCGGATGCCGACAATCCGGCGACGCTGGAGCCGATGGTATTCCCCGATCCCGTTATCTCGATCGCTATTTCGCCAAAAGACAAGGCGGGTACCGAGAAGATGGGCGTTGCTCTGAACAAGATGGTTCAGGAAGATCCGTCGTTCCAGGTTGCTACCGACGAGGACTCCGGCGAGACGCTGATCAAGGGTATGGGCGAGCTGCACCTCGACATCAAAGTCGATATTCTGCGCCGCACGCACCACGTCGACGTTGAGATGGGCAAACCGCAGGTCGCTTACCGTGAAACGATCACGCAATTGATCGAAGACCGCTACACGCACAAGAAGCAGTCGGGCGGCTCGGGGCAGTATGGCCGGATCGACTATCAGATCGAGCCCGGCGAGAAGAACACGGGGTACGAGTTTGAGTCCAAGGTAACCGGCGGTAACGTACCGCGCGAATACTGGGGCGCCATCGAGAAAGCCTTCGCGAGCTGTATGGGCGAAGGCACACTGGCAGGATACCCGCTGCTGGACGTCAAGTTCACGCTGCTGGACGGCGCCTTCCATGCCGTGGACTCCTCGGCGCTGGCTTTTGAGATCGCGACCAAGGCCGCCTATCGCCAGTCGGTACCCAAGGCTCACCCCCAGATACTGGAGCCGATAATGAAGGTAGACGTCTTCACGCCGGACGATAACGTCGGTGATGTCATCGGCGACCTTAATCGACGTCGCGGCATGATCAAGTCGCAGGATGCCGGTCCGACGGGCGTTCGAGTCAAGGCTGACGCGCCGCTAGCCGACATGTTTGGCTACATAGGCCACCTGCGCACGCTGACCTCGGGTCGCGGCCAGTTCTCGATGGAGTTCTCGCATTACTCACCCTGCCCGCAGAATGTGGCGGAAGATGTGATCAGGGAAGCGCGCGAGCGAAAAGAGAACAAATAAGACAGCGACAAGCCGTCCACATCAGGCCCTCGCAGGTTTCTCCTGCGGGGGTTTTTTTTGTCCCGCGTAAATAGCATCGACGCTGAAAAACACCACCGCTACCCAGATACAACCGAAACAGATCAGGTGCGCCGTGGTCAGCTGCTCGCCGTAGTAAATACCGGTGCAGAACTGCAGCGTTGGCGCCAGGAATTGCATGAAACCGATAGTCGTCAATGGCAGGCGACGCGCAGCGAGCGCAAAGCACAGCAGCGGCAGCGCGGTTATCGGGCCCGCCATCATCAGCCAGAACGTCGTTGAGCCGTCACCGCTGCCGAACATTGCCTGGCCGCCCTTCATCAGCCATGCGAACCATGCGATCGCGAACGGCGACAGAAGTAGTGTCTCGACGAATAACCCGGGCATACCTCCGATCACGACCCTCTTGCGAATCACGCCATAGATCGTAAAAGTCGCGGCCAGTGACAACGCCACCAATGGCAGCTTGCCGCCGCTGATCGTCAGGACCATGACGCCGACAGTTGCGAGCACTACGGCTCCGACCTGCAGCCGCCGCAGGCGCTCGCCAAAAAAGACTACCCCGATCAGCATGTAGAACAGCGGGTTGATGTAATAACCCAGGCTGGTCTCGAAAATCCGTTCGTCCTGAATGGCCCAAATATAGATCAGCCAGTTGGCGGCGATAAAAATCGCCGACAACGTCAGCCAGCCAAGCATCGCCCGATGCGTCAGCGCGCGACGCACCTCGGGCCACTGGCGTCGCGCAAACAGGATCGCAGCACCAAACGGAATCGCCCACAGGATACGGTGCGACAGCACCTCGAGCGGCCCTACGGCCGCGATAGTCTTAAAGTAGATCGGCAGGAAACCCCAGATCAGGTAGGCAACCAGCCCGGCGAGGATGCCATCGCGAAAAGCGCCAGGTTGACTGTGCAACCCCGCTACGACCGATCGAAGTTGGCGGACTGAGCTTCTGAGACAGCCTCTGGGTTGGGTCGATAGAGTAGCCAGTTACCGAACTGCCGCATCCTTTTAAGTCCGTCCTCTCGCAACATGTACAGGCAGGGTATAAGAAACAATGTGATGACGGTCGCAAACATGATGCCGAAACTCAATGATATAGCCATTGGGATAACGCTCTGAGCCTGCACGCTGCCCTCCGTCATGATCGGGATAAGACCAGCCGCGGTCGTAAATGATGTCAGGATGATGGCACGGAATCTCTGAGTGCCGGATTCAATAACCGCTCGCTTCAGAGCGACTCCTTGTGCGCGTGCCTTGTTAATGAAATCCACCATAATCAGACTGTCATTGACTACAACGCCGGACAACGCGACCAGACCGAACAGCGAGAACATACTGACAGACCGGCCCATTACGATATGGCCGATTACGGCCCCAATGACGCCAAACGGAATGACCGACATGATCAGCAAAGGCTGACTGTAGGAACGCAGCGGTATAGCGATAAGCGCATAAATCAAAAATAGCGCGGCGATCGAAGCGACCGAGAGGTTGCGCTGCAGGTTGACTAATTCCTGACTGGCACCTTCAAGTCCGTAACTAACACCCGGGTGGCGTGCGAGGATTTTCGGAATGTCATCCTCTGAAATTGTCTTGACGATTTCCGTTGACTCGACCATGTCCGGATCGATATCCGCTGAAACGGTAATGGTCCTCTCGCGATTCAAGCGGGAAATACTCGAATAGCCCTTGCCGAATGTCATATCAGCTACCGAAGAAAACGGCACTTCATCGCCGTCCGGCGTGCGAATACGCATGTTTCTCAAGTCTGAGATTGATCGCCGCTCTTCAACCGGATACCGAACCATGACCTTCACTTCGTCTTTGCCACGCTGAATTCGCTGCGCCTCTTCTCCGTAGAACGCCTGCCGAACCTGCCGACCCAGTGATGACAGACTCAGGCCGAGTGCTTCCGCCTCTGGCTTGATCTTGAGGCGAATCTCGTCGCCGCCAGTGCTCATCGTGTTGGTAATGTCGAATATGCCTTCGAATTCCAAAAGCCGGGTTTCGAGCTCGACGGCGGCATCCTCGAGCGCTGCGTAATTGCTGCCACTAAGGCGAAAACTAAGCGGTGGCCCACCACCAAGGTGGTCGGCATCCACGAACGTCAGCTCTTTGACACCGACAAACTCACCTGCACGATCGCGCCAGCGGTCACTGATCTCATCTCCGTTGAACGGCCGGTCCTCAGACTGCGGCATCTCGACGAAGATGACTCCACCGCCACCGCCCTGGGTGAACGCACCAACGTGCTGAAGCATTGGCAAAGTTTCGGGATGCTCTGCAACATACTCCGCGTTCATCGCAAGCACCGTATCTTCGAGCGATGACAGAACCTTGTCTCGCTCTTCCGGCGGAGTTCCAGTCTGCATCTCCAGCTGCGCACGGATAAAGTCGCTTGCCTGATCAGGGAACATTTCGAATTTGACAACACCGCTTGCCAGCATACCTATGGTCAATATCAACATAGCCAGGAAAAGCGATGTAGTAACGCCACGATTGTCGACCGCTCGCTCAACCATGGGCGCGTACCAATCGTTCGTGACTCGATGTAATCCATGCTGAACGTAGCGTTGAATTTTCAGGAAGAAGCGCGGAATACGTTCACGGTACCGAATATGCCGTTGCGGACGAAAAAGGTCCTCCTCGTCAACAGGCTCTATTCGAGTGTGCGCAAGATGCGCAGGCAAGATCAGTTTTGACTCGACGAGAGAGAACATCAGACACAAGACTACGACCACGGAAATAGCCTCAAAGAACGGCCCCGCGATACCACCCACAAACAGCAGCGGCGCGAATGCGGCGATAGTGGTCAGGACGCCGAAGGTCGCCGGAGTCGCGACGCGCTTTGCGCCCGTAATGACATTCTCAAGTGAATGACCATCGGCGCGTACCTTGGTATAGATACTCTCACCGATAATTATCGCGTCATCAACGACAATGCCGAGCACGATGATGAAACCAAAAAGGCTCATCATGTTGATCGTTACCGGCCACGGGCCGAACGGCATCAGCCACATCGCCCCCAGAAACGTAATCGGAATGCCCAGTACTACCCAGGCAGCCACCTTGATGCGGAGGAATAGTGACAGCAGGATGAAAACCAGCAGCGCACCTTGCCACATATTGCTGCTCATCATTTGCAGCCGGCCTTTCAGGTAGTGGGATCGGTCGATCCAGATATCCATATTGACGCCGTTCGGCAGCGTGGCCCGCTTTTCTGCGACGTATTTCTTGACGGCTGCAGCGGTGGTCAGTTCGTTTTGCTCACCACTGGCAAGTACACGCAGCGTTGCGGTACGGCCGCCATCAAACCGGCCATAGCCATCTTCCTCAATAAATCCGTCTTTGATAGTTGCGATATCGCCGAGCGTCAGGCGCGTACCGTCAGGAAAGGTGCGTAGCACGAGCTTGCCAAACTCACGCCCCGTGTATACCTGCCCTTCTGTGCGCAGCAGAATATCTCCACTGTCTGATTTGATAGTTCCGCCGGGCAGGTCCACGGACGAATTGCGAACTGCCTGCGATACCTCACTCATCGTCAGGCCATACTGACGCAGCACATTCTCCGGGACCTCGATACTGATTTCATAAGCCCGATCGCCCAGGAACTGCACATTGCTGACAGCGGGCAAGCGCATTAAATCCTCGCGAACCTCCTGGGCAATGTCCTTGCGTGAAAAATCGTCAAGTGCTCCATGTATCGCCACGAAAACTACATGGATCGGTACTTCCTGCTTGAAGATGACGGGCTTCTCCGTCAATCCAGGAAACGTGGAGATGGCGTCAACACGCGTCTTGACCTCGCTCAGAACCTCGTTCATGTCGGCGCTGGAGGAAACTTCGGCCGTCACCGTACCCATGCCTTCGCTGGCACGGCCGTTTATCTTCACAATGCCCTTAACGTCCTGAATGGCCTCCTCGACCTTTATGACGACGCCTTCTTCGACCTCCTGCGGCGCAGCACCCAGATAGGCCACGCGAACCTGTATGGTGTTTAACTCGAAGTCGGGGGTGGTTTGTTTGCGAATGGTGAATACCGAGATCAGCCCGGCGACTATGATGAACGACATGAGCAGATTCGCAGCAACATGGTTTCCCGCAAACCATGCTATTAAGCCCTTCTGCTTTGTTTGCGCGCCCTTCTTCACGAGTCATCACCGCCCGTTGCTGTCGCCAACGTCGACGATTCGGATTCATCAGCGGTAATACGCACGCGCATCCCGTCTACCGGCGCTTCAAGTGCAGACGTAACAATCTTCTCTCCGCCAGTCACCCCGCGAAAATACGAGAACTGCGAATCGGCGCGTACGATTTTCACGTTTCGAAGGTGCAGTGTATTTTCGTCATCGACAACAAGCACCTGGTCAGCGCCGCGGACCGCAGAATTTGGTGCGCGAAATATCCCCGACACGGCAGCACCCTCAATTGTCGCCGATACAAACGTGCCCATTGGCAATGCGGGTCCCGCCGAGTGCAGTCGATAAGGATCGTCGATGCGCGCTACCGCATAGGTCACTCGACTCTTCTCGTCCACGACTCCTTCTGTACGGACAATGCGTGCCGTCCACTCGGTCAGCTGCCCCTTGCGTACCGCGGACAACGCTACCTCCGGGCCTTCAACAGTACCCGTCTCAGCGATTTCAGCGGCGCCGGGCAGGTTGACGAATGCCAGGTCGAGGTCGGTCAGCGGCAATCGAACCTCGGCAAAATCCGTCGCAAACGTCACGCCCAAACGCGTACCCGGATTGACGAATTGGCCCAGATCGGATTCCTTGGCGCGAACAACTCCCTCGTAAGGCAATCGTATATACGTCCTTTCGAGATTTCGCCGCGCGCGAACCTGTTCAGCCTTGGCGCTCGCCAACGCGGCGACCGCTGAGGCGTATTCCGATTCGGCTCGATATCCCTGGCTTTTCAACTTTTTGGCGCCGTCAAATTCAATCTGGCGTTGCGAGACGAGGGCTTCCGCTTGTTTCAGGGCCACGCTGTAATTGGTTGGATCGATGCGCATCAGGACTTCGTTAGTCTTGAAAACACCGCCGGCTATGAACTTCGGGGAAATGCTGGCGACGGTGCCGGACACTTCCGAACTTAGAATCGTTTCCGTTCGTGGGCGCACCGTACCCTGGCTCCGCACCTCGAAATTTGTCGTCATCGCCTCAAGAACGAGCACGTCGACCAGGGGATCAAGGTCCACACGTTCCTTTTCAGGCGGTTTTTCGCGAAGACTCATCATCCCGATAGCAGCGACAATCGCCAGAATCGGGATTCCGAGGATCAAGAGTATGCGCATGCGTCGAGCTTCCTGTGGCTGCTGTAACAAATGGCTGTGCGGAGCGACGTATTCTGACCGCTTTTGATCACAAAATCAGTGGTTTATTGCCGGAATATTGAGTGCGAACGATAACGGCGAATTGCGTCCCAACCTGCATTTTTGTGACATAACTCCATGAATTTCGTCTGATTTCAAACGAAACTGCTGTACTGACAAGGCTAATTAGAAATACACGCCAGCAAAAAGGTAACCGAACCGCCATGTACGAGCAGCATTTTGGGCTGGAAAAGCGCCCTTTTAGTGTGAAACCCACAGGCACCGAGGTGTTCGTCGGCCCGCAGACAGCCAAGACCATGGCGGGCTTCCGCAAAGCCCTGGCCTCGCAGGACGCGGTCGTCACCGTCTCCGGTGCGGCAGGCACCGGCAAGACCACACTGGTCGAACGGGCGCTGGACGCCATTGGCAGCAAGTACAAGACCATCCGCGTCGGGCGCATGCAAATGAACGCCAGCGACGTACTGGAATCCTTGCTCATCGTACTTGGCGTCACAGATCGCCCCAGCGGAACGATCCAGCGGTTCACCGCGCTTCGCAAGAAACTGAAAGATCTCCAGGATGCTGGCACGCGCGTCTTTATCGTGGTCGAAGATGCCCTTCGGGCCGGTGCAGAGACCCTGGCGGAGATCGAAGCTCTGACGGTCGCGGACGCCGGCGAATCCGACGGTGCCGGTATCGTGTTGATGGGCGACGAACGACTCTTCGAGTTCATGAAGGACCCGGCGCTGGCACAATTGCAGCAGCGAATCAGACAGCGCCATCGGATTAAAGCCCTTTGTGTGGCTGAACTACGCGGCTATCTGAAGCATAGCCTGCGAATGGCTGGCGGCGACTTCGACCAGATGTTCGACGCCAGGTCTGCCGAGCTCATTCACGCGCTGAGTGAAGGTATTCCCCGTGTCGCCAACACCCTTGTCGATGCGGTGCTGGTTGCCGCCACCACACAGCGCGTCACTCAAATACCGGCCAGGCTGATTGCCTCCGTGGCGTCCGACGAGTTTGGACTTTCCAGCGAAGATTTCGACTTCACAGGACCAGATGAAGCCGACCTTCCGCTTGTGGAGCCGGCACCCGCTGCGGATGTGGCGGACACCGCCGCAGAAGAAGCACCGGTCGACGAAGCGACGCCTGCCGTCGCTACAGAGGAATCGATACCCGCACCAGATCTTGTTGCAGAGCCAGCACCCGTCGACGAAGCGGCACCTGCCGCCGTTGCAGAGGAATCATTGCCCGCAACCGACCTTATTGCAGAGCCGACGCCGGAAGTCGGCGAGGAACCCGGCGAGACTTCGGACCCGGTTATCGTTTTTGCAGATGCCGACGAGAAATCCCCGGAAGGCTCGGTGGACATCCCACACCTTATTCAGGATACGCTCCCGGACCTCGCTATTCTCTCGCAGCGCTATGCGACGCTCGCTGAGAGCTACGAGGCGGACGCGGGAACCGAGGAAGCCGCAGCGGAACCGGAAGCAGAGCTGAGCGCTGACAACATACCTGAACTCATGTCGGAGCCGACAGTAGATGCTGCAGCCGGCGACGCCCCGGAAGCGGGACCCGTAGCCGAACAGGCTTCAGCACCTGAGCCCGCTGCTGAGCCGAAATGGGAATTAACACCCGAGCCCGAGTTCGAACTCGTTGCCGGGGTCGTGCCGGCACTCGAGGACGCACCGACACCGGAAATCAATGCCGGTAACGAGGACATTCCCGAACTTCGGGCCGAACCTGCCTGCGAAACCGCTGCCAAAGATATTCCGGAGCTCCGCGTTGAAATCGAAGCCGTCGCAGAGAACGCACCTGTAGCGCCGCCGGAGCCAGTGGACGCGGCCGTACCAGAGCCTGCGGCCGACGTCGCGACTGCCGAGTCCCAACCGAACTCTGCGGAGGAGGAAATCCCGGAATGGGAACGCGACCCAACGCTGGCACAGCTCAAGCCCGACCTGGATGCGCTTGAGCAGGCGATGGCTTTCACACACGGCGAAGAAGCTCCGATCAATGCAAAAGATGCTGCCATCGACCCGGAAAAGCTCGCCGAAAGCGTGGCTGATATCGAGGATATACCGGAGATTATTCTGGACCAGGCGATCGAGACCGGCGTCGAAAATCTCGACCTTGAAGTACCGTCGGATATTCGCCCGCCAGTCCCGGCCCAGAAGTCCGACCCGGAGCTTGATCGGATTGCCGCCGACATTGCCAACGCCAAGTCGCTGGAGGACATCGACGACATCATGGCCGAAACGCTGTTTGGCAGCGGCATCAGCATGCTCGCGGCGCAGATTACGGCGAATCCGCCGACCGAAGACTCCGCCAACGACGAGCTGGAGCTGTTTCATGAACTACCCGCCGCGCCGGTGGCAGCCACAAAGGAGAAAGTACCTCCTGTCGCAAGGAATAAGGCAGCTCCCCGCCGCAGCGATATATCAGAAGAGATTTCCATCGAGACACGGGCGCCGGTCGCGAACAACGGCCTCGATCTGGGCGCCTCGCAGCGGCTCAAGACAGTTCGCGCCCTGAATGCCGATCTTCATCCGTCGCTGCGTGAACCGGAAAATACGCCGGAGGCCGGTACCGGGCAGGCCATTCAGTCGCCGCAGACGATCGAAGATCAGATCAACACGTCGATCACACAGACTCTGAAAGCCCTCAAAATACCGCCTGAACTTCTAGACGATGAAGACGACGAGCCCAAGAAAGGCTTCCTTAGCCGTTTCCGTCGCTCCTGATAAAGGCCGCTATTTCTCCAGCGCTCGGAGCGCCTCAAGGCGCGCCGCCTCAAACTCATCGCCGGCGTTCCAGGTAGGGATGTCGTCTGCATTCGCGATGGCCAGCCCCGTCCAGTAGCCCAATAACGCATCGTCAATCATACCGTCGAGATTCCAGCCCGGGTCGTACTCATCCGATGGCTGGTGGTAACTGACCTCGGTGTAGTGATCGAGCTGCTCCTTGCCCCAGCCCGGCGGACGATCGACGAAGTCCGTGCCGGTGTCGAGATACATCGCGGGGACGCCGATCTTGGCGAAACTGAACTGGTCTGAACGATAGAAGTAGCCTTTGTCCGCGAACTGATCGGGTTTGACGACGCGCCCTTGCTCGTCTGCAATCAGTTTCATGATCTGATCGATGGATGACTTGCCCAGCCCGATATACGTCACGTCGTGTGTGTCGCCCCAGATATTGCCGCCGTCGTAGTTGAGATTCGCCGCGATCTTGCCAGGAGGAAACGTGGGCTTGGCCGCGTAGTATTCGGAGCCGAGCAGGCCCTGCTCTTCCGCTCCCACAAGCGCAAACAGGATGGAGCGTCGCGGCGCTTTCGGAAGCGCCTTGATCGCCCTGGCGATCGCCAGAATCTGGGCAACGCCGGTCGCATTGTCCATAGCACCGTTGTAGATCGCGTCGCCATCTTCATTGGGCGTGCCGATACCCAGGTGATCGTGATGCGCCGTGTAAATTACGGCTTCGTCACGAAGATCGGGGTCGCTGCCTTCGATCAGTCCCAGGACGTTAGCCGATTCCACTCGCTGCAGGTCGACCGCCATGTCAATCGATGTTGTAACGCCTAGCGGCACCGGCTCGAAGTCCCTGTTAAACGCGGCTTCGCGAAGCTCGTCCAGATCAAGCCCTGCCATTGCCACAAGGGCACGCGCGGAATCTTCGGTCACCCAGGCATTGAGTTGGCTGCGGGGCTCGTCGCCTGCCGGCAGCTCAAACTGGACCCCGGTCCACGAGGTTTGTACCACCTGAAAGGGATAGCCCGCTGAGGGAGCGGTGTGAATGATGATAGCCCCCGCCGCACCCTGTCGGGCAGCACTCAGGTACTTGTAATCCCAACGCCCGTACCAGAGACGTGTATCGCCGGCAAAAAGCTCCGGATCCCAGTCCGGGTCATTGTTCATGATGAGCAGGACCTTGCCTTTTACGTCCACGCCCTTGTAGTCATCCCAGTCGTACTCGGGCGCCTGAATGCCATAACCGACGAAGACAACTTCAGCCTCATCGACCGTGGCTCGCTCCTGCTGGACGCCGCTGCCAACGATAAACTCGTCCCACTGCTGCAGCGTCATCGACTTGCCGTGCCCGTCGAACGTCCAGGAATCCGGCTGTGACGCATTGATGCCGACCAGGTCGAAAGCCTGCTCCCAACTGCCATCAGCGGCGCCGGGCTGCAAACCCAGGGCTTCCATTTGTTTGGCCAGGAATACGCGTGCCGCTTCATCACCGCGAGTACCGGGGCCCCGCCCCTCGTAACGATCGTCGGAAATCTCGGCGACGATGTCTCGTATGTAGGCATCTTCGATTTGCAGTGCAGCCTGCTCGGCGGCTGTATTGCCGGGACCCGCTTCTGACGCAGGCGCCGATGATTCCGGTGTTGCGTCCGCCGCAGTCGGTTCCTGCTTGCTACAGGCAGCGAGTGCCGTCACCAGCACGATGACGGCGAAAAATCCAAATTGCTTCACAATGTAATCCTCTCCCGGGTTGATCACCCGCTGAATAGTGCGTTTAGAAAATTACTCATGGCGACCCAGGATCGCCGATCGGCCGCGGCATCATAAACAGTACCCCGCGTCGTGTCATTCGCCGCAGGGTTGGTAAAGGCGTCTACCGTGTTGCCCGCTAACGTCGGCGAATGACGAAGACCTCGAACTTGCCTTCGGGGCCGATATACCAGGACGATATGGTGCTGGTGATGCTGACCAGGATCGCGCCGAAAATTGCAGACCAGAAACCGCTAACCGTAAAGTTATCGAGCACGGCGGCAACGAGTCCAAACATGCCCGCATTCAGCACGAGAAGAAAGAGACCCAGCGTAACGATCGTCAACGGCAACGTCAGCACAAAGGCGACCGGGCGCACCACGCCGTTAACGAGTCCTAGCAGCAAAGCGGCCAGAATGAAGGTGCCCGTGCCAACGATAGTTACGCCAGGCAAGAGCTGGGACGCCAGGAAGAGGCCCAGCATCGCGATGATGGTTCGAAGAAATATTCCCTGCATGACGACATTATGGGCCGATACTGGCCGTCAGGAAAGCACTTGCGCGGATTTCAGCTGACCAGGTGGCGGCGGCGACTGTACGAACCTCTTCTTCGACATCAATGGTATTGGTATGCCCACCGATGTAGCCGGCCGCCTCGAACACCGTCACGTCAAAACGATCGCGGAGCTTATAGGCCGCCATGTTACCGGCTATACCTGTCCCGACTATGGCTACGCGCACTCCGCACCCACCCTGTGGCAGTGTTCCTACTCTTGCCATTGCTGCGGCACGCGGACGATTTCGTTGACATCGTAGCCAACGGATCCAGCCAGCTCGACCAGGCACTGGTAATCCACGTCCGAGATCTCCGGCGTGCGCGCCATGATCCAGATGAAGTCTCTCTTCTGCCGCGCGACTACGGTCATCGAGTAGTCTTCGTCCAGGTAAATAATTCGATAGTCAGCCTTAATGGGCCAGACGAATCGCATGCCCCAGGTCGCATTCGTTTGCGTGTCGATGATGAACCCCTTGAGATTGAACTCTTTCTTTTTGCCGTCAAAACCATCCTTGCGGAACGTGAACGTCGTCTGGATCGACCCATCATCGTTCATGGCATATTTTTCGACGGCGTTGTGAGCACCTTTCTCCAGGAAGATCGGTATGTTCGCAATGACATACCAGTCACCCATGAAGCGCTCAAGGTCTACGTAATCAACAGTTTCCATTTCCGGTCCACGCGCCGCACAGGCGCCTAATGTAAGGGTCAGTAGTATTGCCAGTAACGGTGTTCTCGTGCTTTTCATATCAGGTCAGCTCATAGCGGATAATTCGGCCGCCCTTGGCAACCGACTCGAGTGCCAGCCACTCATCGTCTGACGAATACCAGAGTTTCAGTTCGAGTTTTTTTGCGGTTAATCGGTACGCGGAAGCTTCCATGTCTGCGCCGCGCACCGTTATTGTCTCGCGGCCCAGTTCTTCGACCTCCACGGCGAGATACTCACCGGACTGCACATTGAGTAACCTGGGTTGACGAAGAAATTCGGGGTTCCAGTAAGCAAACGTCATGACGCAGTCGCTGAGCTCGTTCTTTTCGGTACCGGCGTCAATAACGAGGCGGTTGTCTATCGTCGCACCGCTGACGGCCAGCTTCTTGCCATTTGTCTGCGTGCGAGCTTCCAGCTCTCGCAAACAGCCGTCAGACCACACCTCAGTCGTACTGTGGCGATACTTAAGAGCGTTGATAAACAGGAAGCGAACATCGAAACGAGCTTCACTACGAAGGCGCCGCTGCTGCCCCTCTTCGATGAGCTCAAAACGGTGATAGCCAATCTTGTCGCCATCCAGCTTGACGGCGAAATCCCAGCTCTGTGCAGCACCGGTCGCGCTCGTTATCGCCGGCGCGATGAGCATTACGAGAAACGCAAAGGGCACAACGAAGCGCACAAGGTTCTTTCGGGCGAATTGATTCACAGCGATGCCACCTCGCCTGCAACTTGTGTGCGGCGACGCCGAACGACGAAGAATGCATTCGCCCGTCGAATGTAGGTGCTCACTCAGAAGCCTCCTGCGCGTGCAGCTGTTCGGACATCCCGTTGTAGCGCTCGGCGACGCTTAGCAGGATTGGCATAAAGACCGCCCAGCCAATCGCGAGCGCTACCAGCGCGACGTAATAGTCAACTAAGACGATGCCGCCCAGTTTCTGACCGGCAATGTATGAAGCTGGTCCACCGACAGCACCGAAGGCTGCTGCTACCCAAGGGCGACCTTTCAGCCAGCCCATCGACAGATTCAACGTCGTGCCGAACAGCATCCACATTGTGACAATCCAGTACGGCGCCAGGAACTCGCTGATCTGACCGGACGGGTAGGCAACCCAGCCGAAAACCACCAGCAGACTGTCAAAAAATATGCCTACCAGGCCGCAAGCGACGATCAGTGTCAACTCAGCCTGCGGACGGCGCGCCTGCCGCAAATGAATGGCGAGCACAACCAGTAGCACAACGGGACCGAGCCAGGGCATTTGCTTGGCCGCCCCGATCACGGAGGAAAACCATCCGATCTGGAAGGCTGCGAAATTAATCAGGACAGGCATGTTATTCATCTGCCTTGCTGAGCAGGTAATGACTTACGAACCACTCCTGCCCTTCGTTGAATCGAAACAGCTCTTCGCAAGCCATGAAGAACATACGCCAGCGCATCCACCAGCGGCTGGCATCATCCTGCCCGTAAGTTGCCGCAAGGATCGGCATCACTGCATTGCGTCGACTATCCATGCGATCCAGCCATGCTCTGCAGGTCTTCGCATAGTGTTTACCGTTCCAGGCCCAGCGCTGCTCGAGCTTGAGGTGTTTTTGAAACAGCAACGGAAGGTCTGCGCTGGGCATGATGACGCCGGAAAAAAAGTGCCGGCTCATCCAGTCGCTGGGACCCTTGTCGATATACTCGTAAGGCGTCGTCCTGTGACAGAAAATATGCATGAAGAAGCGACCACCTGGCTTGAGCCACGAATCGACCCGCCGGAACAATTCCTCGTAGTTACGCATGTGCTCGAACATCTCGACCGAGACAATACGATCGAAGGTGTCGTTGGCATCGAAGTCGTTCATGTCGCAGACGATTACGTTGATGTTCTCGATACCGCGCTCTACCGCGGTCGCCATTATGAATTCGCGCTGCGACTGCGAGTTCGAGACCGACGTAACAGCGGCGTTCGGGAAGTGCTCGGCAATCCACAGCGAGAGCGAACCCCAGCCGCAGCCCATATCGAGCACTTTCATGCCATCGCTTATGCCCGCCCGCTGCACCGTCAGTTGTAAAGCGGCCTCCTCAGCCTCGCCAAGCGTGCTGACGTCGGGCGCCCAGTGACAGCAGCTGTATTTACGATTCTCGCCCAGGACCTGCACGAAGAACTCGGCCGGGACTTCGTAATGCTGCTCGTTCGCAAGCTCTGGAACGAGAGCGACCGGCGAGTTCCGCATCATGTCGGCGAAATCTGTGAGCGTCCGGGACGTGTGCTCCACGTCGCCGGCTCGGATCTCAACCAGCTTTCGCTCGAGCAACCGGCGCATGCCGCCGCGGATGACGGTGTCAGGAACCAGTCCCGACTCAGTCCAACCAATCGCTTTTGCTGCTACACCGCTCATCGCCGGCCTCCTGTATACGTTGGGAACTAATATACAGAGCTCGCCTGACGCAACAATGGCGTAAACGCAGCTGTTACAATCACTTACAAGTAGACATTAATTGCAGCATTGATCAGGTCTGCTAGAATCCCCGCGCCGCCCCGGTAGCTCAGTCGGATAGAGCACCAGATTCCTAATCTGGG
>CAYTTZ010000012.1:0-28260 GCA_964440945.1 uncultured Woeseiaceae bacterium
CGAAGCAAACACTGGTTTGGATCAGACCAAATTCCTGCCTATCTGACAACCCATCCTGCACCTGAAGATCGGTTGTCATATATTGGCACATGGCTTGAAAATAAGGGCGAAAAGCCGCCAGCAAAGACAGATTCCAGTGAATTTAAAAAAATTAATACACGTCTGATTGCCCTTTACTCAGATGAGACGGTTGCCTTGCGAAAATTCAAAAGTGCGGTCACCAAAGACCCTGAAAATTCGATGGCAAATTATGGATACGGACTGGTACTGGCAAGGATCGGAAACAGAAAGGATGCGTTGTACTACCGTCCAGTTCATGAGGGTTTATACGAAAGACACGCCGACCTGGAACAGTTTCTCCAGGCTTTCTATCTTGCGGCGATCCGTCATGAAGAGAATCATGTGATCGTCCGCTTCTACGACGGTATCGTGATGGGCGATGATGACTTGCTCGCCACGCACAATGGCGACGATCGCCGTGCCTTTTGGCAGATCGATGTCCTCGATAGCCCTGCCGACTACCTTGGAGTTTTGTTCGTTGCCGTGCGCGATCGCCTCCATTGCTTCCGCGGCGCCGCGGCGCAGCGAGTGTACTTTGACGACATCGCCGCGGCGCACATGCGCGAGCAGCGAGCCGATCGTCACTTGCTGTGGCGAGATCGCAATATCGATGGTGCCAGCCTCAACGAGGTCCACGTAGGACGCGCGGTTGATCAGCGCCATGGCTTTATGAGCGCCGAGTCGCTTTGCGAGCATCGAACTCAGAATATTGGCTTCTTCGGAGTTTGTGATTGCACAGAAGACATCGACGTTGTCGATATTCTCTTCCAGGAGCAGCTCCTCGTCGGCGGCATCGCCGACCAGAACGATTGCCTTGTTGAGCTGTTCGGAGATATCTCGGGCACGCCGCTGATCACGCTCGATGATCTTGACCTGGTTGGTTTGTTCGAGCGCCAGCGCAAGCCGTACTCCGATATTGCCGCCGCCCGCAATAACAACGCGACGTACCGGGTCTTCCAGTCGCCGCATCTCGCTCATGAATACGCGAATATCCTTGCGATCGGCGATAAAAAACACCTCGTCGTCTTCCTGAATTACCGTATCGCCGTCAGGGAGCATGGCCTTGCCCTGGCGGTAGATTGCTGCAATGCGGGCCTCGGTGTTCGGAATGTGGTCCTTGAGGGTCGCGATACGTTGCCCGACGAGCAGGCCGTCGCGATCCGCCTTGACGCCCACCAGGCGCACGCGGCCATCCGCAAAGTCGAGAACCTGTGACGAGCCGGGATACAGGATCAGCTGTTCCACATAGGTGCAGACCAGCTGCTCGGGGCTGATGCGTACGTCTATCGGTATCGCATCCTGCGTAAACAGCCTGTCCGCATTCATGTATTCGGCCGAGCGAATGCGGGCGATTTTCGTCGGTGTCCGAAACTGCGTGTAGGCCACCTGGCAGGCAACCATGTTGGTTTCATCGCTGTCAGTCAGGGCGACGACAATGTCAGCATCCCGCGCTCCGGCGCGCTCGAGAACGTCGGGGTAGGCGGCGTGGCCGACAACGGTACGGATATCCAGGCGGTCCTGAAGTTCACGGAGCACCTCGGGCCGCCGATCGACTACGGTGACCTCGTTAGATTCCTCGCGAGAGAGGTGATACGCCGCCGAGGAGCCGACCTGACCAGCGCCAAGAATGAGAATTTTCATTGCAACCGTGGGATTTGGCGAGACACGGCAGTAGTCTACATCAGATCCAGATTCGCATAGCTCAGAACCAGCCATTTTGTGCCGGCGGTCTCGAAATTGACTTCGACACGAGCGTGGGCTCCCTGCCCCTCGCAATTCAGAATGACGCCCTCACCAAACTTCTTGTGGCGAACCCGCTGGCCGAGACGAATCCCCAGTTCACTGCCGGGCCTCACCGTTGTGCGCTGCCCGGACGGCGGTTGCCGCAGCGGCCGTGATACCTGTACGCGCGGGCGCACTTCTTCGATATGTTCTTCAGGAATTTCGGCGATAAAACGCGATGGCTGTGAGAAATTGTCCATGCCGTGCAGCCGCCGCTGCTCGGCATGCGTTATGTAGAGTGCCTGCTTGGCGCGCGTGATGCCCACGTAACAGAGTCGGCGCTCTTCCTCCAGGCCGTGCGGATCAGCGATAGAGCGCTGATGAGGAAACAGGCCGTCTTCCATGCCGCACATAAACACCAGCGGAAACTCCAGGCCTTTTGCGGAGTGCATCGTCATTAGCTGCACGCAGTCTTCCCAGGCGTCCGCCTGGCCCTCGCCGGCCTCCAGGGCCGCGTGCGAAAGAAACTCGTCGACCGGCGTCATTTCCTCAGCCGGGTCTGGCTCGAAACTCTTCGCAGCGCTCACCAACTCAGCCAGGTTCTCGACCCGGGTCTCGCCCTTTTCGCCCTTGTCCTTTTTGAAGAACTCGATCAGACCGCTTGTATGGATTACGTGGTCAACCTGGTCGTGCAGGTCAAGGCCCTTTGTTTCGCGAGCAAGGCGCTCTATCAGCGTAAGAAATGCATTCACCGCGTTTGCAGCGCGGCCATTCAGTTCGTCACTCGCGATGGCTCCGGCAGCGCGCCACAGCGGGCAGGCGTTCGCCCTTGCATACGCACGCATCATTTCAACCGTGCGCGCCCCGATGCCGCGCGTGGGCTTGTTTACGATACGTTCGAAGGCGCTGTCGTCATCGCGGTTCGAGATCAACCGCAGGTAGGCCAGCGCGTCCTTGATCTCGGCGCGCTCGAAGAAGCGCAGGCCGCCGTAAACGCGATAGGGGATGCGTGCATTGACGAGGCCCTCTTCGAGCACGCGTGACTGTGCGTTCGAGCGATATAGAATGGCGGAGTCCGAACGCGCGTTGCCCTGGGCGATCCAGTCGCGCAGGCGACCGATGACGAAGTCGGCTTCGTCGCGTTCGTTGTAGGCGGAGTAGACGCGGATGGCCTCGCCCTTCGCACCTTCGGTCCACAGGTTCTTGCCGAGCCTGGAGCTGTTGTTGGCTATGACGGCGTTCGCCGCATTCAGGATGGTTGCCGTCGAGCGATAGTTCTGCTCCAGCTTGACGACCATCGTGCCCGGGAAGTCTTTCTGAAAACGATGGATGTGTTCGACCCTTGCGCCGCGCCAGCGGTAGATCGACTGATCGTCATCACCGACCACGAACGGTATGCCCTGCTTGCCAGCCAGGAGCCGCAGCCATGCATACTGAATTGCGTTCGTGTCCTGGAACTCGTCGACCAGCAGGTGTCGAAAGCGACCCTGATAGTGGGATAACAGCTCCGCATTGTCGCGTAACAGTTCATGAGCCCGCAGCAGCAATTCCGCAAAGTCCACGAGACCACCGCGCTGACAGATTTCTTCGTAGGACTTGTACAGGGAGATCATCTGGCGGCGATCGGGGTCGTCCTCGTCGTCGAGGTGCTGCGGCCGCAGGCCTTCGTCTTTCTGGGCGTTGATGAACCACTGGATTTCCCGCGGCACCCAGCGGCTGTCGTCGACCTCGAGGTTCTTCAGCAAACGCTTGATCAGGCGCAGCTGGTCGTCCGAGTCGATGATCTGGAAATTCTGTGGAAGCCCGGCTTCCCGCCAGTGGCGACGCAGCATCCTGTGCGCGAGGCCGTGGAACGTGCCGATCCAGAGGTGCCGCACCGGCAGTTTCAGAAGCTCCTCGATACGGCCGCGCATCTCGGCGGCCGCCTTGTTGGTAAACGTAACGGCGAGCAGGCTTTGCGGGGAAAGCCCCTCGACGTCGATAAGCCAGGCGGCACGATGCACCAGCACGCGGGTCTTGCCGCTGCCGGCGCCGGCAATGACGAGCGCGGGCTTGGCGGGTGCCGTCACCGCCTGACGCTGCGCGTCGTTCAACTTGTCGAGGATTGGTGTTACATCCATGGGATCGGGCGTTGTCTGCCCACCGGGGGAGTTCGAGAGCGACGAAGTCTAGCAGAGAATTACTCTTCCCAGCGTACCCCGAGCAGGTACTGGATGCGCGAGTACTGGATACGAATGTCGTTGGACACGGTCTCGCGATACCGCCCTTCCGCGACCAGGCTCAGGTGTCGCGTCATGCGAAATGTGCCCATCACGTGACCATCTGTGGATTCCTGGGTTTTGCGGCCGGCGACAGGGTTATGAAAGGCGAATGCATTGGGATAATCGTAAAGTCGATAGGCGCCGTGGGCTTCCAGGTCGAAACGCTCGCCGAGCGACCAGTGAAAATCGACAGCATAGCTGTCGAGTGCGTAGTCGTTGTAACCAACGTACTCATCCTTACGCTCCACGCGACTGACATCAAAGCCGAACCACATGCTGTCGGTAATGCGTTGTCGCGCGCGCAGTCCCAGCGAGTAGTAGTCGTACTGAATATCGGGATTACCGAGGCGCTGCTGGCCATCGAGATCGTGTGACACGCGATCGCCATAGCGTCGGCTGGAGAGTTCGGCGAATAAGCGGAACAGGGAGGTGCGCGTAAACTTGTACTGGCCATACAAACTGACGAAGAGGTACTCGTGATCGTACTCCGGCAGGACCTCGGTCGCCTCGTAGTTCCAAAGCTGGCCCTTGAGTTTCGCGCCAATCGAGAGGCGCTCATGCGACTGCCGCAACGATAACTCGGGGCCATAGCGCAAATAGTTCATTCGGTCGTCGACAGCAACGCCGTCAATAATTCTGCTGCCACCGTCGTCAGGGTCGTAATACACGTCGTCGTGCTGCGCGACCTTGAACGCACTCTTGATCTCACGCCTGCGCGACTCTTCCTTGCGCAGATAATCACTGCCGAAACTGACTTCGTGCACATACTCGTTGGCGTTCTCGAGCTCTTTGTCCTGGTAGTAGCGTCCAGCGAGGCGGTAGGCGCCGTAAAAGCCTTCGAACGGCAGCGTGTTGATTCTGTACTTGGCGCTCAGGCTTACCGGCATAAAGGCGCCGCTCTGTGGAACCGGGGTAACCGTGGGCAGGGCAGGGTCCGCGAAGTCTATGTAGTCCTGATCCGGCGTTCGAAAGACGTTGTCGTCGGTGCCGAAGCCTACGCGCGCACGAAACTCGAGGTCAGCGAATTCACGCTTCTTCTTGCGCTCGGCAACGCGCACCTCAAACTCATCGGGGGCTTCCTCGATGTCTCGTATCCTGGCAATCGCGACAACCGCATATTCCTGCAGCGTGCTGTTCTGGTTCTGGTCGCGCACGAGACGAAACCAGCGCAGCGCTTCCTCGTTATTGCCGGCGGCGTAGCTGTTCAGCCCGAGGTTGTACTGTGTGGCGACACGCAGACCTGGGTCCACGAGCGCCTTCTCCAGCGATTGGCTGGCGCGGGCGTATTGCATGGCTCGGTAATTTGCGACGCCCTCGTTGTAGTGAAGCAGCGGCGAGTCCAGACCCTGTTCAGCGGCCTGCCGGTAGCGCAGCAGCGCGGCCCAGTAAAGGTCGTCGCGGTACAGCCGGTTGCCTTCCTCGAAAGATTGCTCGGCCGACATCGCAAATGCCGAATGAGACGGCAGAAAGACCGCGATTGCGGTCAGTATCAGCGGGATGCCGCTAAGGAATGTCTTCTTGGCCATCGATATTGGGCGCTTCAGGCTTATGTCAGACCAGAAGGGTACCGGTATTGTTGCTATCAAAACTATGACGTGGCGCAAAAAAATACCCCCGAAAGGCCAGCAATCGGAGGTATTTCGTGGTTTCAGGCCATCTTGGCCGAAATCAGCCGTTCAGTGCCGACTTAGTCGTCGTCGTCGTCGTCGTCGCCGTCGCCGTCATCTTCGCTGTCGTCGTCGAATTCGTCATCGTCGATGTCCTCGCCGTCCTCGAAGTCGTCTTCCTCGTCCATCTCGTCTTCTTCGAAGTCGTCGTCCCCTTCAAACTCGTCCTCGAAATCGTCGTCCGACTCGTCTTCTATCTCGTCCTCGTCCTCGTCCTCGAGGCCGTCCGAGCGCTCGTCCGATTCATCCTCGTCCTGACCCTCTTCTTCGTCCTCCCAGTCCTCGTCTTCGACCTCGTTGTCGTCAGGACCGCGCATGGTCGACATCGCAGCTTCCAGGTCCGATGCGTCATCCAGGACCTCCATTGTCACTTCGAGGTCGTCAAGCTTGTCAGCACGAGCGACGGCAGGAAAGAACGCTAACAGCGTTAGCGCAAGTACTACCAAGAATACGTTTGCGTGTTTCATAACCTGCTCCCTTAGGTCACGTCTATTAGGTCACATCTATACGCAACCGAAACGTCCGGTTGCGATTATCATGTTCAAGTCGCGCAAGAACCTCACCGCCCATTGGCGAGACCGCTATGAGTTTCAGCGGCAGCAGGTTCTTGCCTTCGTTCAGACTGGTTTGCCAACTGATTTCGCGCTGTCCCGGAAAGCCTGCAAGCTCGACGCCATCCGGTAGCGAAACCGTCAGCATCGCAGACTCCAGGGCCGTCGCCGACGCGAATACAAGATTAACCGTGCGCGGCTCCTCGAGCGTCATCGTAATGCCGGGGATCGTCGATTCCGGACGCGTGGCCTCCGGCGTCGCAAACAAGAAACCACCGACGAACCAGAGGGCAATGCCCGCGGCTACGGCAGAGCCGAAGCCCGTCATCAGCCAGCGGTTACGCTGTCGTCGGGAACCCTCATGCGTAGCTCGTGCGAGCGCCTGCTCGTAAAAGCCCTCGGAGGGTTCCGGCGCCGGGTAGTCCCGCAACAGCGACTGGAGCGCCTGGTCTTCAATGTTAGTGTTTTCAGTCTTCATACGATTGTCCTGTATGTTCCCTACACGCTTGCCGCTAGAGAATGGTTCCATTCTGCACCAGTATTTCCTTGAGGCGCGCCCGGGCGCGGTGCAGCCGGGACTTGATCGTGCCGATCGGGATGCCGATAAGCTCTTGTATTTCAGTGAGTTTATACCCTTCCGTGTCGTGCAGGAGCACAACAACGCGATGTTCCTCGCTAAGCTGAGCCAGGGCCGAATCCAGGGCCTCAAATCGCTCCCGCCGCTCGTTGTCGCGGACCGGGTCCTCGCCGCCGGCCAGGCCTGCTATGCCGTCGCCCGGCATGCTGCCCTCTTCGACCGTATGCAGTCGCTGCCTGGCGAAACGACGGCGTTCGTCAATGAACAGGTTATACATTACGCGCGCGAGCCATGAGCCGGGCTCTTCAATGGCCGCGAGTTCATCGAGCTTGCCATAGGCCTTGATGAGCAGTTCCTGAAACAGGTCTTCTGCCTGCGATTTCTGGCCGGCAAGGCGCCAGGCGAGGCGGTACAGTCGGTCGAAGTGCGGCCGTACCAGGCGCTCGAATGCCAGTCTGTCGTTGTGACGATCGCTGCTCATAGCGTTTCAGGGTCTCACGAAATCGCGTGCCATTACCCGACCCAATTGGCACTTTTCGCCCGACGTAACCCGCTAGGGCCGGGTGCCGTGCGCGACGAAGATGAAGTTGCGATGCCGCACCGCCGGGTGCACGTGCGGATGGCTGGCACGCTGGTCGAAGGGTATGAACTGACCGCGCCCTTTGTTGAGAAGGCTCTTGTGATCGCCGCGTGTCACATGGAAAAAGTAGCCGTCGTAGCCCAGTCCCGTAAGAAACGCGAAAAGCTCGCCGCGGTCTGCCTCGTCATCGTGGCATTCGAACAGCAACGCCGGCGTGTGCCGCGTCAGCAGCGCTTCGCTGCCGCGAAAGACCTCCAGTTCGTGGCCCTCGACATCGCACTTGATGAACGAGACCGGACCTGTGCCGTTGTCGTTCACATAGTCATCGAGCCGGATAACCGGGATATCGATCTCTTGCAGTTCACCTGACGTGGGATTGTGGAAGCTGGCCATGCCTGAGCCGGCGGCGGTGCGCCGCATGGTCAGTACGCCCGTGCTGGACGAGAGTCCCTGGTTAACGATCGTCATGTTGTCCAGGCCGAAGCTGTGCTTCACGCCCCGCAGGTGGTCGCCGAGCTCGGGCTGCGCCTCGAACGCTATCAGCTTGCCATTCGGCCCGGCGGCGCGGGACATATAGATTGAGAAAACGCCCTTGTTGGCACCAATATCGATCACCGTGGTGCCGGCGAACCGCGCGTCGCGCACGTAGCGAATGGACTGCACCTCCGATTTGAAGCGCAACCGCCAGCAGCGGTGCACCGTGTGCAGTTTCTGGAACAGGTTCAGCGGCACGCCTTAACCAGGAGCTCCATGAGTCAGAGGCTTACCCGAAACAGCAGGTAGTGGTCGATAAGGATGGCCGCGAACAGAAAGCCGAGGTAGCTGATCGAATACTTGAAGGTTTTCATCGGCAGCTCGTCGTCGCCGGGAACCAGGTACATACGTATGGCGTAATAAAGGAAGAAGCCGTCCAGTATCAAAGCCGACAACAAATAGATCACGCCGCTCATGCCTATCAGGTACGGCAGGACGGTGACGAGCGCCAGCAGTATCGTATACAGAAGTATGTTCAGCCGCGTGTACGCTTCGCCGTGCGTGACCGGCAGCATCGGGATATCGACCTTCGCGTATTCTTCTTTTCTCGCAATGGCGAGGGCCCAGAAGTGCGGAGGCGTCCAGACGAATATGATCAGGAACAGCAAC
Organism: uncultured Woeseiaceae bacterium; assembly: GCA_964440945.1. GTDB lineage: Bacteria > Pseudomonadota > Gammaproteobacteria > Steroidobacterales > Woeseiaceae > UBA1847. The sequence continues at coordinate 8,562 of CAYTTZ010000012.1, forward strand.
AGCGCTCCCGTGTGCAATTCGTTGGTAACGGCCGTCCACCCGAGCATGGGCGGAGCGGCTCCGGCGGCGCCACCAATGACGATGTTCTGCGGGGTGGCGCGCTTCAGAAACACGGTATAGATCACCGCATATCCAATCAGCGAACAAAACGTCAGCACGGCCGTCAGGGAGTTTACGCCGAACCAGAGGATAACCATTGAAATTACGCCGAGTCCGGAGGCAAACGTGAGGGCCGATTGTTCCGTCAATTTTCCCTGCGGCAGCGGCCGTCCGCGAGTACGCATCATCTGAATGTCGATGCGAGCGTCCAGCACATGGTTGAACACGGCGGCCGACGATGCGGCGAGACCAATACCGACGGTGCCCAGGACAAGCGCAGTGGCGCCCGGCCAGCCGGGCACGGAAACGAACATACCAACAATCGCGGTGAACACTATCAGCACGACAACGCGAGGCTTGGTCAGCTCATAGTAGTCGCGCCAATTCGTGTAGGTTTGTACGTTCGTGTTCACTTTTATATTCCGCTTAGCCGATGCGAGACAGTTCAAGCAAGTGGTCGATGTCCTCGACCATCTCACTGGGATCGATGTCGGGCCTGAAGTACATGACGAGGTTGCCGAGTGGGTCGATCAGGAAATAACCACCTGCTGCGAGTTCCGGAGGCTTCTTGTTCTCCAGCAGCTTGCTGAAGTTATTATTTTGTAGTGTCACCAGGCCCGTGTGCTCGTTCGCGAGAAACACTGTATCCGGCGCCGTATCGCCGTGCAAGAAAACCCGCCCCAGCCTGTCCATTTCCCTGCCGAGCATCAGGCGCGACTGCCGCAGCGTCAGAAGTGAGAACTCGCAGGCCGCGTCGCAGTCACCCATGTTCGAATAAACCAGCAACCAGCGACCCGCATTATGCTCATGTATAGAGGCGCCGGGCAGCGCTTCGCCGATATTGACCAGTGGCTCGAGCAGCTGTCCGTGGTTGGTTCGCCCTTCCGGCTGGAAGCCGGTACCGCTGAGGTACAGCCAGGCGGCCAGAATCAAGGGTCCGAAAAACACCAGTGAAATCAATACTAGCTGCACCCGGCCGGCCGGGTCTTTCCGTTTCGTCATGACTCAAATCGCTTCTTTCGATAGTTCCACGTTAGCAGCGCCGCCAGCACCACGGCCATCGCAAACCACTGGAACGCATACCCAAAATGTTTGCCCGGACCGAACTCCGTCGGCACCCACTGGCGCAGAAAGCCGTGCTGTTCTTCATGGTCCATGAGTAGAACGAATGACTGTACCGGGTCAGCCAGCGCCGCAGCTACCTCGTCACTGCTCGGATAGACCGCCGCTTTGGGCCAGCTGGCTTCTGGATCGATGGCGGCGCCCATCTTGTAGCCGGCGCGTGGTAGCGAGCCGGCGCGACCGCGAACCGTAATTCGCGTCGTCGGCACCTCGAGCAGGGCGAGATCGACAGGTGCACTGCCTTTCTCCAACCATCCCCGGTTGACCAGTAGCACAGGCTCGCCATCGTCCCCCAGCAGCGGTGTGATTACGTAGTAACCGTAGCGGCTGTTAAGAATGATGTTCTCAAGCAGGAACTGGCGCTCGGTATCATAGTGCCCGGTCGCACGGAGCCGCTGGAAGGCACGAACCGACATGCCGTCCTGCCAGGCGGCGAAACTCGTCTCATCGCTGAATGCCGCCCGGCTTGCCTGCTTTTCCAGGCCGCGACTGATCTGCCATGTCCCAAGGCCGGCAAACTGCACGACCAGCAAGCTGCCGACAATAAATGGCAGCCAGTTGGATAGCGGCCTTCTGGTTTCGGAGTTCACGGTATAATTATTACCCCGGAGGGCCCTGCCATGAAATTCATTGTTCTCGCTCTGCTCGCTGCGATCGTAATTAGCCTCGGCACCGGTCTATTCTATCTTCGTCGCGAAGATGCGGATTCGCCAAAAATGCTGCGCGCGCTTCAGATCAGGGTCGGCCTTTCGCTGGTGCTGATACTGTTCCTCATCGCGTCCTATTTCCTCGGCTGGATTGCTCCGCCTACACCATAACAGCGATGCGCTTCGTCAGAAGATCAAAACGGGCGACTTTGGCCACGACGGCCTTATGTTGCGGAGCACATGGATGTGCGAGAGCGACTTTGGCCACGACGGCCTTATGTTGCGGAGCACATGGATGTGCGAGAGCGATGTGTCAGTGATCGCGCCTGGACGGCTAATTACATCCAGTAAACGAATACGTACAGCCCGATCCAGACGACATCAACGAAGTGCCAATACCAGGCGACAGCCTCGAATGCGAAGTGCCTCTCTCGCGTGAAGTGGCCTTTGACGACGCGGAAGAAAATAATCGTCAGCATTATCGCTCCGATCGTTACGTGCATGCCGTGGAAACCCGTCAACATGTAGAACGTGGAGCCGTAGATCCCCGACGTCAACTTCAGGTTCAGGTCGTGGTAGGCGTGCACGTACTCGACGCCCTGCAAATAGACGAACACGAAACCGAGCATAAACGTTGCTGCAAGAAATACGGCGAGCTGCGCGCGCTTACCTGCCAGCAATGCATGATGCGCGATCGTGACAGTGATACTGCTGGTAAGCAGCAGCGTCGTATTGATGAGCGGCAGCCCGAAGGGAGGCATTACCTCGTATTCCCCGCCGATGTCTCCTGGGCCATTAGTTGGCCAGGTGCTCTCATAGCCTTCCCATAGCATCAGGTTGGTAAAGAAGTTGTTGCTGGAGCCGCCGAGCCAGGGAATCGACATGTTGCGTGCATAGAACAGCGCGCCAAAAAACGCCGCGAAAAACATGACCTCGGAGAAGATGAACCAGAACATGCCCTGTCGAAACGACTTGTCCACCTGGTCGTTGTAGAGTCCGCCCTCGCTCTCGGTGATTACGTCACGGAACCAGCCTGTGATCATGAAGATTATGACGGCGAAGCCGGTCAACATGATGTAGAAACCGGCATCGGCTCCGTTCAACCAGCTTGATACGCCCACCATCAGGAACAGAAGGCCAACAGAACCGACAATCGGCCAGTGGCTGCCGTGAGGTACGTAATAGTGATCGTCTGTGTGTGTCGTCATACTATTTATTACTCGAATTAAAGCGCGACGCTGGACGCAGCGCGTGGCGTATCAAAAAACGTGTATTGCAAGGTAATGGTGTCAACGTACTCCGGCAGGTCCGGGTCGACGATGAACTGCAGCGGCATGGCGCGCGCCTCGTTTGCGGCGAACTCCTGGCTCGTGAAGCAGAAACACTCAATCTTGGTAAAGTGCTCCGCGGCCGAGATCGGTGCAACGCTTGGCACGGCCTGCGCTACTTTGTCACCGGGTGTCAGGTTCTTCGCCGTAAAGGTCGCGAAGTACATCTTGCCCGGGGTGACGACCATGCTGTCGACGTCTGCAACAAACTCGAACGGCGCGTAAGAGTTCACGGTTGTCACGAATTCAACACGAATCTCGCGCGAATAATCGGGCGCCTCTTCGACAACGGCCGCCGTCGTATTGGTACGGCCGCCGAACCCGGTAATCTCGCAAAACACATCGTAGAGCGGAACCAACAGGAAGCCGAAGCCAAACATTGCCGCCGTCAATATCAGCAGCTGACGTGTCAGCGATCGGTTCTCCGCCTTCAGGTTTTCATTCGGATCGATCATGCCGCCCCTGATCGTAGTACGCCCATCATGATGAAGGCGACATAGAAGGCGACCGCGATCGCTGTAACGATCAGTGCCGTGCGGCGAATGCCCTTCTTGCGCGAAGCGTTGTCCATGGTTACTCGAATGACTCGTTGACGATACGCGCCTTTGGCGGCGTTGCGAACGTGTGGTACGGAGCCGGCGACGGTACGGTCCACTCGAGTCCGTGCGAGCCTTCCCAGACCCGATCCGTTGCTTTGGCGCCTTTCCAAGCCGTCACGATTACCCCGACGAAGATCAGCTGCGACAGACCGAAGCCGATAGCGCCGATACTGGCGATTGTGTTGAAGTCGGTGAACTGTGTCGAGTAGTCCGGGATACGACGCGGCATGCCGGCCAATCCCAGGAAATGCATCGGGAAGAACGTCAGGTTGACGAAGACCGTCGACAGCCAGAAGTGCAGTTTGCCGAGCCCTTCGTTGTACATGTGCCCCGTCCACTTCGGCAGCCAGTAGTACGCGCCCGCCATGATGGCAAACACGGAACCTGGAACGAGTACGTAATGGAAGTGCGCGACGACAAAGTAGGTGTCGTGATATTGAATGTCAGCCGGTGCAGCCGCGAGCATCAGGCCCGAGAAACCGCCAATCGTGAACAGGAAGACAAACGCCAGCGAGAACAGCATTGGCGTCTCGAACGTCATGGACCCTCGCCACATCGTCGCGACCCAGTTGAAGATCTTCACGCCGGTTGGCACCGCGATGAGCATGGTTGCGAACATAAAGAACAGCTGTCCCGTCAGCGGCATGCCGACCGTGAACATGTGGTGTGCCCAGACGATGAAAGACAGGAAGGCGATGCAGGAAGCCGCGTAGACCATCGAGTCGTGCCCGAAAAGAGGCTTCCGGGAGAAGGTCGGGATGATCTCCGAAACGACGCCAAACGCCGGCAGGATCATAATGTAGACCTCGGGGTGGCCGAAGAACCAGAAGATGTGCTGGAACATGACGGGATCACCACCGCCGGCGGCTAGGAAGAAACTCGTGCCGAAGAACTGGTCGGTGAGCAGCATTGTGACTGCGCCAGCGAGAACCGGCATAACTGCGATCAGCAGATATGCGGTAATCAGCCACGTCCAGACGAACATCGGCATCTTCAGCAGCGACATGTCCGGCGCGCGCATGTTGATGATCGTAACGATCACGTTAATGGCGCCCATGATCGACGATATGCCCATCAAATGAACGGAGAAAATCAGGAACGGGAACGCATCGCCGGTCTGCAGGATTAGCGGTGGGTACATGGTCCAGCCGCCGGCAGGTGCGCCGCCGGGCATGAACAGCGTGGACAGCAGGATGCTGAATGCGACAGGCAGGATCCAGAACGACCAGTTGTTCATGCGCGGCAACGCCATATCCGGTGCACCGATCATCATCGGGATCATCCAGTTGGCGAGCCCCACAAACGCGGGCATTACCGCACCAAACACCATAATAAGCGCGTGCATGGTTGTCATGGAATTGAAAAACTCAGGATGAACAAACTGCAGCCCCGGAACCGCCAGCTCGGAACGAATCACCATCGCCATGGAGCCGCCGATGAAGAACATCGTGAGGCTGAAAATAAGGTACATCGTGCCGATGTCCTTATGGTTGGTTGCGAACAACCAGCGGCCGATGCCTTTGGCCGGTCCGTGGTCTTCGTGATGATCTAGCGCGTCTGCAGCAGCAGTACTCATTCCGTGTTACTCCGATTGCGTCTTGTCATGCGAGGCATGACTAAATTCTCGTTTCTATTGTGCGTCTGCGACCCGCGGCGCATCGGCTTCCCGGTGAGTGTCGATCCAGGCCATGTATGCCTCGGGCTCGACAACCTCGACGACGACCGGCATATAGCCGTGGTCCTTACCGCAGAGCTCTGCGCATTGGCCGCGGTAAACGCCGACTTTCGTTGGCTTGAACCAGGTTTCGTTGACGATGCCCGGCACCGCATCTTTCTTGATGGCGAAGTCCGGTACCCACCAGGAATGCACCACGTCGTTGGAGGTGATGAGCAGGCGAACCTTTGCGTCGCGCGGCACCACTACGCGCCTGTCGACCTCGAGCAGGTAATTGTCGACGGCAAACGGATCGATGCCGGACTGCTTGCGCCGAGCCTCGAGGCTCGGTTTTGCAAGGCTCGAATAGAAAGCGATGTCCTCGTCCTGATACTTGTAATGCCAGCGCCACTGGAACGCCGTTACGACAATGGAAATATCTGGATTGCGAGTATCCTCGAGCTTCACCATGGTTTCAGCCACCGGTATCGCGATCAGCATCAGGATCACAACCGGGATTGCGGTCCAGATAACCTCGGCAAGCGTGCTGTGGGAAAAGTCCGCAGGCTTCGCGCCCTTCGACTTGCGGTGCTTGAACAGCGAGTAAATCATCACGCCGAAAACGACGACGCCGATTGCCACACACCACCAGAAGATCATCATGTGCATGTTGTACGTTTCGAGGCTGAGCTCAGTTACGCCCTTGGGCATATTCAGCCCCCAATCGGCTCTTGCCACGCCACCAAAACTCAAGGCCAGCAGGCTCAATAATGACTTTCTTAACATTGATCGTTCACCTTGCAGATCGTCGCAACGATCGCATTCCATGTTGATTTCAGATGTGACGAGTAGTGGAACCGTAAGGTTCGCTCTGCCCCGGTGACCCCGGGAAGCCGTCTGTTGGCCACCTTGACCGATGAATTTGGCCAAAAAAGCCTGCGCAGTGTACTGAAATCATTGCGGCCATGCAATGCGCAGGCTCAAAACGGTACTGAGATTAATTCTTATTTAACAACGGCTTATCAGAGGCTTTATGGAAAAAATGTTACAAATCTCAGAGCGGCGAGCCACTAGCCGCGACGGCGTGGAATACGCGACGCGTCAATCGTGAAGTTCGTGGGGTCCCCGCGTGAGCCTCCGCCCCAGCAGTGTCCGTAGACGAGCTCGAGGTCGAGACGGATTTTGCCGTCGGCTGAAGCGCCCTTCAGGGCGGCGCGCATGTCCGCGAAGCGCCGCGTCCCCATCAGCGTTCTAGCGCGTTGCTCGAGGGTATTTCTTGCGCCAACGTTGCCAAGGTCGGTGAACAGGCGGCCAGGATCCTCGTACTGGACGACGAGACGATCGACATCCAGCACCGGGTCGCGGAGGCCCGATTTCACCAATGCATCACCAATATTGTGCATGTCGGGGAAGTCAGTGACGTGAACACCGCTGTCGACGTGACGCCACGCCTCACGCATCTCCTGCAGGCTGTCCGGACCCAGCGTCGCAAATGCGAAGACGCCGTCTTCGCGCAAAACCCTCGAGACCTCCGCGAAGACATTTTCCGGACGGTCGATGAAAGGCAGCAGCAGGTTCGAGAAAACCATGTCGATGCTCTGGTCCGGAAACGGCAGGTACGACGCCTCGGCTTGCACATAGGAGGCACGTCGACGGGAGAGCCAGCCGCGTTTGCGCCGCGCCTGGCGCAACATGTTTCGGGACAGGTCCAGCGAGACGAGATGTGCACCGCGAAAGCGTTTCTCCAGCGCTGCAGCCGCGGTGCCGGTTGCAGCGCCAAGATCAAGGATGCTTGCTGGCTCGATTGCCAGTGGCTGCATGCGCTCCAGCAAGCCGTCGCGCGTAACGGCGTGCACAAAGTCAGCCGAGTCGAACATCGCCGCTGCCCGATCAAAGCGGCGCCGAACGTCGCGTAGCTTCAATGTCGGTCTGGCGCTCACTTTTTTCTTGCATCACCGGCTGGAGGCCGACAAACGTACCACGCTTTTTAGCAGGTATCGTCGAGAATGTGTTGTCGCGCACCGCCCCCTGATCGGGCGAAGCTCGAGGTGTGTGGCAATGGATGAATCGGGAAATATTCACAGCTGAGGCGAGCCTGGCTTTACGGCGTCTCGACGATGCCCTGATGCCGCTGCGCTGCGCGTTCTGCGGAACCCGAACCGGATATGCTGGCGAACAAATCTGCAGTGGCTGTGTCGACGATCTGCCGTGGATCGCAGACGCATGTGCGCTGTGCGCAGCGCCGCTCGAGGTCGCGCTGCCGAGCGGCGTGCACTGTGCGACGTGCCAGGCCCGCCCGCCACCGTTTACCGTCACGCTGGCGCCGTTGCGCTACCAGTTTCCGGTGGACGCTGGGCTCAAGGCCCTGAAGTTCGGTCGTCGTCTGCACTACGTCGCAGCTTTCGCCGGCGTGCTCGCCGGTCAATTGGAGCGATTGCCATCTGATATCGATGCTTTGTTGCCGGTTCCATTGCACAGGCGACGACAGGTGCTGCGTGGCTTCAACCAGGCAAGGGAGCTATGCCGGCCGCTGGCAAGGCGCTCTGGCCTGCCTGTCGCGGATATCGCCAGGCGCCGGCGCGCGACGAGCTATCAGTCGGGGTTGAGCGCTGTAGAGCGCCGAAAAAACCTGCGCCGCGCGTTCGCGGTAACGGGCGGACAGAAATACCGACATATTGTGATCATCGATGACGTGGTTACGACCGGGGAAACCACGCGGCAGCTCGCAAACGCGCTGATCGAAAGCGGTGTGAAGCAGGTAAGCGTCCTCGCCGTGGCGCGGGCCGTCTGACTCAGGCTGTGCCGACCGGATTGAACGTGTAGTGCAGCACAATGCCGGTAAAAATGACCATGCCGATCAGGTGATTGTGCAAAAAAGCGGCAAAGCAACCGGCGGGCTGACGATCGCGCGCGAGCCATTGGTGCCAGCCCATCAGGACTGCCGAGGCCGCGACGGACAGGTAATACCAGAAGCCGAGGCCGGCGCGCACGCCGATCAGGATGAGTGCGAAAAGCATCAGCACCTGTAATCCGCCGATGACAAACAGGTCGGCCTCGCCGAACAGTATGGCGGTCGACTTGACGCCGACCTTCATATCGTCGGCGCGATCCACCATGGCGTAAAACGTATCGTAGATTACGGCCCAGATCATCGCCGTGCCGAAGATCAGCCATGCGAGCTCCGGCGTATTTCCTGTTTGCGCTGCGAATACCATGGGTACGGCCCAGCCGAATGCCGCGCCAAGAACGAATTGCGGAACGGAAACGAATCGTTTAACGAAAGGGTAAGCAACCGTAAGTGCGGCGGCGATGGTTGCGAGCAGCCTTGCTGGCGTGTTCAGCATACTGGCAAGGCCGATCGCGATCAGGCCGAGGGCGACAAACAAGGTCAGCGCCTCCATCGGCGCGACGGCGCCCGAAGCAATCGGGCGTGTTCGAGTGCGTTCGACATACGGGTCGATGTTGCGATCGGCGTAGTCATTCAGGACACATCCGGCTGAGCGCATTACGACCACGCCCAGTACGAAAATCACGAACAAACCCTGGTCAGGGGCGCCGGCACTCGCGAGCCAGAGGGCCCAGAGCGTAGGCCACAACAGCAGCCAGATTCCGATCGGCTTGTCGAGGCGCATGAGCTTGCTGTAATTGCGCAGCTGACGGACGAGCTGAGGTCGGAAGGCGTTGGCGGGTAAGGATTTCATGGCGCGTAGTGTACTTTACGCGAGGTCATTGTAGGAGCGCACCGAAGCGCGCCTTTCTATTTTTAAAAGTCACTCGCGGCTACACCTTTCCGTAGCGTCCGGCATCGCCGAGCCATCGTCGAACGATCGCGGTTGCCGTCGCTTCCGAGGTCTGTCGCAGAGCCTCGGCGGTAATCTGTACCTGTGGCATCAGTTCGGCGTCGCGCACGAGATCCGCTACACGGTAGTCCGGCAGGCCCGTCTGCCGCGTGCCGAGTAGCTCGCCAGGCCCACGAAGCTCGAGGTCGCGCTGCGCTACGATAAAGCCGTCGTTGGTATCCCGCAACACCGAGAGCCGCTGTTTGGCAATACGGCCCAACGGCGGTTTGTACAGCAATACGCAGTGGCTTTGCGTTGCGCCGCGGCCGACACGGCCACGCAGCTGGTGTAACTGCGAGAGGCCCATCCGTTCGGCATTTTCGATGATCATCAGGCTTGCATTCGGCACGTCGACGCCGACCTCGATCACCGTGGTCGCGACCAGCAGCTGAATCAGGCCCTCCTTGAAAGCGCGCATGCCGCGTTCTTTTTCGGCGGCGCGCATGCGTCCGTGCACCAGCCCGATTCGTAACTCGGGCAGCGCATCGGTGAGCGCCTGGTAGCTTGCTTCAGCGGCCTGGTAGTCCAGCACATCAGATTCCTCGATCAGCGGACAAACCCAGTACGCCTGCTGACCCGAGGCACATGCCGAACGCACGTGCTCGATGACTTCCGTGCGGCGCGCATCGGGAATCGCGATGGTTGATATCGGCAGACGTCCCGGCGGCAGCTCGTCGATGACCGAGGTGTCAAGGTCCGCATAGGCCGCCATTGCGAGCGTCCTTGGAATAGGCGTCGCCGTCATCACGAGCTGGTGCGGATGACCGCCAGATGACTTGCCTTTGTCGCGTAGCGCCATCCGTTGGTGAACGCCGAAACGATGTTGTTCGTCAATGACCACCAGCGCGAGATCGTCGAACGTCACGCCTTCCTGGAACAAGGCATGCGTGCCAATGGCAAGCTGTGCCCGGCCGTCGGCGATGGACGCCAGGGAGGCGCGACGAGCCGCAACGCGCTGGCTACCACTGAGCCAGGCCGGTTCGATGCCCAGTGGACGAAACCACTCGGAAAAAGTGCGCCAATGCTGCTCGGCCAACAGCTCGGTCGGCGCCATAATCGCCGCCTGGACTCCGCAGGCAATAGCCTTGAGACAGGCAATGGCCGCGACGACGGTCTTGCCGGAGCCAACGTCACCCTGGATAAGTCGCATCATGGGGTGCGGTCTCGAGAGGTCGTCGAGAATCTCCTTACTGACACGGTCCTGTGCGCCTGTCAGCTGGAAAGGCAGCGCGCTGATGAACTGCCGCACCTCTGTATCGCCTCCGATCAGCGCCTTTGCGTCTTCGGTCTCTGCGAGCGCGCGCAGGCTCCTGAGGCTCAGGTAGTGTGCCAACAGTTCTTCAAAAGCGAGCCGCTGCTGACAGGGGTGCTTGCCCAGCAACAGCTGCTCAACGTCGGCATCGGGCGGCGGCCTGTGCAGGTAGCTAATAGCATCAGCGAGTGACGGCATGCCGAGCTTCCTGGTGATATCTGCAGGCAGAAGTTCGCGCGGCGGTGTTGCCTGCATCGAACGCAGGGCCTGGTCGGTCAGGTTGCGCAGGCGGCCTTGCTGCACGCCCTCTGTGGCCGGGTATATCGGTGTCAGCGCATCGTCTGTTGCTGTCGCATCGGCATCGCGGACGATGCGGTATTCCGGATGAATCATCTCGAGGCCGGTGCCACCGCGCCGACATTCACCAAAACAAGTCAGCTGCACCCCAACCTGAAACTGTGCTTGCTGCTGTCGCGAAAAATGGAAAAAGCGCAGCGTAAGCTGCCCGCTCCCATCTCCGATACGGACAAGCAGGTTTCGCCGTCCGCGATAGACGGTCTCCGCCAGCAGCACCTCACCGCTCACGAGGCAGCGTTGCCCCGGCACGAGCGCCCCTATCCTGACGAGCTGCGTTCTATCCTCGTACCGTAGTGGCAACAGGAACAGCAGATCCTCGACGCGGAACAGCCCCAGCTTTTCCAGCTTCCTGGCAAGCGACGGGCCAATCCCCTTGAGTGCAGTCAGGTCTGAGTGAGGGTCCACAATCAATGCGTCTCGGGCAGCGACGGTCGGTGATCTGAAACGGGAAGACGGAGCAGCTGCTTACAAGACCAGGATGGCGTCTGCCTCAACATCCACACCTTTCGGCAGCGCGGCAACGCCAACGGCGGCGCGCGCCGGGTAGGGTTCACCGAAGAAGTCCTCCATGACCGCGTTGACGGTCGCGAAGTTATCGAGGTCGGTCAGGAACACGGTAACTTTGACAACGTCATCGAGTGTGCCGCCAGCCGCCCTGGCGACAGCCTCGAGGTTCGAGAATACCTGGCGAGCACGCGCCTCGAAATCTCCGGCAACGATTTCCATGGTGTCAGGAACGAGGGGGATCTGGCCGGACAGAAATAAGAGGTTTCCGGCTTGCGCAGCCTGCGAATAGGTCCCTATCGCCGCCGGCGCCTGGTCTGTGTGAATAGCTTGCTTGCTCATAGTGCATCCTGGAAAAGAAAGGTTTCTGGCTACGCGCACTCACGCGTAACTTTCATAACGTTTGGCATCTTGCGTACGCTACGCATGATTCGTGCAAGGTGGGTACGGTCCTTCACCGTCAGAAGGAACGACAGTACGGAGCAATCGTCATGTCGGCCGAGTACCTCAACCTGTTCGATATTCGAGCCGCAGTCTGCGATGGTCGCGGCGACTTCCGCCAGTACGCCTGTTCGGTTACTGGTTTCAGCCTGGACCTGTGATGAGAAATCTTTGTCGAGCTCCGTCTCCCAGGTGACCGTGATCCACTTCTCTGGCTGTTTACGGAAGAGCCTCAGGTTGCCGCACGTGTTCCTGTGGACAACGACGCCTCGACCCGCAGTCAGATAGCCCATCACCTCGTCGCCGGGGATCGGGTAACAACACTTGCCGTAGCTGACCACCATGCCTTCCGTGCCCGCGATAACAAGGCTCGCCTCTCTCTCGTCCGTCTCGCCCGAGGCGTCGACGCCAACCAGGATGCGCGCGGTTAGCGGCGCCAGCCGTTCCCCGAGACCCAGCTGCTCGAACAGCTCTGCGGTGGTGTTAAGCCCGAGCTCTTCGAGAGCGCTAGCCAAACGTACCTTGCCAACTTTGCGCAGCGACGAACCCAGGTCCTTAAGTGACTTGTCGAGCAGGCGTCTGCCGAGGTCAACGGATTCAACCGTACGCAGGTTTTTCATATGGTTGCGGATGGCGGTGCGTGCCTTGGCGGAACGCACGAACGTCAGCCAGTTCGGATTTGGTTTGGCGCCGCGCGAGGTGATGATTTCTACGGTCTGGCCGTTCTGCAAGGGTGTCCTTAGCGGCACCAGCCCACGATCAATCTTGGCGGAAACGCAGCGATTGCCGATGTCGGTGTGCACCGCGTAGGCAAAGTCCACGGTCGTCGCCCCTTTCGGCAGCGGCATGATGTCGCCCTTGGGCGTAAACACGTAGATCTTGTCCGGGAACAAGTCCACTTTGACGCTTTCGAGAAACTCCTCGGAAGTGCCCGACTGCTGGATCTCCGCGAGGTTTGCGAGCCACTCCCTTGCCCGGCGTTGCGGCGTTGCGTCGGTTTTTTCGTCCGCCTTGTAGATCCAGTGCGAGGCGACGCCGGCCTCTGCGACACGGTCCATGTCGTGGGTTCGAATCTGGACTTCAAGCGGCAGGCCTTTGGGCCCGAACAGCGTCGTATGCAGCGACTGGTATCCGTTGACCCTCGGTATCGCTATGTAATCCTTGAAGCGGCCGGGCATCGGTTTGTACAGCCCATGAATGAGTCCCAGCGCCTGGTAGCAAGTATTCACATCGTCGACGATGACGCGAAAGCCGTACACGTCGACAATGTCGGAGAGCGCCCGCTTCTTCTCGTTCATTTTTCTGTAAATGCTGTACAGGTGCTTCTCTCGTCCGACCACCTGACCCGAGATGTCCTCCTCGGCCATCGCCTTGCTGAATTCCTCGGTGATGCGCTTGACGATCTGGCGCTGACTTCCCTTGCTTTTCTTTAGCGCATTCTCGAGTACCCGGTAGCGGTACGGGTGCAGGTGCATGAAGCCCAGGTCTTCGAGCTCGATCTTCATCCGATTGATGCCGAGCCGGTTTGCGATAGGTGCGTAGATGTCCAGCGTCTCGCGCGCAATGCGTTTCTTTTTCGCAACCGGCATTGAACCGAGTGTCTGCATGTTGTGCAGTCTGTCGGACAGTTTGACGAGGATGACGCGAATGTCCTCGATCATTGCCAGCATCATTTTGCGGAAGCTTTCTGCCTGGGCCTCGGCGCGACTGCGAAACTGAATCTGGTCGAGCTTGCTGACGGCATCGACAAGCTGCGCGACTTCCGAGCCGAACAGCTCTTCGAGCTCTTCGAGTGAGGCGGGCGTATCCTCTACGACGTCGTGCAGAATGGCGGCGCAGATCGCCTGGCTATCGAGGCGCATTTCGGCGAGCTCCTGGGCCACCGCTACGGGATGCGTTATATACGGCTCGCCGGATTTGCGAGTCTGCCCTTCGTGCGCGTCGGCGCCGAACTCATAGGCCTTCACGACCTGCGCCACGTGTTCGTCGGGCAGGTAGTCCTTCAGAGTCTCCACCAGCCGGCGCATCCCGTTGTCGCGCTTCGAGGCGCCGGGTAGCCTGGAGAGAAGAGTTGCCGCGTAGTCCATGCCCTGATAATAGCGGTAATAACCGCGCAACGGGGAGCCCGGCGTTCGAGAACGCGGCCCCTGTGGGCGTTGGGCCTAATCGCCGATAGAGATGCCGCGAACTGGCAGGATGTCTTCTGCGGCCTCGGGAGAGCCCATCAGGTCGTCGACCGAAGGTTGATCGACCTCTTCGAGAATCGCCGGTGTGATGTGACCCTCGGCGATCTCGCGAAGCGCAATTACCGTGGGCTTGTCGTTTTCCAGCTCGACCATCGGGTCTGCCCCATGAGCGACACGGCGCGCGCGCTTGGCAGCTACAAGCACCATCTCAAAAATGTTTTCGATATTTTCAAGGCAATCTTCGACCGTGATTCTGGCCATGAGTCAATGTCCTGTCAGTGAGGCCCGTCGGGCCCGGATTACGAGTGCAGCCAGTGTAGTTAACGGACCCGGTGCCGATCGATAGCATATAACCAAACGCTATATGGGCGTGTCGCTGGTGTCCTGTTTGCTGAGTTCGCTAACTTTCAGCGCTATTGGCGGGCTACTTCAAACGACCGCAACGCGGCAGGACGGGCTGGCAATAGCGCCCGGAGGGAAAGCCTGCAAAGCGCGACTGCGGCGTTGTAGCCCTGGGCAAGGGCTAGCCATTACCGGCGGGCTGCGCCTTGCACTAACGCTTTGCAGGCCTTCTGAAAGTAAGCGAACTCAGCAAACAGGACACTAGCCAATGATCCCCGAGATGGTGCGTCGCAGCCCGACATTGGCGCAAGCGCAGGACTCCCCGCTACCCGCCAGTATGCTTTCGAGATCGCTGACAGCCTGCTCAAGCCGATCGTTGATGATCACGTAATCGAACTCGTCCCAGTGGCCCATATCGCGCAGCGCATCGCGGAGCCGCCGTTCGATGACCTCCGGGCTGTCCGTGCGGCGATCCCGTAGTCGCCTTTCGAGCTCCAGAAGTGACGGCGGCAGGATGAATATGGTGATGCACTCGGGCATCGACTTCCGAACCTGCCTGGCGCCCTGCCAGTCGATTTCGAGAATGACATTCTGACCCTCGGCCAGGTGTTTCTCGACCTGGCTGCGGCTCGTCGCGTAGAAATTGTCGAATACCTCGGCGAACTCAAGCAATTCGCCTTGGGCTTTCAGCTGCTCCAATCCTTCGACATCGACAAACAGGTAATCGACACCGTCTACCTCTGTGCGCCGCTTCTGTCGTGTCGTGTAGGAGATTGAAAACCTGAGCTTAGGGTTGCGGGCGACCAGCGCTTTGACAATGGTCGTCTTGCCAGCGCCTGAGGGCGCCGCAATGACAAACAGCTTCGCGTTGTTCTTCGACATTGGTGCTTACTCGACGTTCTGGATCTGCTCGCGCATCTGTTCGATCAGGACCTTAAGGTCGACAGCGGCTTTGGTGGTTTCTGCATCAGCAGACTTCGAGCCGAGCGTGTTGGCCTCGCGATTGAGTTCCTGCATCAGGAAATCGAGACGTCGACCAACCGGTTTGCCGCTGCTGATCGAATCTCGAATCTCGACGAGATGGCTTTCCAGGCGATCGAGTTCTTCGTCGACGTCGATCTTCTGCGCCACCAGGGCGATTTCCAACTCAAGGCGCGTTGGGTCCGCTTCGATATTTAGCTTCTCTATGCGTTCTTTCTGTTTCGCGCGCGTTGCCTGGAGTACCTCTGGCATGCGTTGCTTTACGCTTGTGGAGATTTCCGCGATTTCCGCGCAGCGCGAGTTGAGCATTGCGGCGATACGTTCGCCCTCACTTGCGCGCATTGTATTCAATGCGCCCAGCGTTTTTTCCAGCAGCTCGATGGCGTGCTCGAACAGCGGTTCGGTATCCAGTTCGGTTTGGACGATGACGCCAGGCCAGCGCAGTATCTCGACCGGATTGGCGGCAGCGACATTCGGGAGTTTTGCGGTTAGCTCGGAAATTCGGTGACCGATCAGTTCGACAAGCCCGGTATCCAGCTTGAGCTCATTATCCTGGTTGACGGCGCGGCGAAAATACAGCGCGCACTCGACTTTGCCACGAGCCAGGACGGCGCTCGCCCGCTGGCGGAACAGCTGTTCCTTCGGGCGCAGGTCTTCGGGCAGTTTGAACTGCACATCGAGATAGCGGTGATTGACCGCGCGAATTTCCCAGGTCAACGTGCCAATACTCGTTTCAACCGACTCTCGCGCGAAGCCTGTCATACTGTGTAACATCAGCATCCTTCTCCCGGTAATGCCGCAGTGTGTTGCCTGGATCACGTTTTTCAGAGGACGGCCATTCTAAGCTCTGGTCCCCGTCGAAGGCCAATGATCATCACCCTAACGTCATGAAAATCGAATACGCCAAGGTTTCTGCGCTCGGGGACCGCCAGGACAACCAGGACAGAGCCGCCGTCGTCGTCGCCGAGGATGCGGCGCTGATGCTGGTCTTCGACGGCATGGGCGGGCACTCGGACGGTGCACAGGCAGCTGCGACCGGACTCAAGGTGGTGCAGGACCTTTTCATGGCCGCCGCGCTACCCCTGTTCGATCCGCAGGGTTTCCTTTACAGGGCCTTGTCTCGCGCTCACGACGAAGTGGTTTGCCTGGGACAGGACCTCGCAATCGATTTCCGACCTCGCGCCACCTGTGCAATTTGCCTGGTACAGGAGGGCGGTGCTTTCTGGGCGCATATCGGTGACAGCCGCATCTACCAGGTGCGCGATGGCCAGGTGCGGATGCGGTCACGCGACCACAGTCACGTCGAGGTATTGATCCAGGAGGGCGCGATTACGGAGGAAGAGGCCAAAGACCATCCGATGCGCAATTTTGTCGAGTGTTGCATCGGTGGTGACGCGCCGGTTCCGGACATGAGTATTACGGACAAGATCAAGCTCAGCCCTGGCGACACTCTGCTCGCCTGTTCCGACGGCTTGTGGTCGGGGCTCAATGATTCCGACATGGCCGAGATCGGGACTCCCGGCAAGGACAATCTTCCGGACAACCTGAAATCGCTGAGCGTTAAAGCGTTGAGCATCAACGCTCCATACAGTGACAATACGACGGGCACCGCGTTAAGGTGGATTGACGGTTAGGCGCTGGTCTGACTGTGGACAGGAGAGTCAACATGCGCCCGAGCGGTCGCGAAGTATCACAAATGCGCGAACTTCAGTTTGTCGCGGACTATACGAAACATGCAGAGGGCAGCGTGCTGGCTTCTTTTGGCGATACGCGCGTGTTGTGTACGGCCAGTATCGAGGAGCGCGTGCCGGCCTGGATGCGCAATAGCGGTCGAGGCTGGGTTACCGGCGAATACGGCATGTTGCCGCGAGCGACGCACACGCGTTCGGGCCGCGAGGCAACGCGCGGCAAACAGGGTGGACGTACGCTCGAAATCCAGCGGCTAATCGGCCGCTCCCTTCGAGCGATTACCGATCTCGAGGCGCTGGGCGAACGTTCCGTAATGCTCGACTGCGACGTCATCCAGGCGGACGGTGGTACACGCACGGCATCGATCAGCGGCGCTTATGTCGCGCTCGCTATTGCCATGCAGCGGCTGCAGAAGAAGGGGCGGCTCAAGAAGAACCCGCTGCACGGACAGGTCGCTGCCATATCGGTCGGCATTTACCGCGGCGTGCCGGTTCTGGATCTCGACTACGCCGAGGACTCCGAGGCAGAAACGGATATGAATATCGTCATGAACGATGCCGGTCGGTTCATAGAGGTGCAGGGAACCGCCGAAGGGCACGCGTTCACCGACGATGAATTCACCGCAATGATCGGCCTGGCCCGACTCGGCATTGACGATATCCTCGTCGCTCAGAACGAGGCGATAAACGCCGCGGTCCGGTGAGTCTGCCGCCGAAGAAAATCGTCATGGCCAGCGGCAATGCCGGCAAGCTTGCCGAAATCCGGCGCTTGCTCGAGGGGCTTGCGGTGGAGGTCATCGCCCAGTCCGAACTCGGTGTTAGCGACGCGGACGAGACTGGCACCACCTTCGCAGAAAACTCGCTTCTGAAAGCGCGACATGCCGCGCATGCCACGGGGCTTCCCGCCATCGCTGATGATTCCGGTATTGCCGTTGACGCCCTGGGTGGGCGTCCGGGTGTCTACTCGGCACGTTACGCCGGCGAAAACGCGACCGATGACGAAAACGTCGACAAGCTTCTCGAGGAAGTCGCTGAGGTCTGCGGTGAAAACCGTGGCGCTGCGTTTCACTGTGTGGCGACGTTCGTGAATCCCGGCGAAACGGACGCCCTCGTTGCGGAGGGGGTCTGGCACGGCTCGTTGTTGAAGGCGCGCCAGGGTGACGGTGGCTTCGGCTACGACCCCATATTCCTCGATCCGGAAAGCGGGCTCAGTTCCGCAAATCTTACGCCAGCGCAAAAGAACGCGCGCAGCCATCGGGGGCAGGCGCTGCGCGCACTCGTCCGCCAGCTAGAACAACGCTACGAATGATCCCGCCACTGTCTCTGTACGTGCATCTGCCGTGGTGTGTGCAGAAGTGTCCCTACTGTGACTTCAACTCGCATGCTGCCGGAGACGCAGCGCCGCGGCAGCGTTACCTGGATGCTGTGCTGCGGGATCTCGAAACCGAGGCCAGCAGAGCTGCCGAACGACCCGTCGAGAGTATTTTCCTCGGCGGAGGCACGCCGAGCCTGTTCTCGCCCGGGGAAATTGCGAGATTGCTGCGCGGCGTGCGCGACAATTTCACGCTGGTCCCGGACGCGGAGATTACGATGGAGGCGAATCCGGGCACCGTCGAATGTGGCGATCCGGCCGGGTATCGTGACGCCGGAGTCAACCGCCTGTCATTCGGGGGTCAGAGCTTCAACGATGAACTGCTGCGGAAGATCGGGCGAATTCACAGCAGCGAGGACATTGTGCGCGCCGTCCGTGACGCTCGCAGTGCAGGTATCGAAAACATCAACATCGACCTGATGCACGGGCTGCCCGGCCAGGACGTCGCCGCGGCGCTCGATGATCTGCGGGCGGCGATGGAGCTCGAGCCGGCGCACCTCTCGTGGTACCAGTTGACGCTGGAGCCGAACACAATCTTCTATGCACGACCGCCAGCGGACCTGCCGGACGACGAAACGGCGTGGGAGATGCAGGACCTCGGCCAGGCGTTGCTGGCCGACCACGGATATCTGCAGTACGAAGTTTCCGCCTACGCGCGTGATCGGCAGCACTGTCGGCACAACCTGAATTACTGGTTATTCGGCGACTACCTGGCGGTGGGCGCCGGCGCGCATGGAAAATTTAGCAACGCGAGCGGCGTATTCCGTTACATAAAGCCTGCGAACCCGCTGCAGTACATGACAACAATCGAGTCCGGAGCGGCTGCGCCGGGGCTCGCGCCGCTGCCGAAAAGCGACATCGTGTTCGAATTCATGCTCAACGCGCTGCGCCTGACCGACGGGTTCAGCGAATCTGTGTTCGCGGCAAGGACCGGCGGCAGCGCCGGCGACCTGGACAGGATTATGAAGCCGGCTCGTGAGAAGGGGCTGGTATCGCGCGATGATCAGGCAGTCTGGCGGCCAACGTCCCTGGGACAGCGTTTCCTCAATGACCTGCAGGCCGAGTTTCTGCCCGGGACCGACCGAAATAGTGCCGTTGAAGCATTCTAGTCGCGGACATTTAGCGGCCTTTTGGGCATGGCTGGTCGCCACGGAAGAAGTTTCCGAAGTGTTCATTTATGCACAAGGATTCGCCGGAGCCTTAAATTTCAGCGTATCAGGCCTCCGAATTCATTCTGAGTGTCGTAAAGGGCCTATAAGCAACTGTTTTTCCTAGATAAACGAAAATG
>CAYTTZ010000013.1:0-28223 GCA_964440945.1 uncultured Woeseiaceae bacterium
GTCTGGCCCAACGCTGAACGCCATCATCGAAATCAATCCGGATGCACTCCGTATTGCCCGCGCGCTGGACGCCGAGTGGCAGTCATCCGGCCCGCGCGGACCGCTGCATGGCCTGCCGGTTGTGCTCAAGGCCAACATCGATACCGCGGATCAGATGTTCACCAGCGCAGGCTCGCTGGCGCTCGCCGAGCATGCGCCGGCAAGCGATGCTTACGTAGTAAAACGGCTGAGGGATGCCGGCGCAGTCATTCTTGGAAAGTCCAATCTTAGTGAGTGGGCGAACTTTCGATCAACGAGATCGTCGAGCGGCTGGAGCAGCGTCGGCGGTCAGACGCGCAACCCCTACGACACGGCGCGAACGCCGTGCGGCTCGTCGAGCGGTTCGGCGGTTGCAGTCGCTGCCAACCTGACGCTGCTCGCGATAGGCACGGAGACGGACGGATCCGTCGTGTGTCCATCGGGCATCAACGGCATCGTTGGCATAAAACCAACGCTCGGCCTGGTCAGCCGCAGTGGCATAATTCCGATAGCGCACAGTCAGGATACCGCTGGTCCGATGGCCAGATCCGTACGCGATGCGGCGCTGTTGCTCAACGCGATGACCGGCATTGACGCGGACGATCCGGCGACGGCGGACGCAGAGATTCACCAGGACTATTCGTCGAACCTGACGGCGGACGGGGTGCGTGGCAAGCGTATCGGCGTGATTCGCTCCTACAGTGGCGCGGGCTCGAACCCGGACGTCGACGCCATACTCGACGCCAGCATCCTGGCACTTGAGAAGAGCGGCGCCGATATCGTCGACGATATCGAATATGAAGCGCCGAACATGTATGAAGCCGAGTACGCAGTCCTTCTGTACGAGTTCCGCGCCGACCTGAACAGCTACCTTGAGGACTCGGGCGCCCCGGTCGAAAGCCTGGAGCACCTGATCGCCTTCAACGAGGCGCATGCGGCCAGCGTCATGCCGATTTTCGGGCAAGAGATCTTCCTGCAGGCGGAAGAGAAAGGGCCGCTGACGGATGCGGCTTACCTGGACGCGCTGGCGACGAGCAAGAGCGAGGCCAGGGCGGCAATCGACACAGCGATGGACGAATTGCAGCTCGACGCGCTCCTGGCGCCGACCAACGGGCCCGCCTGGATGATCGATCATTTAAATGGCGATAACTTTTCTATTGGCAGCTCGTCGCTGGCGGCAATATCCGGCTACCCCGGTATCACGGTTCCTGCGGGACAGATTGCCGGGCTCCCTGTCGGCATTTCCTTCATAGGAAAACCCTGGAATGAGAAACAGCTCATAGAGATTGCCTACGCATTCGAGCAAGCTACCAAGGCAAGACGAGTGCCCTTTAACTGATTCCGCGGTTCACCCTCCATGTTCAAAGCTGTTCGCATCTCTATTTTGCTGTTCGTGCTGTTTTTCGTGGCCGTCAGCACCTGGCTGACGCAGGCGAGAAGCACAGACTGGAACAATAGCCTGTGGGTGAAGGTATATCCTGTCAACGGCGACAACAGTGACGATGCGGCGAAGTACATCGAACGACTACAGCTGCGTGACTTCGAGGACATCGAGGCGTTCCTCGAGCGCGAGACTGCCAAGTATGCGAGCAACCTTGCTCGCCCCATGCGAATAGAACTCGGGCAACTGGTTAGCGAACAGCCACCCGTGCTCGACGGCGACCCTAATAAGCTGTCAGCAATGTGGTGGTCGCTGAAAATGCGCTGGTGGGCAAGCAGCATCACGGATACCCAGGATCGTATCGAACCCGACGTCAGAATATTTGTGCGCTATCACACACCGCACTCGGACGTTGAGCTGGAGAACTCAGTTGGCCTGC
Source organism: uncultured Woeseiaceae bacterium (assembly GCA_964440945.1). Lineage (GTDB taxonomy): Bacteria > Pseudomonadota > Gammaproteobacteria > Steroidobacterales > Woeseiaceae > UBA1847. Next base: position 1,839 of record CAYTTZ010000013.1, read on the forward strand.
AGAAAGGCATGGTAGGTATCGTCAACGGTTTTGCGCATCGTCGCTATCGCGGTACGAATAACGTGATTATCGCGCACGAGTTCCTGCATACGCTCGGCGCGACTGACAAATACGATCGCGCCGACGGCCAGCCACTCGGGCCCGATGGCCTTGCCGAACCGGATCTCGTACCGCTCTATCCCCAGCGCTACGCCGAAATCATGGGCGGACGCATTGCCCTGGCCGAAGACGATGCCGTTATGCCCAAGAGCCTGAAATACGCAGTCCTCGGGGCTAAGACGGCCCGCGAAATAAACCTGATCGACTAAGGCGCCTTTTTCTGCGCGACGCCGTAAGCTACGCTCTCGGCATGTCGGGCAACGGTGCAATGCATTTTTCGTGCAAAGATCTGCGGGTTAGCGTGCCCGGCCGCGTCCTCGTGGACGATCTCACCCTGGACGCGACAGGCGGCGAATTGATCGCGGTTCTCGGGCAGAACGGCTCCGGCAAGTCGATGACGATGCACACGCTGGCGGGACTGCGTACGCCGGAAGCTGGCAGCGTCACCCTCAATGGCGCGAACCTCGCAGCAGCAGCCCGCCAGGACATCGCAAAGCAGCTGGCATTGCTGCCGCAACACGTTGACGATGTCTTTCCCGCAACCGTTCTTGATACGGCCATGATCGGTCGCCATCCCCATATCGGCCGATTCAACTGGGAATCCGGTTACGATTTTTCCGTTGCCCGGGCCGCGTTGCGCTCGGTCGGACTAGAGGAACTCGCAGGGCGCGACGTACTAACTCTGTCAGGCGGAGAAAGGCGTCGTCTTGCAATCGCCCAGGTGCTCACGCAGGCACCAGAAGTCTACCTGCTCGACGAACCCACCAACCATCTTGATCCGCAGCATCAACTCGATGCTTTGGAGTTAGTCCGCGAGAAAGCCGACGCCGGCGCTGTCGTCATGGCGAGCCTGCACGACGTTAACCTGGCGGTGCGGTACGCCGACCGCTGTCTTCTACTTTACGGTGACGGCCGCTGGGACCTGGGGCCGACTCAGGACATACTGGATTGCGAACGCCTCAGCCGGCTTTATTCGACGCCGATGGAGGCCGTCAGCTGGCACGAGCAACAGCTGTTTATTGCCTCAGGCAACAAACCCCGTTAGCATTTTGAGGTAGCTGGCGTGGAGCGCCGGGTTCGCAGCCAGCACCGAACGGGTCTGCAGCGTGGGCTTGTCACCGTTCAGGTCCGTGAACATGCCGCCGGCTTCAGTGACAATGATCGACAGCGCAGCAATGTCGAGAATATTCACGTCTGACTCGATCACGGCTTCGATTTTTCCTGCCGCCAGCAAATGATAGTGATAGAAGTCGCCGTAGCCGCGGATACGATCCGCGCGTGCAACGATTTTTCCCAGCGACGACCAGCCATCGCTGCCGGCGAGGGATTTCAGGTTGCCGACGGACACCGCAGCACGATCAGGGTCATCGATATCGCTTATCGAGAGGCGCCGCCCGTTGAGCCATGAACCCTGGCCCTTCTCCGCCCAGGCCAATTCACCCATCATCGTTCCACTGGACACGCCAAGGACGATCTCGCCACGGTGCATCAGGGCGATCTGTGTAGAAAAAAATGGATACTGGCGCACGAAGCCCTTGGTGCCATCGATCGGGTCTACCAGCCAAAGATAGTCAGCACCGACCTCTGTTTTGCCCGTTTCCTCACCGTAGAACCCATGCCCCGGGAAGTGTTGCAGCAAGCGCTTCCTTATCGCCTGCTCACACTCGACGTCAGCCTGCGTAACCGGCGTCATGTCTGCTTTCGTCGTGACCGTGAAGTTGCCGCTGTAGTAGTGGCGACTGATTTCTGCCGCCTCTTTCGCCGCCGCCAGTGCGACCTTCAAGTGCTCCGACGCGCTGCTTTCGGGATACGTGTCCACCGTCGTTGTCCTGCGCTCTGATTAAACCGGCCCAACTATGGCCACACCGGCGGCAATAAACAAGCGGGCGCACACACTGCAATTCAGAAGCGGCTTGACAGGCTCCCGGCACCTGCCTATCGTCTCGGCTTCATCAGGTGAACCCGAGATGGCTTGTTTCGGGTGAACGGGAAGCCGGTGTTATGCGCTCGATTAACGGTCGATCGCAGTATTCCGGCGCTGCCCCCGCAACGGTGATCGAGTGAATACCGTAACCCCTGTGTCACAGACCGCGCTACCGACGGTCGATGGCGCAGAGCCACTGCGAACGAGCATGTTTTCGCGGGAAGGCGTTACGGCAGGAGAAATCCGCTCGTCAGCCCGGAGACCGGCCCGATGAAACGCGAATGGCGCGGCGGGCGCATGTTCGGGCGCGCGAGTTTTGCGCCCATCTTCCTTCCGCACCATTCAGATTCTCAATATTGATGCGTGCGGGCGGCATGCTAAGGAAGGTCTTGATGCGGAATGGCAATTCTATTTTGCTGGCGGTGGCACTGTCGATCCCGGCAGTTTCAGGTGCGGTCGATATCACTCAGGGCGATACGATTATCGTCACGGCCACGCGAACGCCGATTCAACAGGCGGATGCGATCGTTCCGGTCACCGTTATTACGCGCGAGGATATTGCCTTGTCGCTGGCAACGGACCTGTCGGAGTTGCTGCGATTTCAGGCCGGCATCGACATCGGTCGCAACGGTGGCCCCGGACAGGCCACATCGGTCTTCCTGCGTGGCACCGAAAGCAATCACACACTGGTCCTTATCGACGGCGTACGCATGAATCCCGGCACTATTGGCGGCGCAGCGGTGCAAAACATTTCGCCGGAAATGATCGAGCGCATTGAAATCGTCAAGGGAGCTCGTTCCGCGTTGTTCGGCACGGACGCCATTGGCGGCGTAATCAACGTCATTACGCGCCGCACCGATCGGGGCTTTGTCGAGGGCGGCGTCGGCAGCGGCAGCTTTGCGACACAGTCCGGCCACGTATCCGGCGGCAATCGCACCGCCGATGCCGAGTTCGGTGTCAACCTCGACTGGCAAAATACCGATGGCTATGCGCCGCGTATCGATTCCGAGCTCAAGCGCGGCTATGAGAACCTTTCCGCCAACGTGTACGCATCAAAAAAGTCCGGCAACCATGAACTAAGCGTTCGCCACTGGCGTGGCGAAGGCAACGTCGAGTACCTCGATTTCTTGCTCGCTCCCGTCGATCAGGATTACGAGAATGCGGTGACCTCACTGGCGCTGCAGTCGCAACCTTCGACGGCAGGTAGCAGCAAGCTGGTCCTGTCTTTCGCCCAGGATGAAATCCAGCAACAGCAGACCCCGGATTTCGTCAACTCGGAACGGTTGAGCCTCGACTGGCAGTATAGCCACGCGCTGGAAAATCATACGTTGACCGGCGGTGTCTATTTCGTAGACGAGGATGCCAGCACACTGTCGTTTGGCTCCGGTTTCGATGAGAGAACCCTGACGCGTGCCGTATTCCTTCAGGATCAGCTGGTGCTCGGTCGGCACCGCGGGTTTGTTGCGCTACGGCTCACCGATCACGAGAACTTCGGCAACCATGCAACCTGGAATACCGAATACGCGTATGCCATCAGCGACGCCGTGACGCTTAACTTCGGCCTCGGGCACGCGTTCCGTGCACCGGACGCCACTGATCGCTTCGGCTTCGGCGGCTCACCCGACCTGGAGCCGGAGATTGCCGACGAGCAGCAGCTGGGCATTCGCTATGTTGCCGGGGAACGACACAGCTTCAATGTCGAGTTTTACGCGAACAGGATTGAAGACCTTATCGAATTTGATTCTGAGGCCTTCGCCTTGCGGAACCTCGACGAAGCCGAGATCCGCGGCGCGCAGTTTGGCTATGAGTACCACGGCGAGCGCTTCGTGCTGAAGGCCGACCTTGTCAAACAGCGGGCGGAGAACGCGACCACGGGCGCGCGCTTGTTGCGACGTGCCGACGAAACGGCGACCATCAGCTTCACGCAGAGCTTCGGTGCGCATCGCCTCGGCCTGTCTATTCTCGCCAGCGGCGATCGGGAGGATTTCGGCGGTATCGCGCTCCCCGGCTACGTAGTTGCCAACGCGACGGCGCTGCTGCAACTCAACGATCAGTGGCAGCTCAACGCGCGCATCGAAAACCTGGCGGACACGGAATATCAGACTGCAGCAAACTATCGCATGCAGGAACGTAGCGGCTTCGTCGAACTACGATACCGCTGGCAATAAGGACGAAAACGGTCATGGGAAATCGGCTCAGCAATATCTACACACGTACCGGTGATGACGGCACGACCGGCCTTGGTGACGGCAGCCGCACCGCCAAGGACAGTGCGCGCGTCGAAGCGTATGGAACGGTCGACGAGGCCAACAGCGCCATTGGCACAGTCCTCGCCAATGACACGGTCCCCGAGGCAGTACGGCTGTGTCTAACCGAGGTACAGCACGACATGTTCGAACTGGGGGGCGAACTCTGCATACCCGGCCACGTGGCGATTACGGAAGATTTTGTCGAGCGCCTCGAAAATCAGCTCGACGGTTTCAACGACGAGCTTCCACGCCTCAAGGAATTCATTCTGCCGGGCGGCGGCCAGGCCGCTGCGGCCTGTCACCTGGCTCGGACCATCGTGCGCCGTGCGGAACGTCGCACCTATACGTTGGCCAACGACGAAGACGTCCGGCCCGAGGTCGTAAAGTACCTGAATCGACTCTCGGACCTGTTATTTGTCCTGGCTCGTGTCATCGCGCGAGCCGAATCGGGTACGGAAGTACTGTGGAACAGGAACCGGACGTAGGACATCGCGACAAGTGGCGTTGTCGCGTCGTGGCGCGCAGAAGCGCGCTTCTACAGAACCTTACTCATCAACGCTCGCTGAATGCGTCGCGATTAAAACGGGCCTGTTGCAACGCAAGGCACATTGCGCCGCCCGCGAGTACCAGGCGAGGCGTCGCGCGCGCGATTTCATCCGCAGGTAACAAGAACAGATTGCCGTACAGATTGGCCGCAACCGCCGGCCACCGCTGCCATTCTTCAAAAGCGTCGTCGCCGGCGTCGGTACTCGCGAGCATGACCTCCGGATTCCGGTCCACGACGGCCTCTACGGAAATCCCGGGCGCGAGGTCCTCGAGATCGGAGAAAATATTCTTACCCCCGCAAAGTTCGATCAGCTCGCTCACGTAGTGCTCCTTACTGACCGTATAAAGCGGTCTGGCAGAGACCTGGTAGAAGACGCGAATCGGCGCTCGGTCCCGCTGTGCGTCACGCAGCTCGTGCAGCGCCTGCTGATAGTCTGCAGCGACCTTCTCAGCTTGCAGCGGGCGGCCCGTCAGCTCACCAATTCGGCGCAACGCGCTGACGACATCGTCAAGACCACGAGTACGTATGGTCTCGACGACATAGCCGGATTTTCTGAGCTCGTCGACCGCGTGCTCCGGTGTGCCGCTTTCCCAGACGAGCAGCAAGTCCGGTTGCAGCAGCGCCAGTTGTTCCTGATCGACTGCAAACGCATCGCCGACAACAGCGAGTTCGAGCGCCTGCGGCGGATAATCGGACCAGGCACTGACGCCGACGAGCAAGTCACCGGCACCCACCGCGAAAACGAGCTCGGTCAGGTTCGGCGCCAGCGTTACGATGCGCTGGTAGACCTTGGTGTCGGGTTGGCTGCGTTCGGCGTCCTGGCAGGCGCACAGAGCGACGGCCAGCAAGGCCAGCGCAAACGCCCGGCTCACCGGGTGAGGCCGTACAACGTCATCGCAGAGATGATCACAGCCCAGATGATCAGCTGACGAAATACCAGCCGGTTCGCCGATATTGCACCGCGGACACCCCGCTCGGTAATGCTCTCGTCAGGCTTGTCGCCAAGCGCAAGCGCCGCCGTACCGACGCGAGCCAGCAGGTGTTCGCTGTGCTCTGATGTTGTCGTGTCACGCTCCTCTGTGGGTGCGCGCATGGCCGCGATTGCCTCGTCAAAATGACCCGCTGCCGCGTAACCCACGGCAGTAAGACGTGCCGGTATCCAGGCCAGCCAGCCATGCAGCATGACCGCGGCGTCTCGCACGGCGGCCATATTGTCGGCGCCATCAGATTCCGACTCACGTGCTACGCTGAAAACGGAGCGGCGGCGAATCAGGTCTGTCACACGATACGCCCAGGCAGCCAGCGGCCCCAGCAATACAAACCAGAAAACGACGGCGAACAGGCGGTTATTTGCCTGCACGCAGACCGATTCTTCAACACGCGCGATGCGCTCTCGTGCATCCGTCGGCACATCGCCCTCGACGATCGCTTTGGCCGCGATCTGGATAGCCTCTTCGTCTTCGGATTCCAGCGCCTTGCAATACTCGCCGACTTCTTCGCCGATGTCTCTCGGACCCAGCGAGAAGAACAGCACTACGATCGCCAGTATCAGGTACGTGAATCCCGCGAGAGTCCCGCCAAGACCGAAAATTACGAGGTAGACCGGCAACACGAGCAGAGCGGCCAGCAGCACCACCGGGATCATGGCTGGCCAGCTGGCAATACGTTGCGCCTGCCGAAACCCAAGATCTATGATGCGGTCGAGCCAGCGCATGCGACGCCAGTGAAACAGTTGCGACGCCAGTCGTTCAACAACCAGTCCAATAAGCAGGGCAATCAGGTTCATAAGCGGTCAGCTCTGTGGCTAATGAGGGTTATGGCCAGGTGCGTAGCATCAGGCCCCAACAAGACCATCATACAATCGCAGCCAGTCGAAAGCAGGACCTGGATCGCTCTTGCGACCGGGAGCAATGTCACAATGGCCGGCAACCTCGCGTGCCGTTATTTGCGGATACGCGTCAAATATAGCCTGCAGAATCGCAGCGAGCGCATGATATTGCCGATCGTCATACGCAGTTTCGTCCTCGCCCTCGAGCTCGATGCCAATTGAATAGTCATTGCAGCGGTGTTTGCCGCGAAAACAGGACTCTCCGGCATGCCAGGCCCTTGCCGTGAACGGCACGAACTGGGTTAGCGACCCGTCCCGTCGAACGAGTAGATGCGCGGAAACTTCAAGGCCCCGTATCTCATCGAAGTACGGATGCGCATCATGATCCAGCGTATTGGTAAACAGCGCCTCGACCTCGGGGCCGCCGTACTCCCCGGGTGGCAGGCTGATGCCATGCAGCACCACCAGCTTCGGCTGGACGTCTTCCGGCCGCGCATCCTGGTTGGGACTGCGGCACTGGGCGGCCGGCTCGATAAGCCCGCTGTCAGGAGAGATCTTGAATTGCGTTTGCATGAACTCGCTGCATTTGCCACGGTTGCGTCATCGACTGCAAGTGAACATAGTAAACCATGCCTCGAACCAGACTCCACATCACAGCGAGTTTCGGCGTGCATTCGACGCTGCAACTCGACGCCGATCAGGCACGCTACCTGAGTCGTGTACTCCGCCTTCGCGTTGACGACAGGCTAACCGTCTTCGACGGCCTTGGCTCCGAATACGTCGCATCGATCACCTCGATCGGCAAGTCGATCGCCACACTGCTGGTCATCGAAGAAGCCGTGGCCACAACGGAGTCGGACCTCAAGGTACATCTCGTACAGGGCGTATCACGTGGTGAGCGCATGGATTTCGTCGTACAGAAGGCGACCGAACTGGGCGTCAAGCGGATAACCCCGGTCCTTACCGAGTTCGGCGTCGTGAAGCTCGATGCAACGCGTGCCGAAAAACGTCGTGAGCATTGGCAGAAAGTCGCCGCCAGCGCCTGCGAACAGTGTGGCAGGGTTCGCCTGCCGCTCATCGACGCGCCGCTCCCGCTAAAGCACTGGTTTGGCAGCAAGCCGGAACAGGTTGACGCGGAGATCATTCTGAAACCGGGCGCGGCGACCCCGCTGGCACGCATCGAGGTGCCGAAGACCAAAGTGTGCGTACTGATCGGTCCGGAAGGCGGATTCAGCGACGGCGAATTTGAGGATGCGGCAATAGCCGGATTTCACCCCGTGTCGCTGGGACCGAGAGTCCTGCGCACGGAAACCGCGGCGGTAGCAACGCTGGCCATTCTACAGTCCCTGTGGGGAGACCTCGGCTAGCACGCGGCTGCCCTGTTCATCACGCCTGCTCTGCCTCTTCAGCGAGCATGCCTTCCAGCCTTTCGAGGTCCGGAATCAACGGGAACTCGTTGATCATGCGCACGCGGCAGAGCACCGGCGCATCCTCGGGCCAGCCCTCTTTGGCCTCGAGCTTGAGTACTTCTTTGTTGACACGCACGAGCTGCGGAAAACCCTGGGTGAGGACGCCGAAGAAACCGTTCCTGAGTTCGCCGGTACTCGCGTAAAACACAACGATTCGCGTACGCCCGGTAGCGACCGGCATGTCGTTACCGAGCGCGCCTTCATACGAGACCACGGGCAACGGCCGGCCATTCCAGTCGACATTCCCCAGCATCCAGGGGTGCGCTCCCGTACTTTGCTTGGGCTCGATGTACCGCACAACTTCGGCGACGCAGGCGCGCGGCACAATCAGACGGTCGCCGGATAGCGGTACGAGCAGGCTGTATAGTTCGTCGGCAGCAGCGCTCATGACAACTGTATCCCCTTGTCCTCGAGCTGCCGGCGAATCGCGTCGAGCAGCTGCGAATCCTGGTAGGGCTTGCCGAGATAGTCATTGACACCAAGCTCGATCGCGCGGGCGCGATGTTTGTCGCCAACACGCGAGGTAATCATGATGATAGGAATATCCGCTACGCTAGGATCGTTGCGTACGTGGGACGCGAATTCATAACCGTCCATTCTGGGCATTTCGATATCCAGCAGGATGACGTCGGGTTTGTGTTCGTGCATGACGCTGATCGCATCGAGGCCGTCTTTGGCCGTCGTAACGCGCATACCGTTGCGGTGCAGGAACCTCTCGGTAACGCGTCGCACGGTGATCGAATCGTCCACCACGAGCGCCAGCGGACGCGTATCGCTTGGCGTCGGAGCCGCCTTCTTCAGCTCGACAACCGGCGCGCCAGTGCGAACCAGCGCGTTGATGTCGAGGATCAGGACGATCCGTCCATCGCCGAGAATCGTGGCACCGGAGAGACCACGAATGCCGGCCAGCTGCGGCCCTACGGCTTTGACTACCACTTCGCGGCTGGCGAGCATCTCGTCGACCAACAGGGCCGCTGAGTACTCACCCGCCCGCACGAGGATTACCGGGACGGCTGTATCTTCATCCGGCAGTTTGGCCGCCTGCCCGCCCAGGTACATACCAAGATGGCGGAATTTGTAGGCCTGTTCGCCGTAAAGGTAGCTCGGTTCACTTTGACTCAACAGGTTTTCGAGCTCGCCACGCGGTATACGCGCGACGCCTTCGACCGTTGGCAACGGCAGCGCGTACACTTCCTCGCCGGTGCGCACGATCAAGGCCTGGGTGATTGCCAGTGTGAACGGCAAGCGAACCGTGAAGTTTGTACCTTGGCCGATAACCGAGGATATGCGCAGATTGCCGCCGAGCTTCTTGACCTCATTGGCGACAACATCCATGCCAACACCGCGCCCGGCCGACTGCGTTACTGCGCTAGCGGTCGTAAAGCCCGGCGTCAGGATCAGCTCCATGATCTCCTCGTCGGTGACCTTACTATCCGGTCGCAGCATGTCGAGCTCATAGGCTTTGCGGCGAATGGCATCAACGTTCAGACCGCGCCCATCGTCAGCTACGTCTATCACCATTTCTGCACCTTCGCGGTGCAGGCGTATCGTTATGCGCCCCATGCCCGGTTTGCCGTCGGCCTGGCGCGCGGCCGGATCCTCAATGCCATGGATAACCGCGTTGCGAAGCATATGCTCGAATGGTGGCAGCATTTTTTCGAGCACCTGCCGGTCCAGCTCTCCGGAGGCACCTTCAACGGCAAGCTCGGCGCGTTTGCCGACTTCCTGGGCCACCTGTCGGACAAGGCGCGTCAGCCGTGGGACGTGCCGTTCAAACGGCACCATGCGGGTTCGCATGAGTCCGTCCTGCAGCTCTGCAGTGACGCGAGACTGCTGCACCAACAGCCCTTCGGCTTCGTTCGTGACCGACTTGAGAAGATCCTTCAGGCTGCCAAGGTCGCTTGCGGATTCGGCCAACGCGCGTGTCAGCTGCTGAATGTTCGAATATCGATCCAGTTCCAGCGGATCAAAGTCACGCGCAACCAGGGTATCCTGATGGCCGTGCATGATCTGCGCTTCGGTTTCGATCTCCAGCTTCCTGAGCTGTCCTCGAAGTCGCGATATGGTCTGCTCAAGCTCATCGACATGGAAGTCAAACGATGTAACCTGCTGGTTGAGCCGTGAGTGATAAATGCTGATCTCACCGGCGGCGTTGAGCAGGTCCTCCAGCAGGTCCGCGTCAACACGGGCGAATTCCTGGCGTTGCTCAGGCGTGCGCAGCGCTCGCACGTCGGCACCGGCACGTGGCGCAGCCTCGGCAGCTGCGGGTTCGCGCTCCGCCTGCGGCGGTTGCTCATCCTCGGCCGCTGGCTGATCTTCGAGTTCGGCTTCCGGCTCTGGTTCGGGCTCTGGTTCGGTCGCAGCTTCTGGCTCCGCCTCCGCCTCGGGCTCCGCCTGGAGCTCGAAGTCGGCGCCGGCTTCCGCCGGCGCTTCGGTGGCGTGCTCAACACCGGCAAGAGACTCAGCCGGCGCGTCAACCAGCGGCGGCTCTTCCTCTGCGGGTCTGCCGATTTCAGCCAACTCGTCAGCCAGCCGTGAATCGACGATAACCATGCTCACCGTGTCATCCGGCTCCATCGTGAACTTGGCGGTCGGCGCCTGCTGGACGTTGGTGTCATCGAGGGCAACCTCGACTTCAGAGTCATCCGCAACCTCGAAGCCGGCATTGGCCTGCTGAATTCGCTGCTCGAGATCCGCCGCCGTGCGCACCGGCTTACCGGCAATAACGAGGTCACGCATGCGATGCAGTTCATCGACACTGCGTTGCAGCAGGTCCTCGATGGCCGGGGTCGCTTTCACACGTCCGTCGTCGACAGAAATCAGCAAGGTCTCGAGCTCATGACTGAGATTGCCCATCGCCGTGATACCGGCCATGCGCGCGCCACCCTTGAGCGTGTGCAGGTGGCGCTTCAGTTCATCCATGGGCTGAGCCGACCGCTCACGAACCCAGTCGATCAGCGCCTTTTCGGCTGCCTCCAGGAGTTCGGCCGACTCCTCGGTAAATATCGACGCGATTTCCGCATCGTATTCGGGCTCATCACTCAGCGCCTCGACGGCGGGTACTTCGACCTCTTGAGACTCTGGCGCTTCTTCGGGCTGTTCTTCGGGAACCTCCGCAGGTCGCACCGAATCCGCCAGTGTCGAAATATGCGCGATCAAGGCAGTGTAGTCAGCTCGATCGCGATCCGGGTTGTTGATGTCCTTGACAATAGTCGACAAGGCGCTGGCCGCCGCCTGCAATGCGGCAAGACCCGACTTCTGGAACCCGACCTTGTGGTCATAGACGCGCCGCACAAAGCGGTTCAATGTGGCCGCGACCGCGACGCCGCGTTGCACATTGGCCATGTTGGCGCTGCCGTGCAGCGTGTGGCAGGCGCGATACAGCTTATCCGTGACATCGTATGGCGGCTCGTAGCCCTCGCAAGCGGACAGGTAGCTGGTTATGACTTTCAGGTGCCCCGCAGTCTCTTTCGAGAAGATGTCGTACAGAATCGGATCCATTTCGAGCGCAGTTGCCGGGCTCGGCGGCGGCACTTCTGTGGGTCGCTGGAGGGTCAGCACGGCGGCATTCGGGTCGCCATCTGCGAAAGCATTGGCTCTCGCGATAAAGAGACTGATATCGGCGGCTGGCTCGCTCCCGATCTCGAGCTGTTCGATCAGTTCAGGCACGGCCGCCGCCGCCTGCGTAATGAAGTCCACCATTGGCGGCGTTCGCGGCAACGTGCGATTGATCAGTTTGTTCAGCAGATTCTCTACCGACCAGCAGTACTCACCGATCCGCTCTGCACCCACCATTCGGCCACTGCCCTTGAGCGTGTGAAAGGAGCGCCGCACCGTGATCAGCGTCTCCATATCGTCCGGTGAACTCACCCACCCCGGCAGATGTCGCTTGATCGATGCAACCTCCTCCCTGGCCTCCTCAATAAAGAGCTCGAGCAGCTCCGGGTCGAGGTGTTCGGCATTGGGCGCAACGACGGGCAACGGGATAACGTCCGTGACGTGGGCTCGCGCCGAATCGTCGGCAGCCTTCGCGACCTGCTCGATAGTAAGCCCCGTTTTCGTCTCGGCGGCCTCTCCATCTTTCGGGATCGCCTGCAGCATGCGTTGCTCGACATCGCGCAACACGGAGAGACAGGCCTCGGCGTTATCGAGCATGTACCACGGCTCGCTGCGACCCGCCTTGACCGTTTCCATGTAGTACTCGATGCTGACGATCGCGTCCGCCAGACGATCCGTCTCGCGTTGCGTCAGCTGCGCGGGACCGCCGCTGTTCAGCATGGCCATCAGGAGGCTGCCAATTCGTTCGACGACCTCCATGGCGCGAGGCTTGCCAAGCATCAGCAGCCCAGCCTTGATGCCCTTGATCAGCGTTGGAACGCTGTCCAGCCCTTGTGACGGCGCCTGCTCCGTAAAGCTCTGGCTAACGGTTTCCTTAATTCGGGCGAGATTGATAATGCACTCGCGCATGACTGATTCGGCAACCTGCCGAAAGGCCGCGTCATCGACCGAGGACTCGGCCGAAGCCTGATCGCCGTCGGTATGCTGCGGCAATGTGAGTCGCAGCAGCTGTTGATCCAGGCGATCTTCGACGCGTAACAGGGTCGACGCTATGTCCAGAATAATCTGGTCATTGGCAACGCCGCCGCGCTCAACCACCTGCTTCAGCCGATCGATTTCTCCGTCGATATCACCGCGCAGTTCGCCAAGGCCGAGTACGCCGAGCGTATCGCTGATCTTCTTCAGCAACTCGAGTTGCGGCACGAGCTCCGATGACTTGTTCAGACCGGTTCGCACAAAGATATCAAGTACATCCTTGACGCGCCCCAGGTCTTCCTTGATCGCAGAGCCAACGGTAGCCATCAGCTTCGCGCTCGGCGCTGAAAGCGCGTCGCGCGCGTCCTCGACCTGCTGATCGCCCGGCAGCAGTTCCGAAAGATTGAAGGCCGCGCGAATTTCGCTGATGCGTTCCCCGGCATTGCTGGATCGCGCGACGTAATACAGCATGTTGTTCAGCATGTCGGCGACGGGATGTTGGTCATACGCGAGCAAACCCTCGTCAATCACGTACTTCAGCTGGCGGTCCGCCTGTCCCAGAAGGCGCTTGACCGAGATAGATGTCTCCAGCCCCCCGTTCTGCAGCGACTCCAGAACGCCGCCTACGACCCACCAGAGCTGGTACATATCGTCCCGCGTTGCGGAATTCTCGAGCGCGGCTGCAACCTTGGACAAGGTTTGCAGGTGGCGCGACGTGTCGCCCCCCTTGATCCACCCGAGCAGCGCGAGCTGGAATTTGGGCCGCAGCCGCTTCGCAACCACTACGGGGTCTTCACCACTACCCGCACGATCCGAGACCTTCTTGCCGGAGCGACTGGGCGACAAGTTGAGCAACAGCAACGTGCCTTCGGACAGCAGTGGTTCGCCGCGCGCCGCGCGCAGGTCATTAAGCATTGGCAATAGTACAAGGGCGATGTCACGACCACCGCCGAGCAGTTTTTCAACGTAGATGGGCAGCTGAACCATTGCGCGCGTCAGCGCTTCGAGTCCGTCTTCGCGGCCCTTTCCGGGGCGCAGGTTCGCCAGGTACTTGCAACCGAGCTCCATTTCCTCGACAAGCAGCGCCGCACCGTAGGTCTCGGTGATCTGCAGCGCACCACGCGCCTGGTGCAACAGCTCGCCAGCGCGGGTCAATGCAGCTGTACCGCCCCGTCCGTCGACGCAGTCTTCAAGCGCCAGATGCGCGTTGCGAATGGTCTCCATGAGCTCGGCACTGACAATCACCAGCCCACGCACAGCTCCCTGGCCGTCGTCGTCGCCGATTATTTGCTCATGAATGCCCGTGTTGCCCGTCATCTAGTCGTCCGTATCCATCGCGGCGCGCGCCGTCGAATCGTCCTATCCCGTTTTCGCTTGCGGGTTCGTCGACGGCGCAACCGAGGGCGGAACGGCGTTTGCCGTAGTCCGCGCCAGCACGCTGGCCTGCATCATTTCCGGTGGTAACGCGAATCCTTCAACCGTCTTTCTGAGCTGTGTCGCGAGTTCCGAAAGTTTCGCAATAGAGGCCGCCGTCGCCGAGGTCGCCTGACCGGTCTGCTGCCCGATCTCACGCAAGCGTGTCGTGCGCCGCGTCACGTCAGCGGCGGCGCTGGCCTGCTGTCGTGCAGACCCTGAAATATTCTGGACCAGGCTGGCAATCTGGTTCGATACCTGCTCGATCTCATCGAGCGCCGCGCCGGCGTTTTCGGCCAGCAGTGCCCCGCCAACAACGTCCGTCGTGCTGCGCTCCATCGAGATCACGGCTTCATTGGTATCTGACTGAATTGTGCGTACCAGCACTTCGATCTGCTTGGTTGCGTTCGTTGAACGCTCTGCAAGTCGCTGGACCTCGTCCGCAACCACGGCGAAGCCGCGACCGGCCTCACCCGCCATCGACGCCTGGATGGACGCGTTGAGCGCCAGAATATTTGTCTGCTCGGCGATGTCGTTGATGAGCTCGACGATATTGCCGATCTCCTGTGAACTTTCGCCGAGCCGCTTGATGCGCTTCGACGTTTCCTGAATGGTTTCGCGAATCGCATTCATGCCGTCAATGGTTCGCCGTACGGCCTCTCCGCCCTTGTGCGCGACCTCAACCGAGTGACGGGCGACATCGGACGATCGCTCTGCGTTGCCGGAGACTTCCTCGATGGAGGCCGCCATGGAAACGATCGATTCGGTGGCGGCGTTGATTTCCTTCGCCTGGTTGTCTGCCGCCCGGGCCAGGTGGCCCGCCGTGTTTTCGGTTTGCTTGGTTGCGTTGTCGACCATCAGCGCGGTGTCGTTCACCGTTGCCACCAGTTTGCGAAGCTCTTCAATAGCGAAATTGAAAGAGTCTGCAATCGTTCCCGTAATGTCTTCGGTAACGGTCGCTTCGACCGTCAGATCTCCGTCTGCGAGACTGCCCATCTCGTCAAGCAGTCTCAGGATGGCCTGCTGGTTGCGCTCATTCTGTTCGGCTTGTTCTCTTGCCGCCGTCTCAAACACCGCGGATTTCCGGTGCAGTCTTAGCAGACCGCCAACGAGCAACAGCGCGAGCAGCACGGCGCCGATCGGTATCCACATGTTGTCGAGAAAGCCTGGCAACAGACCCTCTCCGGCCGACGATGCACTCGCGGCCCCCAGCAAGTTGTCGGCACTGGCATCCAGCTGTGCTTGCATCGCAGCGAGATCACCGACCTGGCTCAGCGATTCAGCCAGCGTCGCCGCATTCTCCTCAATACTAGCCAGGCTGCCCACGATCGGAATCAGGGCGACCTCGCGGCCTTCGTTATTGAGCGGGCGAACATCCAGGTCAGATTGCTCACCGGCGAGCGCGTTCGTAACCTCGCGAAGAAAAGTAAGGTCAGCATTCATCTCGTCCACCGCCGCCGTACCGCCGCCAGGAAGACTCGCAGCCGCCTGACCGACGCGGTCCGCACGCAGCTGGAAATCCTGGATGATAGCCGTCGACCCGGAACGTTCCAGCAGTTCGTTCGACTTCTCAAGGATCGCTCCTGCGTAAATACCGATGCTGTCCGCCGCCGCCTGAATTGCCTCGATGTCTGCGCGATTGCCGAGAATTGCAGCCGCACTGGATCGCAGCTGCTGCCAGTCCGCGGAGCGACCAGGAACGCCGCTCATTTGCAGCGACGTCAATGTCTTGACGCTGCGATCGAGATTATTGAACGCACCCTCGTCACCCGCGATTGCGCTCGCCGCTTGCGACGGTATCGCCTGAGATAAGGCCGCCGCCTGTGTCGCCGACGAATTGCCGCCGCCTGCCTGAAGGTAAACCAGCGCCGCTGCAGCAGCCAGGCAGATGCCGACGAGTGCAGCAATGGAATTGAATGCGGACGAATTGTCAGTTTTGGTGGCCATAGTTAATCGAACCCTTATTCCGCAGAAGCCTGCAGAAACATTTTGCTTTCGACCAGATCGAAAAGATTGAATACGGGCCAGCGATCCTCGCCCCTCGTATAGGTTCCGCCGAGAAAGTTGTCGCAGCGTACGATGGTCTTCGCCGCATCGGCGGCGAAATCCTGATCCATGAACCGCCGGAAACCAAGTACTTCATCCACGACGATGCCCGCCGGAACCTCGCGATGGTTCACGGATATGACACGCGTCGTGCGCCTTAGTGTCGTTCGGCCGCTACCGAGCAGCAGCTTGATATCGACGAGTGGTAACAGGTGGCCGCGCAGGTTGGCGATGCCAAGTAACCAGCGCTTTGCGCCCGGAACTCGCGTTATCGAATCGGGCAGCATCAGGACCTCACGCACCTGTTCACGGTTGGCCAGAAATTGTTCCTCGCCGATGCGAAAGCCGACGCCAACCCATTCCGAAGGTAGAGCCCCGGCACCCTGGCCGGCGTGCGCTGCACGACTGCGATGCTCCATTTCCTGCAGCAACGCAAACGGTTGCTCTACCAACGCCGAGAGATCAGCGGAATTACTCATTCAGCCTGCCATTACCGAGCGAACGGTTGCGATCAGGTCCTTGTCGGCGACGGGCTTCACGACATACTCGACAGCGCCCTGTCGCATGCCCCAGATCTTGTCGGTTTCCTGATCCTTGGTCGTTATCATGATGACCGGGATATCGGCCGTCTTGGGGTCCTTGGTCAGCTTGCGGGTCGCCTGGAAGCCGTTCATGCCCGGCATGACGACATCCATCAGGATGCAATCCGGGCGAGCGGTCATTGCCGCTTTCAAGCCTTCTTCACCGCTATCGGCGACCAGCGTTTCGAAGCCAGCTTTTTCGAGCATGTTCTGAAACAGGTGCAACTCGGTTGGCGAATCATCAATAATAAGAACCACAGCCATGTTTATCTCTTCCTAGTTGAGCTGGTTGGAAATCGCGCCAAGCAATTCGTCCTTTGTGAACGGCTTGGTCAGATACTGCTCGGAACCGACAATTCGGCCGCGCGCCCGGTCAAACAGGCCGTCCTTGCTGGACAGCATGATCACCGGTGTTTCCTTGAATACTTTGTTGTGCTTGATCAGGGAGCAAGTCTCATAGCCGTCGAGGCGCGGCATCATAATGTCCACAAAGATGAGGTCCGGCTGGTGATCAGCGATTTTTGACAGCGCATCGAACCCATCAATTGCCGTAAACACCTGGCAACCCTCTTTGGACAATAGCGTTTCGGCCGTTCGGCGAATGGTCTTGCTGTCGTCCACCACAAGAATTTTGAGACCGCTCATTGAGCGGTTTGCGTTACTTGACACCGAATTTCCCCACGTTCAAAAGCGACTTTTACCATATTGACATAAGTCCCGCTACGACGCTCGCCGCGTTACGCAAAATCGTCCGAAATCCGGTGCTTACGCAGGTTTTCGCTGTATAGTTGGCGGCGTCTTGCTGAAAGCCTGGAAGTTCTGCAAAAGATGGCCGCAAACTCGCTCAGGGTCGGCGTCGTAATGGACCCGATCGACTCCATCGTCCCCAAGAAGGACAGTTCGTTTGCCATGCTTCTGGAGGCGCAGACACGCGCGGCAGAAATCCACTATTTCGAACAACGCGATCTTCGCATGGTGGCGGGTACGGCGTACGGAAAATCGAGACGGCTCGCCGTTGAGGACCGACCGAGCGACTGGTTTGAGCTCGGCGAGCGGCAAGACGTTGAGCTCGGCGAGCTGGACCTCATCCTTATGCGGAAGGATCCGCCATTCGATATGGAGTACGTCTACACGACGTACATTCTCGACCGCGCGAAGTCTGACGGCGCGCTGATCGTCAATGATCCCCAAGCACTGCGAGACATGAACGAAAAGGTCTATACGGCCTGGTTTCCCGAATGCACGCCACTCACGCTGATCACTCGCTCCATGGCAGATATGAAGTCGTTTCTCGCCGAGCACGAGCGGATTGTCGTAAAACCACTCGATGGCATGGGCGGACGCTCGATTTTCGTCGTGCAGAAAGGCGACAACAATGCCAATGTAATTTTCGAGACCCTGACAGACTACGATCGGCAATTCGCGATGGCACAGGTCTTCATTCCCGAGATTTCGCTGGGCGACAAGCGCATTTTGCTGATCGACGGCGAGCCCGTGCCGCACGCGCTGGCTCGCATACCGTCTGGCGACGACAATCGCGGCAACATGGTCGCCGGCGCTGTCGCGAAGGGCCAGGCCCTCTCGGACAATGACCTGGCTATCTGTCGCACGGTGGGTCCGGTGCTGCGCGATGCGGGCGTACTGTTTGCCGGCATCGACGTGATCGGCGATTACCTGACCGAGGTCAACGTGACCAGCCCCACAGGCATCCGCGAACTCGATCGGCAGTTCGATATCAATATCGCCGGCTTGATGTTCGATGCCATCGAGAAAAGACTCGCCTGATCGCCAGAGCCCGTTGGCACCAGCCGGCCCAATGCGCGATGTGCCAGGCGGTGACCTGGTCCTCACTCCGTCAGGGCGTGAGCGTTTACACTGATTGCATCGACTAATCGCTTGTTAATGTAAACAAAAAAGCGGAAAATTTTTGTACGTATGGCCAATATCGCCCTGAACCAGGACCCCCTCGACGAGCTGTTGCTCGTGCCACCCGCTGCGCAGGATCGGCTGCCTGCCATGCTGTTCCTTGCGGCCCTGGTGCACGGCATTCTCATTATTGGCGTGACCTTCAACGCATCGCTGACCAACCCCTTCGCCGACGCCATATCGCTTGAAGTCACTATCGTCGCGGACCCGGACCAGCGCATCGACCAACCGGACGAGGCCTCCTACCTGGCGCAGGCCAGCCAGATAGGCGGCGGCAACACCTCGGAACAGGTACGACCCGCCGCCCCACTGCAAAGCGCCATGCCGGTCGACAATCTCGGCCATGAAGACGGTACCGGCCTGATCGACGCGACCGCCCATACGCAGGCGGCGGATGAGGTACTCGCCTCGGCAAATGACAGCGACTATCGCGTCACCCTCAACCCCAGATCGGACCCGCAACAAATCAATAGCAAGGCCATCGCCATGGAGGCGGGCAGCGACACAACCCTGCCCCTGCCGCAGGAAGACAAGGCGTCGATGCTTATTCATGACGACGACCCGCGCCAGCTGATTGTCAGTGCCGATACCCGCGAGTCAGTCGTTGCCGCTTACCTGGACAACTGGAAACGCCGTGTTGAAGCCGTTGGCGCGACGTATTTGCCGGAACTCGGTGACCTCGGCGTCCTGAACGGCAGCCCGACATTGATGGTGAGCATTCGCGCATCCGGCGATCTGGAGGAGGCCATCATTCGCAAGACCAGCGGATCGACCGTACTCGATCTCGCGGCGCTCGACATTCTGCAGCGCGCCTCGCCGTTCAACCCCTTCCCGGCGGAGATAGCCGCCGAGTACGACACCGTGCGTTTCGAGTACAAATGGCTGTTCACTGACCAGCTCATTTCGACCGCCGGCAACGCGGAGTGACACCGGCCGCTTGTGCCGGATGATAATTGGCTTGATACTGTCTGTATGGGATCTGACAGTACCCTTACAAATCAATTGCTTATTGCCATGCCCGGCATGGCCGACCCGAATTTCAGCACCACCGTCACCCTGATCTGTGAACATAATGACGAGGGAGCTCTCGGGATCGTGATCAATCGTCCGCTGACCGTGCGACTCGCCGAACTGTTCGAGCAGCTCAACGTCGACAGCCCCGACCCGAACACGGGTGACGAACCGGTATTGGCCGGCGGGCCTGTCGGCACTGAACGCGGTTTCGTATTGCACGCCCCCGGCTGGAGCTACGAGAACACGCTGGCTGTCTCCGACGATATTCAGCTGACGCTGTCGCGCGACGTAATCGATGACATGGCCAGCGGCGAAGGTCCGGACAGGTCGATCGTCGCCCTTGGCTACGCCGGATGGCAGCCGGGCCAGCTCGAAGAAGAGATGCTCTCCAATTCCTGGCTAAATGTCCCCGCAACGCCGGAGCTGGTTTTTGATACGCCCTATGCCAAACGATGGGATTCGGCGGCAAGAACGCTGGGTATCGATATCGCAAGGATGTCGTCGGATGCCGGTCACGCCTGACTCCAATCCACCCAGGACGATCCTCTCTTTTGATTTTGGACTGCGCCGCATCGGTGTAGCGGTGGGTCAGAACGTCACCAGCTCGGCGAGCCCTCTCGGCGTTGTCATGAATCGCAACGAAGGCCCGGACCATAAGCGCCTCGCAGAACTAATCGGCGAATGGCAGCCAACGCTGCTGGTCGTCGGCATGCCGTCGCACGCCGACGGCACGCCCAGCGATATGCAGGAACCGGTCAATGCGTTCATCGGCGATCTCGCACGTTACGGCCTTCCCATTGACACGATCGACGAACGCTACACATCGATCGAGGCAGAGCGAGTCCTGAAGGAGGCCCGCGCCGCCGGCTCCCGCGGACGGATTTCCAAGGACATGATTGACAGCGCAGCTGCTGTATTTATCGCTGAAAGATACCTCGCAAGTGGGTAGAATTGCGCCGCGATGAACGCCGCCGAACCAACAGACATTCCACAAGACGAAGCGTCGCTGCAGCTCGATGGTAACGGTAACCTGCGCCACCTGCTGACGTTGAAAGGGCTCGACAAGGAGTTGCTGACCGACATTCTCGACGATGCCGGAAACTACCTTACCGAGCCTGGCCAGCTGCCCGCCCGCGGCCAGTCGCTGGCCGGAAAGACGGTTGCGAACCTGTTTTTTGAACCCAGTACCCGCACACGGGCATCTTTTGACCTTGCGGGCAAGCGCCTCGGTGCTGACGTCCTCAATCTCGACGTCAACACGTCGTCACGCAAGAAGGGCGAGAGCATCCTCGATACGATATATACGCTCGAGGCTATGCAGGTCGACATTATGGTGGTGCGGGACGCGAGCGCTGGGGTGCCCGCTTACATCGCGAGGCACCTGCTTCCGCACGTCAGCATCCTGAATGCCGGTGAGTCCGACGTCTCACATCCGACGCAGGGACTGCTGGACGTACTGACAATACGGCAGAACAAAGGCAGCTTCGAGAACCTCGTGGTCGCAATCGTCGGCGACATCCGGCACTCACGCGTTGCCATGTCAGCGTCACACGCCCTGTCGACTCTCGGTGTAGGCGAGTTGCGATTGATTTCGCCGCCGGTTCTGGCACCCGACCCCGAAGCCGTCCCTGGCGCACGAATCGTCGACAACCTCACGGAAGGACTGAGAGACGCTGATGTCGTCATGGCCCTCAGAATTCAGCGCGAGCGTATCGGCAATCTCGACGGAATCCCCGGTATCGACGAGTATTTTGCCAACTACGGCATCAGTCACGAAAGCCTGGAATTCGCGAAGCGCGACGCGATCATCATGCATCCCGGCCCCATGAACCGCGGTATCGAGATCGAGGGATCATTAGCGGACGGCCCCAATTCTGTCATTGCGCAGCAGGTAACGAACGGTGTCGCCGTGCGCATGGCCGTGCTGGACCGCGTCGGCAAGACAATGGCTTTGCGGTGATCACCGCAGCGCAGCAAAAGGCGCAGCAAAACCGGGGCACGATCTTCGTCGAAGACGGAGAGGTACTCTCGATTGACGCATTTCCCGGCGAGCAGTTCGTCATGCGCGTGCGAGCGCCGAGGTGCGCGGCTGCCGCCGAGCCGGGCAGCTTTGTACACGTCCGGTGCGACGAGACGCTGCCGATGCGGCGGCCGCTCTCGATCATGCGCGCCGGCGACGACTGGATAGAGGTCCTGTACAAGACTGTGGGCCACGGGCTGCAACTGTTGTCACGAAAAACTCCCGGCGAATCGGTCAGCGTGCTTGGGCCGATTGGCCAGCCCTTCCGGATAATTCCCGAGAGGCCGAACACCGTACTGATTGGCGGCGGCGTTGGTATCCCACCGATGATTTTCGTCGCAGACCGGCTGCGGCGCGCCAGAGACGGCCCGCAAGCACTTGCAATCCTGGGTTCGGAAATACCCTTTCCCTTCGATCTTATTCCTTCACGACTCGAAACACCGTGGCTTGACGCCGATACGAACAGCACGATGCCCTTGCTCGAGAGCTGGGGCGTGCCGGCACGACTCGCCACCCTGGCCGGTTACAAAGGCTGCTTTGACGGCTATGTCACTGATCTCGCCGAGCAGTGGCTCAAGACGCTCCCCGCCGATGACCTGGCAAAGACAGTAGTTTTCGCTTGCGGCCCGACACCCATGCTGAAGGCGGTCGCCGACCTTGCCGCGCGCTATGCGCTGCCGTGCCAGGTATCGCTGGAGGAATACATGGCCTGCGCCGTCGGCGGCTGCGCAGGTTGTGCCGTCAGGGTCACCACGCCCGACGGCGAAGCGATGAAGCGGGTCTGCGTCGACGGCCCGGTGTTCGATGCAGCAACGGTGGTCTGGTAACAAGGACTCGTTACGCTGCGGTTCATTCCTCCACGAGCGGCGCCAGGTGTAGCAGCGAACGCTTGTAATCGATAGTCGCTACGAAGTGTTTCAGGACGTCATAGC
Source organism: uncultured Woeseiaceae bacterium (assembly GCA_964440945.1). GTDB lineage: Bacteria > Pseudomonadota > Gammaproteobacteria > Steroidobacterales > Woeseiaceae > UBA1847. The sequence continues at coordinate 24,420 of CAYTTZ010000013.1, forward strand.
CCAGAATGCCGTCTGAATTGTTCTTTTTGATCCGCGTACCCGTTCGTGCCGAATCCTGTTTGCCCACAGTGGTCTCGTTGCCCTCTGCCGGCACCATCGCGATCACGTTCTCAAGCGTAAATGGCCCGATCGTCATTGTGGGGAGATTAAACCACTGGTTGGTCGACACCCTGGTCACTCCGGCAACACGCACATCGGCCGTTCCGTATTTCTCCAGCCAGCCCTAACGAACGGCGGGCTTGCGCGGCATGAAGATACCGCTGTTATTGCCTGTATCCAGCATCAGCCAGGCTTTGTATTCGTCGTTCAGTTCAACTTTGACCATCGGCTGAGAGATGCCGCCTGACCTTTTCATTTTGACGTTGGCAACGTCCTTCAGGTTTATCGCGTCCTGACTAATGATCCGCAGGCGACTTTTGGGGTAGTCAATCTGCAATATGAAATTCTGGAAAAACGACAGGCCGACAAGCAGGTCGGCACTACCAATTCGAAGCGGTACGAGACGGTCTATCTTGAAAGAAGTCCCGAACATGCTGATATCGATACCATCGACAGGGCGAACCCTGCGGCTGCCATGCACCCCACTTATGACCATCTCTTTGCTGACTGAGTACTCACCCTCATGCTTGTTGAGAAATCGGTCAGAGATGCCGTCGAGCGACGCACCGGAATCGAGGATTGCCCGTGTTTCAACCCCGTTCAGAGTAACGGGAATAGAGATATGACCGCCGTCGCTGTCGAAGGGAACCCAGACAGAAACGCCCGCCGCTGCCGACAGGCAGAAGCCGAGACCCAGGAATAGTATAATTATACTCACACGCGACCGCTCGAAACCCGGAAACCGGTCTCGATTATAGCGCGTCGGGACTAACCGCCGAAGTTGACCTTGGCTTCGAGGTTGGCGCGCGAGTCGGCGTGCGACATGGCCTCTTCCATCGTGATGGTGCCGTCCTTGTAGAGCTCGAGCAGCGCGTCATCGAAGGTCACCATACCGGACTCGCCGCTGTCCTTGTGTGCTTCCTTGATCGCGCTGATATCGCCCTTGAGGATCAGGTCCTTGATATGTGGCGTGTTCAGCAGCAGCTCGACAGCCGCCACGCGCTTACCATTGCGTGCGCGCACGAGGCGCTGCGCGAGGATCGCGCGCAAGTAATGCGCGAGGTCCATGAAGACTTGCTTATGTTGTTCCTGCGGAAACAGGTTGATGATCCGATCCAACGTCTCAGCGGCGTTGTTCGAGTGCACGGTCGCAAGGACGAGATGGCCGGTTCCAGCCATGTCCAGCGCCGCGCGCATGGATTCGATATCCCTTATCTCGCCGATCTGGATAACGTCGGGCGCGGCACGCACAGCACTTTTCAGGGCGCGGCCGTAGGATTTGGTATCAAGCCCGACTTCCCGCTGATTGACGATTGACTGCTTGTTCGGATGCAGAAACTCGATCGGATCCTCGATGGTCAGGATATGCGAGGACGTTTTCTCGTTGCGATGGTTGATCATCGCCGCGAGGGTCGTCGATTTGCCCGCGCCGGTTGAACCGACCATCAGAACCAGTCCGCGACGCAACATTACCAGCTCTTTAAGCTGCTTCGGCATACCGAGTTCCTCGAGCGTCGGCATTTCGGAAGTGATGTAACGCAACACCATGGAGACGCTGCCGCGCTGATGAAAGACGTTGACGCGGAAACGCCCCAGTCCCTGCTCGGACAGCGCGAAATCGATTTCCAACTCCTTGTTGAACTGGTCCATCTGATCTTCGGTCATTAACTCAAACGCCGCCTGTTTCACCATTTTCGGCGTCATCTCAAGCTTGTTGACCGGCATGATCTTGCCCTCGATCTTTATCTTGGCCGGTGTGAAGGGTGCGAAGAACAGGTCGGACGCGTTCTTCTCGACCATCAGCTTGAATAGCGGTTTGACGTTCATCTGGTTGGCATTCCTTGCGCGCTCAGAAAGTCTGAGCGGTATCCTCTTCCATAATTTGCAGGCTCTCGGCCTGCTGATCCGCGGCGGAAGCGTCGCGCTTGCTTTCCAGCTTGATCCTAAGGCGCAGCTCGTTCTTGGAGTCCGCGTTCCGCATGGCTTCCTCGTACGTAATGATGCTCTCCTCGAATAGATAGAACAGCGCCTGGTCGAAGGTCTGCATGCCCAGTCGCGTCGACTTCGACATGATTTCCTTAATTTGCCCGACCTCACCCTTGAAAATCAGATCCTGGACGAGCGGCGTATTGAGCATTATTTCCATCGCCGCAATACGACCGATACCGCCTTCGCGCGGGATCAGGCGCTGCGCGATAAAGGCCTTCGTATTCAGTGACAAGTCCATCAAGAGCTGCTGACGGCGCTCATCCGGGAAAAAGTTGATGATGCGATCCATAGCCTGGTTGGCACTATTGGCATGCAGCGTCGCAAGGCAAAGGTGGCCCGTCTCCGCAAACTGGATACCGTACTCCATCGTTTCCTTGTCGCGTATTTCGCCGATCAGAATGACGTCTGGCGCCTGGCGAAGTGTGTTCTTCAATGCCGCATGCCAGGTTTCCGTGTCGACACCGACCTCACGCTGCGTTATCACGCAACCGTTGTGAGGGTGGACATACTCCACCGGGTCTTCGATCGAGATAATGTGTCCGCGGGAATTGGCGTTGCGGTGCCCGATCATTGCAGCCAGCGTGGTCGACTTACCGGAGCCCGTACCGCCGACCACAATTACAAGACCGCGCTTGTTCATGACAACGTCTTTCAGGATGGGCGGAAGATCAAGATCCTCGAGCGTCGGGATTTCCGTCGTAATGGTTCGCAAAACGGCACCCACCATGCCCTGCTGAATAAACGCACTGACACGAAAACGGCCGATTCCCTGCGGCGCGATCGCGAAGTTACACTCCTTGGTCGCGTCGAATTCCTTGATCTGCTTGTCGTTCATGATTGAACGAACCATCATCGCCGCCTGTTCAGGAGACAGCGGTGTGTCGGTCGCTTTATGAACGGTGCCATCCACTTTGATTGCAGGCGGGAACGCCGCCGTAAGAAACAGGTCCGAGCCATCTCGCTCGACCATTTTTCGCAACAGGTTCTGTGTCAGTCTTACCGCTTGTTCGCGTTCCATCGTTTGCCTCTCCCTTCAAACCGGCGTGTATCTGCCAGCCTCAGAAATTCTCCTTATTGATCGCGCGGAAACGTGCCTCTTCCTTGTTGATCAGTCCTTTCTGCATCAATTCTGCAAGGTTCTGATCGAGCGTGTGCATGCCATGGCCCTGACCTGTCTGAATGGCAGAGTACATTTGCGCAATCTTGCCTTCGCGAATCAGGTTTCGAATAGCCGGCGTTCCAATCATGATTTCGTGCGCCGCGATTCGCCCGCCGCCAACCTTTTTGAGTAGCGTCTGCGAGATAACAGCTCGCAGAGATTCGGACAACATGGATCGAACCATTTCCTTTTCAGCGGCAGGAAACACGTCAACAATACGGTCGATGGTTTTTGCGGCCGAACTCGTGTGCAGCGTGCCGAATACAAGGTGTCCGGTTTCTGCGGCGGTTAGCGCCAGCCGAATGGTCTCGAGGTCACGTAGCTCGCCGACGAGAATCACGTCCGGATCTTCGCGCAGTGCTGAGCGTAGCGATTCGTTAAAGCCCAACGTATCGCGATGCACTTCGCGCTGATTAATCAGGCATTTCTTGGATTGGTGTACGAATTCGATTGGGTCTTCAATCGTCAAAATATGATCAGGTTTGTTGTCGTTGATGTAATCGACCATCGCTGCCAGCGTTGTCGATTTACCAGAGCCCGTCGGACCGGTCACCAGG
>CAYTTZ010000014.1:0-27792 GCA_964440945.1 uncultured Woeseiaceae bacterium
AGGAGGGTTATTACCCATGCAGGAATCAGTACACGAGTTTCTGAAGCCGCGCGTTGTAAAAGTAACGCCGGTCAACGATCTGCAAGCAAAAGTCACGATCGAGCCTTTCGAACGTGGATTCGGCCATACGCTCGGCAATGCGCTACGTCGCATTTTGCTGTCGTCAATGCCAGGTGCGGCGGTCACGGAAGCAGAAATCGAGGGTGTTCTCCACGAGTACACCAGTATCGAAGGTGTTCAGGAAGATGTTGTCGACATACTCCTGAGCCTCAAGCAGGTCGCCGTTACGATGAATTCGCGCGATACCGCTGAGCTTCGCCTTTCGAAACGTGGCCCCGGGCCGGTTACGGCCGGCGACATACAGCTGGATCACGATGTTGAAATCATGAATCCGGAACTTGTCATCGCAAACCTGACGAAGGCCGGTGAGCTCAACATGTTGCTCAAGGTTGAGCGCGGTCGTGGCTATCGTCCTGCGACGCAGCGTCCTTCGTTCGAAGATCAGACCGGCCCGATCGGCCGCCTGATGCTCGATGCGTCGTTCAGCCCGGTCAGTCGCGTAACGTACAATGTCGAGGCGGCCCGCGTGGAACAGCGCACCGACCTGGACAAGTTGCTCATCGACATTGAGACCAACGGCACGATCGATCCCGAGGAAGCGATCCGACGCGCGGGTAGCATCCTGAAAGATCAGCTGTCTGTCTTCGTAGACCTGCAGGGTCAGGAAGAAGGCGTTGGAGCGCAGGCCGAAAGCCACGTCGATCCGATACTCATGCGCCCGGTCGACGAGCTCGAGCTGACCGTTCGCTCAGCGAATTGCCTCAAGGCCGAGAACATCATGTATATCGGTGACCTGGTGCAGCGCACGGAAGTCGAACTTCTTAGAACGCCGAACCTGGGCAAGAAGTCGCTGACCGAAATCAAGGAAGTCCTCGAAGGGCATGGCCTCGGTTTGGGCATGCACCTCGATAACTGGCCTCCGGCGAGCCTGCGTCCTGAGCACGAGCTCCTGATGTAAAGCACCCAGAGCCGATGCTCGCGTTGCAATTGATTAGATATTTAGGAAAGACAAATGCGCCATAGAAAATCCGGTCGTCGACTGGGTCGTAATAGCTCTCATCGCAGCGCCATGTTCCGTAACATGGCAGCATCGATGCTGAAGCATGAGACCATCAAAACCACTTTGCCGAAGGCGAAAGAGCTTCGCCGCGTCGTTGAGCCATTGATCACGTTGGCGAAGAACGACAGCGTTGCTAATCGCCGCCTGGCGTTCGATCGTCTGCGCGACAAGGAAGTTGTGGGCAAGCTGTTCACCGACATCGGCCCGCGTTTCAAGGAGCGTCCTGGTGGATACCTGCGCATCCTGAAGACCGGCCCGCGTCCAGGCGATGCGGCGCCTATGGCGATCATTATGATGACGGATCAGGCACCCGAGGTGGTTGCGGAAGATTAAGCGAAACTACCTTGTTGTATCAAAAAACCGGGCTCTGGCCCGGTTTTTTTTGCCCCGGAAATGGCCATAAGCGATTGATAAATATAATGAAGATGGTCAATTCGATAACTTGTGAGTCGCCTCACAGAGATTGCTGTCCGATCGCATTACAGTAAACGCTCATTTCTCCGCGAGGCCACCGCCATCAGCAGCGAAAAATCATTTGATGATTGCGTGATCCTGTCGAAAGACGCTTTCGATCCGGACGCCGTCTTCTATGACGATATCGTTGACGACGAAGTGTTGCCATACCTGAGTCTTGCCGTTGATGGGCTGACCGATGCGAGCGACGGCAAGAGGGGCAAACTCGAATTGCGCCCCGAGGACGTCGCCGCGAATGAGTCCCTTTCACCCGATACGACTATGCCGGTCGCCGCGCTCGGCGAAGATCAACTCGACGTCTATGGCTGGGAGTCGAGCCTGTGGAAAAAGATCAAAGGCTACATCGGCCTCTGATTTTGCTGGCACCGGTCCGGCGAAAGCCTCACTAGTTCGGGCGATCCTAACTCCAGGCATCAGTGAGTTCATGCTGCTTTCGGCGCCGCCACTCGCAAGAGGCGATTCTACTCGCTGGAGTGGACTTCGACGGTTACAATAGCCCAATGATTTTCAAAGACAAAACCGTGATTATCACGGGCGGATCCGAGGGTGTCGGCGCTGCTGCTGCACGCCTTTTCGCGGCTGCCGGCGCTAACCTCATGCTTGTTGCACGTGGCAAGAAGAACCTCGAAGCAATCGCCGAAGAGCTGCGTGACAAGACCAAAGTCGAAATCTTCGCTATGGACGTGTCGGACGCGGATGCTTGCGTCGATGTGTTCAAGAAAGCGCAGTTCGAGTTCGGACGCATCGATGTGCTCGTCAACAACGCCGGATATCACGCACGCGGTGTTGTTGAAGCGGTCGACGCAGCGGAACTCGGTAAAATGATCGACGTTAATCTTCGCGCACCGATTGTATTAGCGCGGCTTGCCTTGCCGTATCTGAAGGAGGCCGACGAGGCTGCCATCATCAATGTGGGTTCGCTGGCTGGCAGGACGCCGGTACCCGGTTCTGCGACCTATTCTTCGACCAAAGCAGGCCTGCGAGCGTTCACAATAGCGCTCTCCGAAGAGCTGCGAGGCAGCAAGATCAAGGTTGGCCTCGTCTCACCGGGGCCGATCCAGACGGGTTTCATAATGGCGGACGTCGACAAGACGGCGGACATTACGTTTTCGCAGCCTATGAGTACCGCGGAAGAGGTCGCGCAGAACATTCTCGATCTTTGCAGCAATAATATCCGCGAGGTGTCGATGCCGGCCCTCAGCGGGCTCCTGACAACCATAAGCTACCTGTTTCCCTGGATCAGCCGACAAATGAAGCCGGTGCTGGAGCGAAAGGGCCAGCGGGTCAAGAAACAGCTGAAAGCCGAGGCGAAGGCGCGCGCCGCGACCGAGGCCGAATAAAAAAGGAAACCCGAAACGGGGGGTTCCGGGTCTCCTTGTTGGTCGTCGACACGAATCGGGGGCAACCGTATATGACGGCCGTGCTACGCTTCATCGCAGTCCGCGCGGGGAACTTGATGACCCGCTATGAGGCAGCGGCAAACGCGTCCCGAGTCAGGTTTTCGCGATCGTTGACCAAAACCCGCACGTTGTCTTCGATGCGGATACCGCCGAAGGGTCGCAACCAGTCAACGGTGGCCCAGTTGACGTGATTCTCCGCCGGGGTGCCGCGCAGGTTCTCAAGCAGCATATCGATTACGTACAGGCCCGGTTCGATAGTGAGCACCATATTTTCTTCCAGTACGCGTGTCAGGCGCAGAAACGGATGACCACTCGGTGGATCAATCGTGACACCCGACTCGTTTTCCTGAAATCCGCCAACGTCGTGTACCTGGACGCCGAGAAGATGCCCGAGGCCGTGTGGGAAGAACGCCGAGGTGACCCCGGTCTCGAGCAACGTGGCTGGATTGCCGCTGGCCAGCTCCGCTTCGACGAGAACCTCGGCAAGCATCCTGTGTGTGTCGATATGAAGTTCACGATAGTCAACGCCAACCTCAACCCGATCGACAATATTGCGTTGCATGACATCCATGCGATCGATCAAATCCTGAAAACGCCGATCGCCCGAAGAATAGGTGCGAGTAATGTCCGATGCATAGCCGTGCACCTGTGCGCCCGCATCGATTAGAAACGAATTGATGGCGTCGGGTGCGGTGCGTTCGAGGTCCGTGTAATGCAGCACGGCGCCATGAGCGTTCAACGCGATGATGTTGCCGTACGGCAGTTCTGCATCCGTGTGGCTAACGGCTTTGCAATAGGCGCGGTGAATGTCGAACTCCGAGTGACCATCACGAAACGCAGCTTCCGCAGCGCGATGCCCGCTAGCTCCTCGCTGTGACGCAAGACGCATGGCGGCGAGCTCGTAGTCCGTCTTCGAGCCGCGCGCATGGTGCAGAATATTGACGGAAGTCGTCGGGTTGACCCGTTCTACATCAAACGCCATGACATCGTCGTCAATATCACCGATCAGGATGCACTTTTCACGCTGTGTGGGCAGGTGCTGGCCGATATCCTCAATGGTATGCACGACACGTATATCGAAGTGGCTGGTCCAGTAGCCATCAGGGGCGCCCGGCACGACGTGCCAGTAATCCCGAGGCTGAAAGTAAATAAGTATCGGCGGCTCACCAGGTGTGTAGACGATGTAGGAAAACGGCAGCGTCGTCAGCGGGGCCCAGCTGACGAAATGCGGGTTGGCTTTGAACGGATAGTTATTGTCATCGAGAAACGCGACCTTGGGATTGCCCGAGTAAATGATCGCGTGGCTGGCACCGGCCTGTTCGAGCGCATGATCGTGCCGTGCCATGAGGGCCTGCACGTGGTCTTTGTACAAAGCCCCGAGAGACTGGTTGCTATCGGTGTAGTCGCTGTTCATGGGGCGATCATACCCTGTTGCCGGCGCCGGCGGCGAGTGCCATCATTGGCCGCTCCCGGCGGCCGGGAGCAGGCCAATCCCGAGAAGCGGAGACAGAGGATGAAACGAGTCGCATGGTTTTTTTGCAGTGCATTCTTGCTAAATGGAGTATCTGCCATGTCGGCTGAACCTGGCTACGACCGCGTCGCGGGACGCGCTCTCGCATCTCGCTCGGAGGTGATTGCTCCGCACGGCATGGCGGCGACCAGTCAGCCACTGGCGACACAGATCGCGCTCGATATCCTGAAAGCAGGGGGCAGCGCGGTGGATGCCGCGATAGCAGCCAACGCCGCCCTGGGACTGATGGAGCCGACCGGTTCCGGCATCGGCGGCGACCTGTTCGCCATCGTCTGGGATGCCGAGAAGAAAGAACTGACCGGCCTCAATGCCTCCGGTCGTTCGCCCAAAGCCATGACGCTGGAGTATTTTCAGGAAAACGGTATTGAGAAGATCCCTTCGTTTGGCCCGCTGCCTGTCAGCGTACCGGGCGCCGTAGACGGCTGGTTCGAACTCCACGGTCGTTACGGGCGTTTACCAATGCCGGAGTTACTGGCGCCCGCGATCGCTTATGCGATCGATGGGTTCCCGGTTTCAGAAGTGATCGCCTACTACTTTCAACGGAACGCGCGACGCCTCGGCGAATACCCGGGATTTGCCGAGACGTTCATGCCAGGCGGGCGCATGCCGCAAAAAGGCGAGATGTTCAGGAATCCGCGGCTGGCCAGGACCTACGCGGCGATTGCAGCAAAGGGCCGGGACGAATTTTATAAGGGTGACATTGCCAGGAAGATCGATGCCTACATGGCCGAGCAGGGTGGCTTGCTGGCCTATGAAGACCTTGCCGCGCACAGCTCGGAGTGGGTTACGCCGGTCTCTACCAACTATCGCGGCTGGGACGTCTATGAGCTGCCACCGAACGGCCAGGGCATTGCGGCGCTGCAGATCCTGAATATCCTCGAAGGCTTCGACATCGCTGCAATGGGTTTTGGCAGCGCCGAATATCTGCATACGCTTGTCGAAGCCAAGAAACTGGCGTACGAGGATCGTGCCAAATACTACGCGGACATGGACTTTGTCGATGTCCCGGTTACACGCCTGATCTCGAAAGACTACGCAAAAGAACGCGGCGCACTCTTATCGCCGACAAAGGCGTCGAAGTCGCTTCCGGCGGGTGATGCCAGGCTGGAGGAGGGTGACACTATTTACCTGACCGTCGCTGACACGGACGGCAACATGGTTTCTCTCATCCAAAGTAATTATCGGGGTATGGGATCGGGCATGACGCCTGGCGAACTCGGCTTTGTCCTGCAGGACCGTGGCGAGCTCTTCGCGCTGGACGAGAACCATGCGAATGTTGTCGCGGGCGGTAAGCGGCCGTTTCACACGATCATTCCCGCCTTCGTCATGAAGGACGGTAAACCATTGATTAGTTTTGGACTAATGGGTGGCGCGATGCAGCCGCAAGGGCATGCACAGGTGATCGTCAATATGGTCGATTTTGGCATGAACCTGCAGGAAGCCGGGGATGCAGCCCGTATCAACCACACTGGCTCCTCCAGGCCGATCGGCACGACGATGACCGATGGCGGTGTCGTTCACATGGAAAAGAGCTTTAGCGAAGAGACACGAAAAGAGCTGCAAGCTCTCGGCCACAAGCTGGGAGAAAGCAATGGCAGCTTCGGCGGGTACCAGGCAATCATGCGGGATCACGGTGAGGGCGTGTATTATGGCGCGTCCGAGGTTCGTAAAGACGGCCAGGCCGCCGGTTACTAGTCGAACCGCTTTTTGCGCTCATTTGCCCTCTTTCCGGGCGCAGAGCGCTTGGCAGCGTTACGCTGGAATTTAAGAAAACTTAAGACTATGAATCAAGAGATCTACCTGACCGGAATTACGACGACGGGCACGCCGCACATCGGTAACTATGTCGGCGCGATTCGCCCGGGCATTGCGGCAAGCCAGGACCCGGAAAAGAAGAACTACTATTTCCTGGCCGACTTCCATGCGCTTGCCAAGAACGAAGATCCCGACAAGATCAGCCGGTCCACGCTGGAGATCGCGGCCGCCTGGATGGCGCTGGGCCTCGATACAGAACATGCGACGTTCTACCGTCAGTCCGACATTCCTGAAATCACCGAGTTGACCTGGGTGTTGACCAGCATGACGGCAAAGGGCCTGATGAACCGTGCGCACTCGTACAAAGCCGCGGTTCAGGCGAACGTCGAGAACGGTGACAAGGACCCTGACAAGGGCATCACCATGGCCTTGTACAGCTACCCGATCCTGATGGCTGCCGACATCCTGATGTTCAAGTCGACCAAAGTGCCGGTCGGCCGCGACCAGAAGCAGCATGTCGAAATGGCCCGTGATATTGCGCAACGATTCAATCATCACTACGGCGACATACTGGTGCTACCGGATCCGGTGATCGGAGACGACACAGCGGTTCTGGCGGGGCTCGATGGGCGCAAAATGAGCAAGAGCTACAACAACACGATTCCCCTCTTTGCGCCGGAGAAACCGCTAAGAAAGCTCATCATGAAGATCAAGACAAACAGCCTTGAGCCCGGTGAGCCCAAAGAGACTGAGGGCAGCACGCTGTTCGACATTTACAGGGCTTTCGCGACACCCGAGGAAACCTCCGACGTCGAGAAGCTTTACGCCGACGGGATCGCCTGGGGAGCTATGAAGCAGATGCTGTTCGAGTATATTAACGAGCACATCAAACCGGCGCGTGATGAGTACGATCGCCTTATTGCAGATCCGGCCGTAGTTGAAGCAGAATTGCAGAAAGGCGCGGAAAGGGCACGGGAATTTGCGGTGCCCTACATGGCACAGATTCGCGACGCAATCGGGATACGCAGGCTGGGATAAGGAACACCATGAGCAACAAAGAGATTCGGGGGCTACTGGCCAAACTGCAGAACGAGATTCAGAAAACGGAGCTCGACGAGGAAACCCGCGAGCTGGTCCGGGACCTGGATTCCGACATTGACGATCTCCTGGACCCGGAAGGAAACCGCGCTGAGACGGATTCCGTCCTTGAAAAAGCGAGGGAGCTCGAGACAAATTTCGCGGCTGAGCACCCGACCATTGAACGCTTCATGCGTGAGGTGATCGATGTGCTGGTACGTATGGGGATTTGAGGAGCGGCGGCCACGAACATCGGGCGATGGCCATGACGGTTTTCAAACATGTTTCGGTATTCGCCTCGATCATTCCTGGTCTTGCACTGCTTCATATTCTCGGTGGCGTGCCGCCTATCAGTGATGTCCGCGTTGACGAGGCTTCGATCGCATGATTGACACGGCTATAAGGTGGTGGGCGGCCGCATCGGCCGCGATCGCAGCTCCCGTAATTGGCGGGCTTGTAGAGAACATGTCCGTTCTCAGCCCGGTAGAGGACTTCGCGAAACACTGCGAGCTGCCACTCCTGACCGTCGCCTTCTGGCCAAAGGTCGCTTACGCGACTGAAGCCGGCTTTGCAGTAGCCGCCGCATCGCTGCTTGCTCTTGCTGTTTCCTTCAGGATTGCCACTTCCGAGGTTGCAAGGTATCGGGCGCTGACAATCGTTTCGCTCCTGACCTGGGTTGCTGTGCTTGTCGGTAGCCTGCAAGCCTTCCTTGCGCTATTCGTTTTTCCGATTGCAAAGTGCGGCACTTGATAGTGAACCTTGTTGAGCAGACGCATACGCTGGTACGGACGCTTTTCAATAGGACTGGCGAACGACTGGCGGCGAGCATGCGGTCCCTTGTGGACGACCTGTAATTATCGTGATGACGGGCCTGGAGCTGAAAATTCCGCCGGCTGCCGTACTTCTCGTGTGTGGCGCCGGGATGTGGTTCGTGTCGGTTCTGTTTCCTGCGCTGGCCATTTATTTTCCGGGTCGCACGGTGTTCGCCGTAGTTACTGCCTGCGTTGGTATTGCTTTCGGCGTGGCCGGCGTCCGGGCGTTTCGCGCCGCAAGTACTACGGTCGACCCACGGTATCCCGAAAAATCGTCGATAGTCGTGAGGACAGGCATATACCAGCGCAGCCGAAACCCGATGTATTTTGGCCTCCTGTTGATGCTGTCGGGATGGGTGTTATTCCTGGCACATCCGCTTGCGTTCGTGGGATTGCCGGTATTCGTCCTGTATATGAATCGTTTTCAGATCCAGCCGGAAGAGCGAGCAATGCTGTCCGCTTTCGGGGATGACTATCGCGACTATTTGCACTCGGTTCGCCGCTGGATTTAGCGGCGCAGTTCAAGCTCGAGGGGACAAGCCCCGGGCGAGGCTCGCAATATTCGAGGCACGTCCGACAGGGCTGCCAATAGCCATTACCGGACAAGCCGCGATAGACTCTGTAGCGTGACTCGCAAATATCATCTTGCTCAGGCCAACATCGCGCACATGCGTGCGCCGCTGGACGATCCTGCCATGGCGGACTTTGTCGCCCGCATCGAAGCGCTTCGAGCTGCTCTGGCAGAACGGACCCACTGCAGACGCATTTTCTTTTCGCACACGCTTCGAGCCGGCGTTATAGGGTAGCCATGGACGAATTGACTTTTCAGGTGAAAGGCTCATCCGCCGAGCCCTATGAGCTGACCTTTATCAAGGATGGCGACAGCCTGACGGCGCTATGTTCCTGTCCCGCCGGCCAGTACGGGAATTTCTGCAAGCACCGTATCGCGATAATCGATGGCAACAGCAATGCGATCGTCAGCGACAACGCAGACCAGGTGGTCACCGTCGTCACCTGGTTGCAGGGTACTGACGTTGCAGCGGCACTGACTGATTTCCGTGTCATCGAAGCGTCAAAGGAATCGTCAAAAAGCGCATTGGTTGCAGCCAAGCGGAAGCTGGCAAGAGCTATGAACAGCTGAGAAACCATTACATGGAACTGAATCATCATGTCAGATAAGTCGGACTTTCCGCAGTTGATAAAAAACCTGCCGGCATTTGCCGGCCCCTTTGACGCCCATGAGCTGCGTGCAGAAAAGTGCCAGGTCTTATTTGCGTCCTATCCGGCGGGCACGGCGATCGATGAGCACACGCACGCTACGGAAAACTGCGGCGTCATTACAGAAGGTGAGCTGATCCTGACGGTGGATGGCGATGAGCGCCTATACGGACCGGGAGACTGGTATCACCTGCTGCCCAATCAGCCGCACGCCGCACGATTCGAAGTGAGCACATCGGAAATCGAATTCTGGTTCGAATCGACGAACTGATATTTAAGGAAGGACGGCCATGCAGACATCCCGGAGCTACCGCAACTACGTGTTGCTGCTACTAATGGTCGTCTATGTTTTCAATTTCATTGACCGTCAGATTCTCGTCATCCTGCAGGAATCAATCAAGGCGGAACTCGGGCTCAGCGACAAGCAGCTCGGCCTGATGTCCGGTTTCACGTTTGCAGTCTTTTACGTTATTTGCGGGATACCGATAGCGCGGTTGGCGGATCGTTACAATCGCGTCAATATCGTGTCAGCCTCGATCGCTGTCTGGAGTGTCATGACAGCAATCAGCGCGTTCGCCGGCAACTTCTGGCAACTTCTGGCTGCGCGAGTCGGCGTTGGCGTTGGTGAGGCCGGCGCAAGCCCCCCGTCGCACTCGATCATCTCTGACTACTTTCCACAAAGCGAGCGCGGTCGAGCCTTCTCCGTCTACTCGATGGGTATCTACATCGGTATCCTGATCGGCTTCTTGCTCGGTGGCTGGATCAACCAGTTTTTTGGCTGGCGTACTGCGTTTCTTGTCGTCGGGTTGCCGGGAGTTCTAGTGGCTATCGTCGTCAAATTGACGTTACGCGAGCCGCTACGGGGCCAAATGGACGACGGCGACCATGCCGATGCGCCACAAGGCCACATCGTTGCTGACCTGAAGCGGATTTGGGCACTCAAGAGCTTCCGTTATGCGGCATTCGCCGCGGGCTTCAATGCGTTTCTCGGCTACGGCGCGTTGAATTTCATGCCGTCGTTTGCTATTCGTATATACGAAGTGCCGGTGGGACTGGTTGGTACCTGGCTTGCGCTGATCGCGGGCCTGGCGGGCGCTGCCGGCGTCTACGCCGGCGGGCACCTGAGCGATAAATACAGCAAGCGCGACGATCGTTGGGCCTACTGGGTGCCGGGCATCAGTACGCTGATTTGTGGGCTGCTGGTGCTGCCGACGATGCTAAGCAGTGACCAATACGTTATGTGGGGTTTTTACGCCCTGGTCACGCTCAGCCACTCGATGTTTCTCGGGCCAACGATTGCAACGGCGCACGCGCTGGTTGGGCCCCGCTATCGCGCGCTGTCATCCTCTGTGCTGTTCTTTATCCTGAACATCATTGGACTGGGTTTCGGTCCACTTACGGTCGGCACAATTAGCGACGCGCTTGCGCCGTCGATGGGCGTCGACTCGATTCGCTGGGCAATCATGAGTACCGCGCTGGCGGCGTTCATCGGGGCCGCCCTGTATTTCAACGCTGCCCGATACCTGAGAGACGATCTGAAGAAAGACTTGGCATAAGAGCGCCCTGATTACCTCATAGTGGCGCGTCCGGCACCGCGCTTCGCGCCAGATTCGACGTTTGCTGCTACTATGAAAGCCTGCGGCGCGAGGTTCACTCGACGTGAATTACGAGATCGACGTTACTTTCGAAGGCGACCATGTACTGGCGCGGACCGCCGGCGAGAAAAATTACGTCGTCGTCGAGGAAATTTGGTCAAGTATTTCGAGAGTTTGCGAAAAGCACCAGTGCTTCAAGGTGCTCGGCATCGCCGATACCAGCCAACCTATCGAGGCGATTGAGGGCTACGAGTTGCCCGCCGTGTTTCGCGAATACAATATCGATCATCGATACCAGGTTGCCTGGGTCGAGCTCAACCCCGAGGGCGTTGACATCATCGACCTTGCAGCCAGCATCCTGGAAAACCGCGACCTGCCCGGGCGGCGGTTTGAGACGGTTGACGAGGCGAGAGAATGGCTTCTGGGGAGTGATTAGACGCCTTTGAAAAGCCGTGCTGAAGCAGGCTTAATCAAAGGCATAACGGCAGTTTCCGATGACTGAAACCCGGCAATCTCACTGGCAGCGCGTCCATACCGACAAGGAACCGACTGACGTTTCCTGGTATCAGCGCGTGCCGTCAAAATCACTGCGGCTTATCCGTGCGACCGGTGCCGCCCGGTCCGGGCCTGTGTTCGATGCCGGCGGCGGTGCATCGACGCTCGTCGATCAGCTGCTTGCCGGGGGCTACACAGATATCAGCGTGCTTGACGTGTCGGGCAAAGCGCTGCAGCGCTCCAGGGCGCGGCTCGGCGAACAGGCGGACGCTGTGCACTGGATCGAGTCCGACGTAACGGCGTTTGTGCCATCTCGTCGCTACGAGGTCTGGCACGATCGTGCAGTATTTCATTTTCTCACCGACCCCGGTGAGCGCAGCAAGTACATCGATGTGCTGGAGCGAGCGCTGTTGCCTTGCGGACACCTGCTCCTCGCGACGTTCGGCCCTGAAGGACCGGAGCGCTGCAGCGGCCTGCCTGTGCAGCGTCACGATATTGGCACCTTGCAGCTACTATTCGAGGACCGTTTTGATCTTCGCGATCACGCATTCGAGGTACACCGGACGCCTTCCGGTTCGGCGCAGCAGTTTCTGTATTCCTGGTGGCAACGACGAGGCTGAATCGCGCAATTCAGAAGGAGTAGTAGTGTGGAAATCAATCTCTGGGCGGTCCTGGTCGCCGCTGTATCGAGTTTTGTGTTGGGTGGGCTTTGGTATTCACCGCTCCTCCACACCGGACAGTTCCTGTTGTTCGGTCTTATCCTGGGTGCCTGGCATTGAGCCGGAGCGACGCAGTCTGGTCACTCGAGACGGAGCGGATGTTTTTGCGGCGCGTCGTGCTGGATGACGCTGCTTTCATGCTGTCGATCTGGAACGATCCCGCGTTCATTCGGCATGTCGGCGACCGCGGCATTCGCACGGTCGAGGAAGCCGAAGCGGCGCTGGCAGATGGCGCGTTCGCGCTCTACGATGAGTTCGGTTATGGGCCCTACTGTATGGTGCTGAAAAACGATGGCAAACTGGCAGGTATCTGCGGGCTGTTTCGCCGCGACAACCTGGAGCATCCGGACATCGGTTTTGCGGTGCTGCCGGAATTCTACAGGTCGGGCCTGACAATGGAGGCTGCCCGCGCTGTGGTCGAACACGCCCGCGACGATCTTGGTATTGATTACCTCACCGCAATTGTATCGCCGCACAACGCCGCTTCAATCGGCCTTATCGAGAAACTTGGCCTGACGTTTGACAGAGGTATTACAATGCCCGACGAAGAAGAAATCAGCCTGTACGGTATGTGGCTGGGCTGAAGGCACAGGAGCGGTATGGATTTCTTAAGGAGTGATGGCGCCAGGACGGGACTTTTTTTCGGTGCCACGTCGGGAGTTATAACGACGATCGGCCTGATTGTCGGCCTGAACTCTGGCACCGGGTCCATTACGGCGGTGCTCGGCGGTATTCTCGTCATCGCCGTCGCCGACGCGATGTCGGATGCGCTCGGTATTCACCTGGCTGAAGAGTCTGACCCGGAAACCACGCACGATCACGTCTGGGCTGCCACAATTACGACGTTTGTTACCAAGTTCGTGTTCTCCATTAGTTTCGTCGTACCCTTGCTGCTGTTGCCACTCACTTCAGCGGTGATCGCCTCGGTGGCGTGGGGAATGTGCGTCATTGTCGTGTTGAGTTATTTCCTGGCACGCGCGCAGAATGAGTCGCCCCTGGCCATCATTGCGGAGCACGTCGGCATTGCCGTACTCGTCGTTGTTCTATCGCACTTCATTGGCGTCTGGGTGAGCAGAACTTTTGGCTAGGTCAATCGGGTAATTGATGACGGATCGGGAGAACATCACAGAGTGGCGTCAGTTACGCGAGTTCGCCGACGTCGACCTGACACGCTCCTACGTGCTGTCCTGGCACGTCGAGTCGGACAGCTTGATTGTCGACATCGACCTGTACCTGATGCCGGAGCATCCGTTTTACGAGGCGCCCAGGCCCGCGGAGAAGGTCTGCATACGACCGGCCTACATCGAGTTTCCTGTCTGTGAGGGGTTGAGCCCGGACGGCGGAACGGACGGTGAACTCGCTGATATTGCGGCATATCTTGGCCACGGCGCGATCTCAGGATTTCGCCGTTGTGCCGATGCGCGATACGAAATCAGCGGTGAATTTGGTACGGTGTTCGTCGACGCCGAGCGGCCGCTACTGAAGCTCAGGACGCCGTAGGCGCTGAAGAGGAATAATCGTGAGTGCCGAAAACCAGATTGACTATGTCGAAATTCCTGTGACTGACCTCAACCGCGCACGTGAGTTCTTCTCGTCTATGTTCGGCTGGTCGTTCCAGGAATGGGGCGACGACTATATGAGTTTCAACGACGGGCGCCTCGATGGTGGATTTCGACGCTCGTCGGAGCCTGCTGTATCAACGGGTGTCCTGCTGATCTTCTACAGTGAAAATCTCGAGCGCGACGTCGACAGAGTCAAGGGTCTGGGCGCCGAAATCAGCGAGGAGATCTTTGCATTCCCCGGCGGCCGCCGTTTCCATTTCATCGACCCGACTGGCAACGAGTATGCTATCTGGTCACCGAATCTCGAAAACAATAACGGAGAATAAGAAGTGGCCGAACTGATTGATCATCCTTGCGTACAGCACAAGCTGGCCATCATTCGTGACGTAGAGACCGGGCACAAGCGTTTTCGCGAGTTGGCGACAGAAATCACGAAGTTTGTCTGCTACGAGGCCCTCAAGAACATCAAGACAAGAGAAGTCACTGTGGAGACACCTGTGGCCATCGCAGAGTGCCGCAAGATTGACACGGACATTGTCGTGGTACCTATTCTGCGGGCCGGTGTCGGCATGCTCGAAGGAATTCTGGAGCTTATTCCGACGGCCAGGGTGGGCTTCGTTGGCTTGTATCGGGACGAAGAAACCAAGCAGCCGGTCACCTATTACGAGAGCTTCCCGCGGCAAGTAGAGGGCGGAACCAGCATTGTCATTGATCCTATGGTTGCGACCGGTGGATCAACAGTCGCGGCGATTGACATCCTGAAAAAAAATGGCGCCGACAACATTGTCGTCGTCTGTATCGTTACCTGCCCTGAGGGCATCAAGGTCGTGGAAGAGGCGCATCCGGATGTACGCATCTACGCGGCCGCTATCGACGAGAAGTTGAACGAGAAGAAGTACATTGTGCCGGGCCTCGGGGATGCAGGGGACCGCCTTTTTGGCACCTTGCACTAGGGAGGCGACATGGCCGAGAATAAGACGAAGCCGACGAAATTAAACGTAACGACCTTCATGAAGGGCATAGAGAATCCGGACATGCGCCGTGATGCCAGGAAAGTGTCGGCAATGATGCGCAAGGCAACAGGTTCGCGCGCCAGGATGTGGGGTGCGAATATCGTCGGTTTCGGTGAGTACCACTACAAGTACGACAGCGGGCGGGAAGGCGATTTCATGATCACTGGTTTTTCGCCGCGCAAGCAGGCACTGACTCTGTACGTGATTCCGGGCTTCAAGCCCTTCGAGTCACTCATGAAGAAACTGGGAAAATACAAGACCGGCAAATCCTGTCTCTATATCAGGCGCCTGTCCGACGTCGATGAGTCGGTGCTCGAGAAACTGATAGCCGGTTCGGTAACGCACATGAAAAACAACTACAAGACGAAGTGAGCACGCTGTGAGCACAGAGATACTGGATTCCAAAATAGTCGGTTCCACGCTGATCGTCGAGACCGATGGTGGCTTGGAAAACTACGATTTGAAGTTTCTGGTTGCGGCCATACTGATCCATGTCGCACGCGGTAGTGGCCAGATCGAACCCGAAGAGTCGTCGTTGATCATCGGTCTGATCGAGGAATATTTTCGCTTGCAGGGCGCCGAGTCACTCGAGCTCATTTCGCGTGCCCTGGAAGAGACGACGGACAAGCCGGCTCTCACCGGTCTGCTCGTTGGTCTCTCGCCGACCTTGTCGGATTCGGAAAAAGAGGAAATTGCGTACATGGGCCTCAAGGTCGTTGCGGCCGACGGGCACCGCGAGGTCTCCGAGATGGAACAGTTCAGCAACGCGATGAATGCGATGGGGATCTCGCCAGTCATCGTGCATCGGGCATTTGACCGCTACTTCGATCAAACGATGCCCGGACGCTAACGCCCTCAATCATGGAATGTGACGCGCTTGTTGAGGAAGGCTGGATACTTGAGCCCCCCGGCGACGCGGACATCGATGAGGTGATGGGCTGGTTTCCGGATGCGCACTCCGTCGATATCTGGGGAGGGCCCGGATTCCGCTTTCCGTTTACGCGCGACTCGTTCCTTGAGGACTGCAAGCTTGCGATCATGTCGACTTACTGTTTGCGAAACCCGGGCGGCGAGATCGCGGCATTCGGGCAATTTTATGATCGACACGGCCGCGTACACCTCGCCAGGCTTGTCAGCAATCCCGGGAAGCGTCGCCAGGGCGCCGCAAGACGGCTTATAGAGATGATCATCAGGGCTGCGTCCCGGGCAGGCGACTACGCGGAAGCGTCGCTGTTCGTCTACCGCGACAATACGTCTGCTTGCGCGTGTTACCTCTCGCTGGGATTCAGAATTCAGGACTACCCGGGCGACGCGAAAATGAAAGACAGGTGTTTCTTCCTGACGCGACCAATCGATATCGAGTATGTACAGCCAGAGTAGCTGTGCCTGAAAAACGCTAAGGAGAACAGAATGACGAACGAATTAACGATGCTAACGTGGGTCGTCGCGCTCAACGCCGTCATGTGGATGCCGTACGTGGTCAACACGATCATGGTGCGCGGCCTGATGGATGCAGTGGGTTACCCGGAGGAACCCAAGGCGCTGTCGGGTTGGGCGACCAAGATGAAAGCCGCGCACTACAATGCAGTCGAGAACCTGGTGGTTTTCGCGGCGCTCGTGTTGATCGCAAATGCGGCCGGCGTGAGTAACGACGTAACCGTCATGGCGTGCAAGGTCTACTTCTGGGCGCGGGTTGTCCACCTGTTGTCGTATACGTTATCGATTCCATGGGTGAGGACAGTCGCCTTTGTCGTCGGCTGGGCTTGCCAGGTCGCCCTTATCCTGCAGTTGCTGTAGTAAGACCGTCGTTGCGGTCGCGACTCAGCGCGACTGCAACGATTCTTTTTTTGTCTCAAGTTCGCTCCAGCGCTCGACGCGCTGTTCCAGTTGCAGTTCCGACTCGGTGAGCTCGGCAAGTTTCTCCTGCACGCTGCTCTTGTCCTGCATGTAGAAATCCGGGGCGGCGATGACGGCCTGCAGTCGGCTGAGACGGGACTCGATCTCCTGGATCTCCGCCGGCAACTGGTCCAGTTCGCGTTGCTCCTTGTAGCTGAGCTTCAGGGAATTGCCGCGCTTGCGACGTGCCGCCGCCTCGCGTTTCTTTTTCTCGGCCATCAGCGGGCTGTCGGTTACGGCGAGTGCGTGCCCCTGGCGCAGCCAGTCACTGTAGCTGCCAACGTATTCCTGGATCTTGCCGTCTTCCTCGAATACGATCGTGCTCGTAACCACGTTGTCGAGAAACTGACGGTCGTGGCTCACGACGATCAACGTACCGCTGTAATCGCAGAGTTTCTGCTCGAGAACCTCGAGTGTCTCGATGTCCAGGTCATTGGTTGGCTCATCCAGGATCAGCAGGTTGGCTGCTCGAGTGAAAAGTTTCGCCAGGATCACGCGGTTGCGCTCACCGCCGGATAGCGCTTTCACGGGTGTCATCGAGCGTTTGGGGCTGAACAGGAACCCTTTAAGATAGCCGACGACGTGGCGGTCCTTGCCGTTAAGCGTGATGTAAGTGCGCCCTTCACCGACATTGAAGGCAACCGACTTTTCGAGATCGAGTGTCTGCCGCAGCTGGTCGAAGTAGCCGACCTCGAGATTCGTGCCACGTTTTATCGTGCCCGTCGCCGGCTCGAGCTCGCCGAGCAGTAGCCGCAGCAGCGTCGTCTTGCCGACGCCGTTGTTGCCGATCAGGCCGATGCGGTCGCCGCGCATGAGTTTGATCGAGAAATCGCTGATGACCTTTTCCTTGCCGTAGCTGTAGCTTATATTTCGCGCGCGCAAGACCTTGCGACCCGACCGCTCTGCCTCCTCGATGTGGATGCGGGCAGTGCCTTCTTTCGCAATGCGCGCTTCCCGTTCCTCGCGCATCTTCTGCAGGGTGCGAACCCGGCCCTCGTTGCGGGTACGACGTGCCTTGATGCCTTGTCGCACCCAGACCTCTTCCTGCTCCAGCTTCTTGTCAAAACGGGCGTCAGCTACCGCCTCGTCTTCCAGCACTTTTTCCTTTCGGTTCAGATAGTTATCATAGTCCCCCGGCCAACTGGTCAGCTTTCCACGATCGATCTCGACGATGCGCGTCGCGAGGCGCTGCAGGAAAGCCCGGTCGTGTGTGATGAACATGACGGCACCGGGATAGCCATAGATTCGATCCTCCAGCCACTTGATGGTGGCGATGTCGAGATGATTGGTGGGTTCATCCAGAAGCAGCAGGTCCGGTTTCTGTACCAGCGCTTTGGCCAGCAAGACGCGACGTCGCCAGCCGCCCGACAATTCGTTCATCGACTTGTCGGCCGGCAGGTTCAGTTCGGTGATTGTCGTTTCCACGCGTTGTTCAAGGTGCCAGCCATCGTGCACGTCGATCTTCGCATGCAGGGCTTCGAGCTCGCGCAGGCCGTGCTTGTCCAGTTCCAGTCCGGAGCGCTCTTCGTAGTCGACCAGCAGCCGCTGAATTTGCGCCAGTCCCGATCGGATTACGTCGATAACCGGCATGTCCATCGCTTCGGGCAGTGTCTGCTCGAGTTGGCTGACGATCAGGTCCGATTTCCTGACGATCTCGCCGCGATCGGCCTCCATCGTTCCCATGATCAGTTTCAGCGTAGTCGACTTGCCGGCACCGTTGCGGCCGATGAGACAGATGCGCTCACCGGCTTCTACCGCGAATTCGGCGTCGCGCAGAATGACCTGCTCGCCGAATTCGAGGCCTATATCTTCAAAACGAAGGAGTGACATGAAGAGCCCTGCAAGTTCCAGCCGTGTATTCTAGTGTGCTGATCCGGCAATTGGCACAAAATCGACGCCCTTCTGGAAGCAGCGACTTTCGCAGGGACCGTGGTACAACCCTTGCCAGGGTCTCGACACTGGCTGCGGCATGCGCCTTGTCCTTACAAATGTCACTGTTTCCGAATTCATGCGAATTGACGGATCAGGACACCAGACCGGATCATTCACGAGTAATGGCCCGAATTGCAAATAACGACAGGGGACCGGCATGAGCGAGGAGCGCTTTATTGATCTTGAAAGCCGACTGGCGCACCAGGACCAGCTACTGAATGAACTCAACGATGTGGTTACCAGCCAGCAGGCGAAAATCATGGAGCTGAATACACTTTGTCAGTCTCTGATAGATAGAGTGCGTTCGATGGGAGACGCCGCGCCGGCCGGCGATCCGGGCGACGAACGGCCGCCGCATTACTGAGGTTAAACCCCGATCCCAAGCGCGCTACGTTGACGTATAGTGTAGAAACGCACTAGGCAGGGATCCCGTATGTCAACGATATTCAGGCTGGTTTTTGTATTTTCAATCATCTGCATAACGTCCGTCGGCGCACAGGAGTATGTGCCTGACGACCTGAAAGACTGGCAAGCGTGGGTGCTGAAGGACAAGGAGTATCGCGACTGCCCGTTCTACTTCGATCGCGACGCGAACGAACGCAGTGATTTCGTATGTGCATGGCCCGGGCGATTGCAGCTGACCGTCACGTCGTCAGATGCGCGTTTCACCCAGCAGTGGACTGTGTATGCCGACGAGCAATGGATCGCGTTGCCGGGTGGTCCGGAGTACTGGCCAGATAGCGTTACGGCGAATGGCCGCGCTATCGAAGTCGTTGCGCGGGACAATGTTCCAAGCGTTCGCGTGGCACCCGGTACTTATGCAATTGCCGGCCGATTCGAATGGGACGAACGTCCGGGCGTGATGCGCCTGCCGCCGGCAAGTGGGCTCGTCACACTGACGGTTGACGGCCGTCGCGTAGAGCGGCCGGAACTGGATCGAAACGGGGTCTTCCTGGGTGAGCGAAAGCGCGACACCAAGGTCGTGGACTCGGTGAAGACGGAGATTCACAGGCTGGTCGCAGATGATGTGCCAACGCGTCTGATCACTCAGCTGCAAATCGACGTTTCCGGCAGCGTTCGCGAGGAACTGTTCGGTCCGATTCTCCCCGAGGGCTTCGTGCCACTCAATTTGCAGAGCCAACTTCCAGCCAGGCTTGAGTCAGATGGCAACCTGCGGCTGCAGGTCAGGCCCGGACGCTGGACGGTGTTTGTCAGCGCTCGCGGACCCGCGGTGCTCGATGCGATTGATCGCCAACAGAATGAGGGCACCAATCTGCCTGCCGCGGAGATCTGGAGCTACCTTTCGAACGCCCGACTGCGCGTGACCGCCGTTGAAGGATTGCCGCCCGTTGATCCGACGCAGGTTCAAGTGCCTGGAAACTGGAGGAGTTACCCGGCTTTCCGAGTCGACCCCGGGGCCACATTCAGGATCACGGAGCGCAGCCGCGGTGTCGTGTCCGTGACGAATGAGCTGGCGCTGGCTCGGACCATCTGGCTGGATTTCGACGGCGATGGCTTCGTCGTTCTTGATGCCATCAGCGGCGAGATGCGCAGGGACTGGCGACTCGACATGGCGCTTCCGTACGCATTGCTCACCGCGCGTGAGTCTGAGGACAGCCTGCTGATTACCAGCGGCGAGCAGCCCGGATATACGGGCGTCGAGGTGCGGCAGACAAACGTCGATTTGAACGCACTGGGTCGCGTCGACGAACGCGGTTCGATGCCGGTTACGGGCTGGGACACGCGCTTTGGCGCTGTTCAGGCCACGCTAAACGTGCCGCCCGGCAGCAAATTGCTCGCGGCGCCCGGCGTGGATAGTGCACGCGGTAGCTGGGTGAGCCAGTGGCAACTACTCGACTTCTTCCTTGTACTGATCATCACGATCGCGGTCTGGCGCCTGCTGGGTCGTGGCGCGGGCGTCATTGCGCTGCTTGCGTTGGTATTGAGTTTCCACGAGATGTTGGCGCCGGGATGGCTTTGGCTCAACCTGCTGGTGGCGATTGCATTGATGCGAGTCGCGCCCGTCGGGCGATTGCGTCAGCTGGTATCCGGTTACCAGTTACTCAGCGCCGCAGCACTCGTGATCGCGCTTGTACCGTTTGTGGCGAGCCAGTTGCGCATCGCTCTGTATCCGCAGCTTGAACCACAGTACAACCAGTACCAGCTCTACGATCGTGCATTGCCGACCTCCGCACCGGCCGCGTTGGCGAAGCAGATGGCGGGCGACGCAGAACTGCGACTGCGCAGCGAGGGTGTCCAGGCAGAGAGCGGCTTCATCGAGGAGGTCGTCGTTGCCGGCGCCAGGCGGTCCTACAATTTCGAGCGTTACGCGCCGAACGCAATTGTGCAGGCGGGTCCCGGTATACCGTCCTGGCAATGGAATAGTTACTCGCTTTCCTGGAGCGGTCCAGTAGACGCTGAGCAGACCATGCGGCTCGTTGTTCTGCCGCGCTGGCTGGTCAGTGCACTGCGTGTCGCGGAGGTGGTTTTACTGTTGTTGTTCGCCGCGGCGCTCGCCGCCGAAATATTCCAGAAGCGCTGGCGCCTGCCCGGTGGAGTGAGCTTGGGACGAGCCGATATCACAGGCCTGTTTGCCGTCGGCCTGTTTGCCTCGCTTATGGCGGCCAGCCCGACCGCACAGGCGGATTTGCCCGACGCCGATCTGTTACGACAGCTCGAGCAGCGGCTGCTCGAGCCGCCGGACTGCGTGCCGCGTTGTGCCGAGATAGTTGCGGTGGACGTGGTAGCCAGTGCCAATGCGATCAGCATGGAGCTCGACATTCACGCTGTGGCGGACGTTGCTGTTCCATTGCCGGGCTCGATGCAAGGCTGGCGGCCGCAAGTCATTTTGCTGGACGGCGCGGCAAACGCGCACGTAATTCGCATGAAAAACAATGCGTTGTGGCTGTATGTCCAGTCGGGACAGCATCGGGTCACCCTTAGCGGTCCGGTGCCGGCGGTCGATAGCCTCGAGATTCCGTTCAAGATGCCGCCTCGCGTCGTCAATGTGAGCAGTGATGGCTGGTTTGTGGCGGGCATCAAGGACCGCCGGCTGCTGTCGGGATCCCTGCAGCTGACGCGCCTGCAAACCGCCGCGGATGGCAACGAGTCCGTTCGCTGGGAGAGCAGTCGGTTCCCGACGTTCGCGCGGATCGAGCGGACGATCGAGCTGGGTCTCGACTGGAAGGTTACGACAACGGTTCATCGCATGGCGCCGGTACAAGGGGCACTGACGCTCGACGTGCCGTTGCTGGAAGGCGAATCGATCGTGAGCGGCAAATTCACTGTCAATGAGGGTCGTGTCCTCGTGTCAATGAACCCGCAGCAAGCTTCGATCAGCTGGACATCCAATCTGCCGCGAAAATCACCGCTTACTCTGACGGCAGAGGAGGGTGCCGCGTGGAGCGAAGTCTGGCGATTCGCGGTGGGCAATATCTGGACGGCGAAGTTCGACGGCATTCCCGAGAGCAATACGGGAGACGATGTCAGTGACGTGCGCGTGGCCGAGTTCGACCCGCGTGGCGGTGAAAAGCTCGTCATGCAGGCGACGCGACCCGAAGCGGCCGAGGGTTCGACGCTGGCATTCGACTCGGTGAATCTCGCCGTAAATTATGGCACGCGTTCGAGCGATGTCAGTCTCGCGTTACAGTACCGAAGCACCCGCGGTGCGCAACACCGGATGCGCATTCCGGAAGGCGCAGAAGTTACGTCGGTCAGCATTGATGGACGCACGCAGACAATGCGTGCCGAGGCCGGTGAGCTTACCTTGCCAATCCTCCCCGGCCAGCACGGCATTAGTATTCAGTGGCGTGAGAGCGGCGCAATGGGTCTGAGAACAACAACGCCTGGTGTCGACATCGGTGCGCCCGCCAGCAATATCGAACTGTCGCTGACCAAACCACGCGACCGCTGGCTTCTGGTCTCGAGCGGACCCAAATTAGGGCCGGCGGTACTGTACTGGTCGGAGCTGGCGGTGCTGGTGATTTTCGCGCTCATTCTCGGGCGCGTCGGGCTCGCGCCGCTAAAGAGCCGGCACTGGCTTCTTTTGGGTCTCGGCTTCAGCACCTTCAACTGGCCGGTGCTTGCCGTGGTCGTCGTCTGGCTGCTGGCCTGCGGTGCGAGGGAACGGTGGCAAATCGACGTTAACTGGTGGCGTTTCAATACCATTCAGCTCGTTATCGGAGGATTGAGCGTCGTCGCGTTGCTGAGCGTCGTGACGGCGCTGCCGCAGGGCCTTCTCGGCACACCGGATATGCACGTTACGGGGCATAACTCCTATGGCAACGTGCTGAACTGGTTCGCAGACAGCAGTCAATCGGCCTTGCCTGTTGCCGCGGTGATATCGGTGCCGCTATGGATATACAAGGCGCTGATCCTGGCCTGGGCGCTATGGCTCAGCTTTGCATTGCTGCGCTGGCTGCCTTGGGTATGGCAGAGTTTCAGCAGTCAGGGCTACTGGCGGTCCAGGAAGGGCGAAGCCGTGCGACAGACCGCCGAGGGAAAATAACGATGACGCCGATGCGTATTCTGTGGATGGTCGTCTTTTTCGGTGTGCTTGTCTGGTCGGGTGTTGAGCCGAAGGACTTCACGACGTGGTGCCTGGAGGTATTTCCGGCCGTGCTGGGCGCGGTCGTTCTGTGGTTGACGCGCGACCGTTTTCCGTTGACGACGCTGGTCTATGTGCTGATCCTTGTTCACTGCGTGATCCTGATGGTCGGCGGCCACTACACCTACGCGGAGGTACCGGTCGGCGACTGGTTGCGCGACGCGGTTGACGGCTCGAGAAACAACTACGATAAACTCGGTCACTTCGTGCAGGGCTTTATCCCTGCGATCATTGCGCGTGAACTCATGATTCGACTGAAAGTTTTCAGCTCTGCTGCCTGGAGGAACTTCTACATTGTCTGTTTTTGCCTTGCCTTCAGTGCGTTCTACGAATTGATCGAATGGTGGGTCGCATTGCTTTCCGATGAAGCCGCCGACGCTTTCCTCGGCACCCAGGGTTATGCGTGGGACACGCAGTCGGATATGGGCTGGGCGCTGTTGGGCGCGATGCTTGGGCTGGCCGTGCTCGGCAAGTGGCATGACAGGCAGCTGCGCGAGCAGGGATTTACGCAGGCAGCCTGAATAATGATGAGGCGCGCGTGGCTCATTGGAACTTTATTACTTTCGACCGGCGTCGTATCGGCAGCCGACTGTGTCGTCCTGTTGCATGGCCTTGCTCGAACCGCTACCTCCATGAGCCCCATGCAGCGGGCGCTGGCCGAGGAAGGCTTCGAGACAGCGAACATTGACTATCCGTCGCGCGATCATAGTGTCGAGGAGCTCGCCGAACTTGCCATTCCCGAGGGGTTGGAAGCCTGTCGCTCGATCGAAGGTGTCGAGCGCATTCACTTCGTCACGCACTCCCTCGGCGGTATCCTGCTGCGCCAGTACCTCAGCCAGAACAGCATCGCGGAGCTCGGTCGTGTCGTTATGCTTGGGCCGCCAAACCAGGGTAGTGCGGCGGTTGACGAGCTTCGGGACTGGCCGGGTTTTGACTGGCTGAACGGGCCGGCCGGGCTGCAGCTCGGCAAAGGTGAACAAAGCGTGCCCCTCAAACTCGGGCCCGCGACCTTCGAACTCGGCGTGATTGCCGGTAATCGCACGATCGACCCGATCACATCCGCGGTGCTCGACAACCCCGACGATGGCCGGGTGTCGGTGGCGGACACCAAGCTGGAGGGCATGACAGATTTCGTCGAGGTCGAGCACTCACATGCATTCATGATGCGCATGCACGAGCCAATACGGCTGACGGTCCGGTTCCTGAGAAGCGGTGCATTCAGCGAGTGAAGAAGATCGCGTACCTGACCATGGCCGATAGGGGCGATTTCGTGACGGACGTTCATTTGAGTTTCGCGCCGATGAAAGAACTCGGCTGGCAGGTCGAGACGGCTGCCTGACGGTCGCAGGTCGACTGGAATGAATTCGATGCCGCCTGCAGTTGTACGCCGTGGGACTACCCGGAGTACGCGCGGCAATTCCTCGACGTGCTGGTCAGCATCGGTGCCTTTCGGGCACTGCTCATCAATGACCTTGCGCTGGTGCACTGGACGCCGGAGAAAACGTATCTGCCGGATGTCGAACAGCGCGGCAGTGCGATCGTGCCGAGTACCTGGTGCGACGGTTTTGAGTCCGTGAATACGGCCGACCTGTTTGCCGAACATCAGAGCGAACGGATCGTAATTAAACCGACGATCGGCGCGAATGCGAAAGACACTTTCGTCTTGACGGATCCGGTTGGCGCTGAACAGCTCAGGGAATTACGGCAGGTCTTCGCGAACCGTGCCTTTGCTTGTGTAGCCCTTCATCGAAAACACCCAGGGAGAGGGGGGTCTCGCTGTTCTTCTTCAACGGCGAATACAGCCATGCGATCCAGAAGAGGCCCAAGGCCGGCGATTTCCGCGTCCAGGAAGAGCACGGTGTGGATATCAGTCCCGTGCGCCCGCCGCATGCGTTGCTGGCGACGGCAAGCGCGTTATTCGCCCAGGTAGAGCCACTGCCGACCTACGGTCGAGGCGACTGGGTTCGCGATGCCGATGGCCAATTTCTGCTTATGGAACTCGAAATCATCGAACCGTCGCTTTACCTACGCACTGAGCGCGGTGCCGCCGCGCGCTCTGCGCGCGCCCTTGACGAGCGGTTTGAGATATTCGCCGGTAAAGGAGCCGGGCGCTGAAGCGACCTGTTCGGGCGTGCCGGCAGCAACAATGCGACCGCCACCGTCGCCGCCTTCCGGGCCGAGGTCGATGACCCAGTCCGCTGTCTTGATGACATCCAGGTTGTGTTCGATGACGACGATCGTGTTGCCGTGATCGCGGAGTCGATGCAATACGCGAAGCAGCTGCTCGATGTCATGAAAATGCAGGCCGGTCGTCGGCTCGTCGAGAATGTAAAGTGTATTACCCGTGTCTCTCTTCGATAATTCCTTGGCGAGTTTTATGCGCTGGGCTTCGCCACCGGACAGGGTAGTCGCATTCTGGCCAAGGCGAATGTAGGTGAGCCCGACATCCATAAGTGTCTGCAGTTTTCGCGCTACCACCGGCACATTTCTGAAGAAATCGGCGGCATCCTCTACCGTCATCTCCAGTACCTCGTTGATATTTTTGCCCTTGTAGCGAATCTCTAGCGTCTCCCGGTTGTAGCGCTTGCTGCGGCAGACGTCGCAGGGCACGTACACGTCGGGCAGGAAATGCATTTCAACTTTGATGACACCGTCGCCCTGGCAGGCCTCGCAGCGGCCACCCTTGACGTTAAAGCTGAAGCGTCCGGGCATGTAGCCGCGGGAGCGGGCTTCCTGTGTGCCGGCGAACAGCTCGCGAATCGGCGTAAACAGCCCGCTATACGTCGCCGGGTTGGATCGTGGCGTACGGCCAATCGGGCTCTGGCTGATATCGATCACGCGATCGATATGCTCAAGGCCCTGTATTTCCGTATGTGGAGCCGGGTTGCGACTTGCGCGATTCAGCGCCTCCGACACAGCCTTGTAGAGCGTGTCATTGATCAGCGTCGACTTTCCGGAACCGGAGACGCCTGTGACGCAGGTCATCAGGCCAACGGGTATGGCGGCGTCTACCGTCTGCAGGTTATTGCCGGTCGCGCCGATGATCGAGATCTGCCTTTCCGGATCCTGCGGCGTGCGCTCATCCGGAACCGCGATGGCACGCGTGCCGGACAGGTATTGGCCAGTTAGCGACCGCGGTTCGTCCTTTATCTGCTGCGGTGTGCCCTGCGCCACGATCTGGCCACCGTGTACGCCGGCGCCCGGTCCAATATCTACAACGTGGTCCGCAAGCTGGATCGCTTCTTCGTCGTGCTCGACGACGATCACGGTATTGCCAATATCGCGCAGGTGCGTAAGCGTGCCGAGCAGGCGTTTGTTGTCACGCTGGTGCAGCCCGATGGACGGTTCGTCGAGAATGTACATGACGCCAACCAGGCCGGATCCGATTTGGCTGGCAAGGCGAATGCGCTGAGCTTCACCACCCGACAGCGTTTCCGCGCTGCGATCGAGCGACAGGTAGTTGAGGCCGACGTCCGACAGGAAACCAACGCGCGCGCTGATTTCCTTCACGATCTTGTCGGCGACCGAGGCGCGCCAGCCCTCGAGCTTCATGGTGCGGAAGAATTCGCGCGCATGCCCGATAGAAAGGCCGGTGAGCTCCGGCAGCGATCGGTCGGCGACAAACACGTGCCGGGCAGCCTCGTTCAGTCGGGTGCCCTTGCAGTCCGGACAATCCTGGCTGTTCAGGAACTTCGAAAGTTCTTCGCGCACGGCGCTGGATTCGGTTTCCCGGTAGCGTCGCTCGAGATTCGGCAGTACGCCTTCGAAGCGATGCACCTTCTTGATCTGCATGCCGCGTGAATTGGCGTAGAAAAATTCGATCTTATCCTTGCCGCTGCCGTACAGGACGACATTCTGCAGTTTCTTCGACAGCTCGTTGAACGGAGTCTCGATGTCGAATTCGTAATGCGACGCCAGGCTCTTGATCATCTGGTAGTAGTAGGTGGTTTTGCGGTCCCAGCCGCGAATCGCACCGCCAGCCAGTGACAGGCCCGGGTTGACGACGACGCGATCCGCGTCGAAGAACTGCTTGACGCCGAGGCCGTCGCAGCCTGGGCAGGCGCCGGTAGGGTTGTTGAATGAAAAAAGACGAGGCTCCAGCTCCGTGAGGCTGTAACCACAGATATTGCAGGCGAAGCGATCGGAAAAGATGATTTCCTCCTGCTCGGGCTGATCCATCCAGGCGATACGCGCGACGCCGTCTGCGAGCCGCAGCGCAGTCTCGAAGGACTCGGCCAGGCGCAGCCGCAGGTCTTCCTTGACCTTGAAACGATCGACAATGGCTTCGATGGTGTGCTTCTTGCGAAGGTCGAGTTCGGGTGGCTGATCGAGTTCGTAGATCTCTCCATCAATGCGGGCGCGGATGAAGCCCTGTGCCTGCAGATCAGCCATTAGTTGTACATGCTCGCCCTTACGTTCGGCGACGACCGGGGCAAGCAGCATGAGGCGTGAGCCTTCGGGCAGGTCAATCACGTGATCGACCATCTGGCTGACGGTCTGTGCCTCGAGCGTGATGTCGTGGTCCGGGCAGCGTGGCGTGCCGGCCCGCGCGAACAGCAGGCGCAGGTAGTCGTAGATCTCGGTGAC
>CAYTTZ010000015.1:0-26996 GCA_964440945.1 uncultured Woeseiaceae bacterium
AGAACTCGCCGTCAAGCGCATTCCCGTCCAGGTCCCTGATGACATTTGCACCGTCACCAAGGAGCGTCACGCGATAAGTGTCATCCGCCAGGGTGACGCCGGTAAGGTCAAATTCGGCGGTGGCCTGGTTGGCACCGGGAACACTGATATTCGTAGCCGTTATCTGAACTTCGTTACCGCTATCAAAGTTGCCGTCACCACCGCTCGCGAACAACGTGAACGTCAGCGCGTTGACCGTGGAAGCATCCAGATCGCGTGTAAAGCCGGCGACAATCTGCGTCGGTTGTGCTGTGAGATTGGCATTCGGTGCGGGCGTTAGCGACACCACTCGAATCGGCGGAGCGACCGGAGTCGTGATTGAGAAGTCCACGACGAAATCGCCACCTGCGGTACCGTCGCCGCTCGGGAAGTTCGAAAACTCGCCATCGAGCGCGTTCGCGTCCAAATCCATAATGACATTCGCACCATCGCCGTGCAGCGTCACACGATAGGTGTCGTCCGCCAGGGTGACGCCGGTCAGGTCAAATACGGCGCTGGCCTGGTTGGCGCCGGGCACACTGATACTCGCGGCCGTTATCTGTACTTCGTTGCCACTATTGAAGTTGCCGTCACCGCCGCTCGCAAACACCGTGAACGTCAGCGCATTGACCGTGGAAACATCCAGGTCACGCGAAAATCCGGCGATGATCTGCATCGGTTGTGTTGTGAGGTCAGCGTTCGGTGCCGGCGTGAGCGAGGTCACCTGGATCGGGTTCAGCACGACGATCGTGTCATCGACAGCGCCTGCACTGATCCATTGACGCACAACGTCGATGTCAGCTTGCAGGATGGCAGCACTCGGCGGCATGACCGTGCCCGTCGCTGCCGCTCCTTCGAGCTTTTGAATCAGGTAGCTAATATCCGGGTTACCTGCGTTGACGCGCTGTATGCCCGCATCCTGTGTGCTGGCAATGCCAACGAGGTTTGCATGACTGCTGGCCGCCTCGAGGTTGAGCCCGGCAGCCGGGTTGCCGCCGCCATGGCAGCTCGAGCTCGCGCAGGTCGGCGTAAACAGGCCAGCCTGGATTTCTGAGAAATTGGGTCCAAACGATGTGCCCGGTGGTGGCGGTGGGGGTGGCGGCGGTGGGGGTGGTGGCGGTGGCGGATTGGTATTCTGAATGCTCGCCACGGCATCATCGTAAGTCTGCACATCGCAGGCGGCCAGCGATAGCGCCAGCAGTGACACAGCGAGCAATTTGAGAAACGACTTTTCCATCATGAACCTGCCAACCAAGACGACACACGAAAACGTAAAATATAATGAATCGATGTTAACTCGATCGTACCGCTAAATCGGGACGTGCGTCACGATACGGGGTGTATCAAATCAGCGACAAAATGAATTTAGAAGAGCTGTTCCGCACGGCGACCGCGAGTGACGTGTATACGCAAGACTGCTTTCGAACCCATGGATAGAGACAGTAACAACGACCTGTGGATTCTCCTTTAGAATAGGCCCGTCTAATCCGCTCACAGGCACTTCCGTGAAAACAAGCAAATCCGTCATTGATTGCATCGGCAATACC
Organism: uncultured Woeseiaceae bacterium; assembly: GCA_964440945.1. Classification (GTDB taxonomy): domain Bacteria; phylum Pseudomonadota; class Gammaproteobacteria; order Steroidobacterales; family Woeseiaceae; genus UBA1847. The sequence continues at coordinate 1,566 of CAYTTZ010000015.1, forward strand.
CCGCTCATACGGCTGAACGGTCTTTCGGAGGAAAGCGGTTGCGAGATCCTGGGCAAAGCCGAGTTCATGAACCCGGGTGGCTCGGTGAAAGACCGTGCAGCGCTCGGCATGGTGAGGGCCGCGGAAGCCAGCGGCGAACTGCAACCCGGCGGCACCATCGTTGAAGGTACCGCTGGCAATACCGGTATCGGGCTCGCACTGGTTGGTGCGGCCCTTGGTTATCGCAGCATCATCGTGATGCCGAACAACCAGAGCCAGTCAAAAGTCGATACGCTCAAAGCACACGGCGCGGAAGTGCGACAGATCCCGCCCGTACCCTACAAAAGTCCCGAACACTTCGTTCACACCTCCGGACGCATCGCGGCCGAGATGAACGCCGAAAAGACCGGCAGTGCATTCTGGGCAAACCAGTTCGAAAACCTGGCCAATCGCGAGTTTCACGAACAAACCACCGGCCCCGAGATCTGGCAGCAAACCGAAGGACATGTCGATGGTTTCATTTGTGCCGTCGGGACCGGCGGGACCCTGGGCGGCGTTGGTCGAGCACTCAAGTCGTTCAATTCGGATATCAAGATCGGTCTGTCCGATCCCGGTGGCTCGGCACTGAACCATTACTTTTCGCACGGCGAACTGAAAATCGAGGGCTCCTCCATTACCGAGGGCATCGGCAACAGCCGCATAACCGCCAATCTCGAGGGTTCGCCGATCGATATCAGCTGGCAAATACCGGACACGGAAGCCATTCCGCTGGTTTTTCGACTGATTCGCGAGGAGGGCCTGGTTCTTGGCGGCTCCAGCGGCATCAACGTCGTCGGCGCAATGCGGCTGGCGAAAGAACTGGGTCCGGGGCACACGATCGTTACGATCCTGTGCGACTCGGCGACGCGTTACATGGAGCGACTGTTCAACGCAGAGTTCTTGCGCGCGAAAGGCCTCGAGCTACCGGACTGGTACGTCGCAGACTAAAGAGCTTCGCCGCTCGGGATAATCTCGACAGACTGATCGGCCGCCAGGCGCTCGGCGCCGCGAATAACCACGCGGTCGCCTGGCACGATGCCATCGGCGATGGCGACCCACAGGCCCACCGTCGATTCAATGTTGGCTGTCACTTGTTCTGCAGTGCCATCTTCTTTGATTCGAAAGAGATACGATGCACCGCCACGCTCCACCAGCGCATCGCGCGGCACGGCAACCGCCGTCCTTGGCTCGGCAGCTGGCAGGCTGACCTGTACCGGCGCCCCCACCAGCCAGTCGCTGTCGCCTGCCTTGAGCCGCACTTCGACCATACGAGAAATCGCGTCACCGACCGGTACGACCGCACGCACCTCGTGCTCGCGTTCGACGCGGCCACTCTTCACGCGCACCTTCAATCCCGGCCTCATGAATGCCGTCAGGGCGATAGGTGCCGGCAAAGAAATCTCCTTGCGGTTCGTATCAACAAGCCGCGCGACGTCTTCGCCAACGCCAATATATTCACCGACGGAAGCGAGCCGTTCGACTACGTGGCCGGCAAACGCCGCTCGAATCCGGGTACGCGCGAGATCGCCCTCCGCTTTATCCAACTGCGCGCGGGCGTCCGCAAGCTGATGAATGGCCTGCTCGCGCTCTGCTCTCGACTCATCGAGCAGGTTCGCCGATACGTTGTTGTTAACTGCAAGTTCCTCGGCGCGCAGGAGCTGCTGTTCACGATAGTTCAGATCGGCTTCGAGCCGCGCAACGCTGGCACGCGCACGAGTGACCTCCACTTGCATCAGGCGCGGGTCGATGCGAGCAATGACAGCACCCGCGTCAACCGCATCGCCAACGTCCGCCATCCACGTCAGCACGCCTTCAACTTCCGCAGCGATGCGTGAATCGTTCACGCTGACGACGGTACCCGATGCCTCGACAATCGGCGCCATGTTGCGCAGCTCCGCTGCAGCGACCTGGACCTTCGCGGGCGGATATTCCTGTGCCAGGGCAAGCGACGACAAAGTCGGCAGCACGAAGGCCAGGAAAGCAGCTATGTATTTCATGTTGTTGATCCTACCGGCGCCGTGCCGACCGCTCGCGATCCTGCCGCCAACTGCAACAGGCTTGGCAGTAGTAACAGCGTAAACAAAGTCGCCACACTCATTCCGCCGACAATGGCGGCGGCCATACCCCTGTATATGCCGCTGCCGGCACCCGGCACAACCAGCAACGGCAGCATGCCAAACAGGCTGGTCAGGGTGCTCATGAAGATCGGCCGCAGGCGATAACGCAGTGCCTGGTGCACGGCATCGACACGATTCATTCCCTTTGCCTGTGCGGCACGCGTCTGCGCGACCAACAGTATCGCGTTGTTGACGACCAGTCCCAACAAGATGATGAAGCCGATCATACCCAGCAGGTCCAGTGGCTGGAACTTGATAGCGTTGACCAGCGTGATTGCCAACACGCCGCCCACGGCCGCCAGCGGTATCGATATTGCAACCAGGATCGCGTCCTTCAGCGAGCGGAACAACCCCGCCATGATCAATACCAGCAAGCCGACTGCGATCAGGAAATTGGCGCCTAGCGTACCGATAGCGCGCTCGAGATCCTGAACGCTGCCTGCATACTGGATGGTCCCGTCCGCCGGCATCAGGTCGCTGAGTTGCGGCGCGATTGTATTCTGCAACTCGTCGACCAACGCTTCGAGGGACATGCCCTCCGGAGGATTGACGATCACGCTGTAGGCCCGTGCCCGATTGACTCGCATGACCATCGCAGGCGAAGGCGCGATCTCGATATCGGCAACGCTACCGAGCGGCACGACGCCACCCCTGGGCGTAGCCACCGGCATCGCGGCCATGGCCTCCGGCGTATCGAAGCGGCTGGTTTTGAGATAAATATCAACCCGCTCACGGCCGGTGAAGTACTCGCCGAGCCAGACACCCTGGCCAAGCTGCAGGACAACCCGGGTCAGGTCTTCACGCGTCCAGCCGACCTCGGCGAGGCGCACGTCTTTCGGAATGAACCGGAGCTCGTTAGCTTCCGCGAAGGGATCCGGCTGAGGCTGCGCCGATGCGCCCGGCATGGTCGCCGGGATAAGCTGCATCAACTGCGCGACAACCGGTTTGAGGGCATCGAGGTCGGTGGATGCCAAGCGCATCTCGACACTGTTAGTGTCTTCGAAACCGCCGAACAGGCTGCGTCGCATCGTAAATCCAAACAGGTCCGGAATGCCGGCGATCACCTCCGATTGCACGACATTCTGAAAGGCCTCCAGATCCGTGCCCTTCACGGGGTTGATCGCCAGCCAGCCGCCGGAACCGCCGGGGAACGACCACAGGAAGTAATCGCGAACCGCAGGTTCCTTCTCGCCATTGAGATGCGGCTCGAGGCGCCGTTGTAGAAGCTGCGCGATTTCACGGTCGGCCGTATCAACGTTGGTACCGGGCGGGAAAAACAGGAAGCTGTCGACGGTATCGCGCTTCACAGGCGGCAGGTAGTTGCTCTCTGGCCAAAGCGCTATCGTAAGAAATATCGAGCCCGCCATCAGGCCAACGATCCACCCTGCCTGCCTGCGTCGGCCACGTGTCAGCTCCATCAGCACGTCGGCCATTCGATCCCAGGCCGCGCCCTCCTTCGGCTGATGCGGAGTCTTTCTCATCCAGTAACGCGCGGTAGTGGGCAGAATCGTGATCGCCACCAGCAACGAAATGGATACGCCGATTGCTATTGTCAGTGCCAGGTCGGCGAACATTTGTCCCTCGACATCCTTGAGGAACATGATCGGAATAAAAATGGCGACGGTCGTTGCTGTCGACGCTAACAACGCACCCCAGACCTGGCTCGTACCGTGATCACTGGCGCTGGCGTGGTCCTCACCTTTTTCGCGCAGTCGAACGATATTTTCGAGGACAACGATGGCGGCATCGAGCACCATGCCGGTTGCGAAGGCGAGTCCTGCCAGCGAAATAACGTTCAATGATCTCCCGGCCGCTGATAGCACAACGAACGTGCCCAGAAGCGAAATCGGAATAGCCATTGCGATAATGAATGTTGCACGCCACTGCCGTAAGAATAACCACAGCACACCGATGGCCAGGCACACGCCCGCGATCAGGTTACCGGTAAGCAGCCGAATCGAACGATTGATGTAAAGCGCCGGATCAAAGCTGTATTCAGCGTGCAGTCCGCGCTCTTTAAAATCGGTTTGATTGAGCTCATTCATACGTGCCTTTACGCCCTTCAGGGCTTCCAGCACATTGGCATCGGTGGTCTTGGCGATGGCCACGCGCGCCGCCTTGTGACCGTTGTGATAAATGAAGCCCTCGCGCTGCGGCGGTCCGTAACTGATTGTCGCGAGGTCGCCAAGTTTGATCGGCAAACCATCGCGCCACTCGACGATAAGTCCGGCGAGCTCGTCGATGTCATAGCGCCCCTCGACGCGTAGCGTGTAGGCTCTTCGGCCCACGTCTACAACACCCGACGAGATATCGGCGGAACGCCCTATTCGCGCCGCGGCTTTGGCTATATCGATGCCGAGCTCGGCCGCCTTGTAGGGGTCGACTATGATTTGCAGCTGATCGCTGCTGTTGCCACCGGCATCAAACATATCTACCTGCGAAACGCCGTACAAGGATGCCAGTTCGGGAACGATAACCTCGCGCAGGTAGCGCTTGTTCTCGGTGAGTCGGTTCTCATCACCATCCAGCTGCTGCACATAGTATTCGATGAGCTGGTCGTTGGAGTCTCCCCATTCGCCGAGGCTCACCTGCGGTTGCTCGGCGTTGGCGGGCAGCGGGCGAAGCCGATTGAGCCGGCTGATGACCTCGATCAGCGTGCGCGTCATGTCGGTCTCGAGCGAAAACTCCAATTGCATGAAACCGAAATTGGGCATGCTCCAGCTAATCATCTCGGTCATCCCCGGCGTGCCCTGCAGAACCTCTTCGACCGGCACTGTAAGCTCGGACTCGATCTCTCGGGGGGAGGCGCCAGGCCAGGCGTTGACGACGGTAATGATCGGCTTTTCGATCTGCGGCAGCAGCTGCGCGGGAATACTGGTCAGCGACAGCACACCCAACATCACGATCAACGCCGCGACGATGGCTACCGCAGCCGGATTGGCGAGACTTAGTTGGGTGAGGCGCATGCAGCAGCGATCCGAATGAAGATCGACGATTATAAAGCGAGAAAGGCGCTCATGCGCGTTTTGCGGTCACCTCATGAAGGCAATTCGGTCGGTCGCCTGCCTGGAATGGGTCTGCCCGGCACGTGGCGACGTCCCCGCGCTGACCGGCAACTACAGTGCCGGTTCGAAAACACGGCCTTGCGTGTAGAATACCAACGGACAAAGTGCTTTCCTGATCCCTGGCGAACAGGCAGTGGTACGACAACGCGTACAGACTTGAGATAACCCTCGTATCCTGACAACGGATAACCAACATGACGAAAACCAGGCTCAGCACCTTAGTTTCCCTTTTTGTTCTCGCGTTGCTGCTCGGATGTTCGCGCACAGAAGCACCGCAAAGTGTGGACGCGGTTGCCGAACAGCAGCAAGCAGAGCCGCGGCTCGCCGCGGTCGCGATGCCGGATCGCTACGGCGCTGAGGTTGCTGAACAGGTTCTTCGGGCGGGCGGCAATGCCGTCGACGCCGGAATCGCCGCAGGCCTGGCGCTGGCCGTGACTTATCCCGAAGCCGGCAACATCGGTGGCGGTGGTTTCATGTTGATTCGCATGAACGGCGAAAATACGTTCCTTGATTACCGCGAGATGGCGCCGGCCGCTGCGGATCGCGATATGTACCTGGATGTGAACGGTAACGTGATCGACGGATTGAGCCTGATCGGCCATCTTTCTGTCGGCGTACCCGGGACCGTCGCCGGTTTCTGGAAGGCACATCAGCGCTTTGGCAGCATGCCGTGGCGCGATCTCGTTATGCCGGCCGTAGAACTCGCGAAAGCCGGGTTTGTCGTACCTGGCAACCTTGGCGGGGGCATGCTCACTCGACTCGAGCGCTATGCCAATAAAACCAACTTCGCCGATTACTTCGGCAATATGCAGAGCGGCGAACTCTTCAAGCAGCCTGAACTCGCGACGACGCTGCAGCGCATTGCCGATATCGGCGTCGATGAGTTCTATAAGGGTCAAACTGCCGAGCTGATTGTCGCCGAAATGCAGCGTGGCAACGGGCTGATCACGCTGGACGACCTGGGCAACTACAAAGCCGTATGGCGCGAGCCCCTTGCTTCGGACTGGCGCGACTACCAGGTTATTTCGGCACCGCTGCCGAGCTCCGGAGGCTTCGCGCTCGTGCAGCTTCTGAAAATTCACGACTATATCGGCCGCGAATTCGAAGGCGTGGCGCACAACTCGGCACAATACGTTCACCTTGTTGCGGAGATTGAAAAACGCGTGTTTGCTGACCGCGCGCAATATTTGGGTGACCCTGATTTTGTCGATACGCGTATCGACGAATTGCTGACTGACGACTACATTCGCCGCCGCGCCCAGGAGATCGACCCAAAATTGATTTCGATGGACGTTGGCGCGGGCACTGGTCTGGAAACGCATGACACGACGCACTACTCCATCGTCGACCAGTGGGGCAACGCGGTTTCGAACACCTACACACTCAACCTCGGCTTCGGCAGCGGCGTGGTCGTAACCGGTGCCGGATTCCTGCTGAATGACGAGATGGATGACTTCAGCGTCAAGGCCGGCGTACCGAACGCTTACGGCGTCGTCGGCAACGAGGCGAACGAGATCGAACCTGGCAAGCGCATGCTCTCTTCGATGACACCGACGATACTGCTGCGTGATGGTAACGTTGCGATGGTCGTGGGCACGCCCGGTGGGTCGACCATTTTTACGTCAGTCTTCCAGACCATCCTCAATATCTTCGACTTTGGCATGTCGCCACTCGAGGCCGTCGGTGCTACACGATTCCATCACCAGCTCCTGCCACCCGATGTCATCATGACGCAGCCGGATTCCCCCCTGCCCGAAGAAACAATCTCTTTGCTGGGAGACCGGGGCTACAAAACCGAAGACATCTGGAATTTCGGCGACGTACAAATCATTTACGACGACGGCGAGAGCGTGCAGGCCGCATCAGACCCGCGCAACCGCGGCCAGTCCCGCGTAATCGATCTGGCGACGGAAACTACCGAATAAAGCCTGTGGCGAACCGCGGTATGATCCCCCTTTGACACACTCCAATAGCAAGACAACTAAATGAATACACCGAAGGTAATTCTCGCCACGAGCGGCAAAGACATCGCCGAACGCGCGAAAGTCGCGCGCAGCAAGGATGGTGGCAGGGTTATCCTGGCGCCGGTGGATTTTTCCGCGCACTCTGAGGCCGCTCTCATTTACGCGTGCGAACTTGCCGACAGGTTGCCGGCTGCGGTCATGATTTTGCACGTTGTTCACGATCCTGGTGAGATGCCCGGCTACTACTCGAAGCTGATCAAGAAGAAGCGCATGAGCCGCATCGATGACAGCGCCGCAGAGGCGTTCAGTGATTTCATGGCAAAGGTGATCGAGGCGCATCCGGGTCTTGAATCTTTACGGGAAGCAGAACAGCTGATGGTTGTGGGTCTGCCGGTGACACGAATTCTCGAAGTCGCCGAAAAACTGGATCCAACGATGGTTGTTGTGGGCAGTCAGGGTCGTACCGGCATGAAGCAGATGATCATCGGATCGAAAGCCGCCCAGATCGTGCAGCTATGCCCGTACCCGGTGACGGTCGTCAAGCGCAAGAAGGAGCCGGCGGAAAATTGAAGCCACTTGCACGAATAGAGAACCAGGCCTATTAGCGTGACCGCAATCCTTAACCGGCTTCTCGTGTCAATTTGCGTTGTCCTGTGCTGGTCGCCCGCTTTCGCCGCGAACGACGCGACGGCCGCCATGGCGGTGGGCCCGATGGCGATAGGCCTCTTCGGGGGCCTTGCTTTGTTCCTTTTCGGCATCGACCAGATGACCGAGTCGCTGAAAGCCGTTGCGGGCGACCGCATGAGGAGCATTCTTGCGAGGTTGACGTCCAGCCGTGTTATGGGCGCGTTAACCGGTGCTTTCGTCACGGCCATCATCCAGTCCTCTTCGGTTACGACCGTGCTCGTTGTTGGCTTCACGACCGCGGGACTGATGTCGTTTGCGCAGTCCATCGGCGTAATTATGGGCGCCAATATCGGCACTACGATTACGGCGCAAATCGTCGCGTTCAAAGTTACAAAGGCAGCGCTGCTGTTGATTGCCGTTGGCTTCGGATTTCACTTCTTTGCAAAGAAGGGCGCGCTCCGACACTACGGCGGCATCGTGATGGGACTCGGGCTCGTTTTTTTTGGCATGAGCATCATGAGTGATGCCATGCAGCCCTTGCGCAGCTATCAGCCGTTTCTCGACCTGATGACGACGATGGCAAACCCGTTCATCGGCATTCTCGTCGCAGCCCTCTTCACGGCATTGATCCAGTCGTCATCCGCAACTACGGCTATCGTGATCGTCATGGCAGGACAGGGCTTTATCACACTGCCAGCTGGTATCGCACTGGCGATGGGCGCAAACATAGGCACCTGTGTCACGGCAATGCTCGCTGCCATCGGCAAACCCAGGGAGGCTGTTCGTGCCGCCACAACGCATGTCTTGTTCAATATCGCTGGTGTCTTGCTTTGGGTGGGCCTGATCGACCAACTCGCTGCCTTCGTGGAGGTGCTCTCGCCGCTGCATCCTGAACTGTCCGGCCCTGCGCGACTCGCAGCAGAGGCTCCCAGACAGATTGCAAATGCGCACACGATTTTCAATATCGCCAATACGCTGATCTTCATCTGGTTTACAACGCTGATAGCCCGCCTGGTGGAATGGCTGGTGCCGGATCGGCCCCTGGATGAAGAGGCGATCATCCGACCCAGGTACCTGGACGACTCCCTGCTGGCCACACCATCGCTCGCCCTGCTGCACGCGCGCCTCGAGATCCGGCACATGGGTGAACAGGTGCAGGAGATGTTGACGAAAATCATGCCCGCGATCCTGCACGGAGACAGGGCAACGCTGAAGGAAATAGAGCACCTCGATGAGCGAGTGGACACGTTGCACGCCGACATAGTGACGTATCTTGGCAAGGTCAGTCGCCTCGAGCTGAGCGAAAAACAGACCGAGGAATTTCTGCGCCTCATGGACGCCGTCAACGATCTCGAGAATATCGGCGATGTTATCGAAACCAATCTTGTCGAACTGGGGCGCGCGCGCATCAAGAAAGGCGTATCCGTGAGCAAGCCAACGCAGGATGTTCTTAACGGCTTCCACAGTGTGGTAACGCGTGCCGTCGACGCGGCCATAGAGGCCGTCGCAGAAAACAACCTCGATGCCGCAAAATCGGTTACCGGTCTCAAGAAAGAGATCGCCCAACTTGCCAATTCAGCAGCGATCCACGAATCAAAGCGCCTGGTCGTCAACGAGCCGAATCGTATCGAGGCCTACACGATCGAAATGGACATCACGGAAAAACTGCAGCGCATCTATTTCTTTGCAAGGCGCATGGCAAGGACCGTCACGCACGCGCCGAACTGACTTTCCCGGCAGGCCGAATAGCCTCTGACGCTATTGGCCACGCTCGACTCAAGTCCGCCCCGCTTTCTGATCTTTCCGATGCTTGAATCTTCAGCTTAGCTTCAGCTTACCTGCGGCTTAATAAACCGGCACAAACGCCAACAGCGTTTCGTTCGCTATAAGGAGATGGCCATGAATCATCACAAGCAATCGGTGCCGGGACTCATCCTGGCTGCATTACTGTTATCGCCACTCGCGCATGCAGACTCTGGCGCGTATGTCGGCGCAAGCTTCGGCTCGTCGCATTTTGACGAGGATTTCAGCGGGCTCAATGTCGACTCCGACACCAACGCTTTTCGTGTTGTTGGCGGCCTGCAGCTGGGTGACTACTTTGGTATCGAGGCCGGTTATCACGATTTCGGCGATTTCTCGGAGACCATAGATTTTCCGGGTTTTTCCACGCAAACGCAGGTTGCCGCGGATGGCTGGACCCTGGGCGGGACCCTGGGATTGCCGCTGAACGACCAGTTTTCGCTGTACGGCCGCGCCGGTGTTTTCTTCTGGGACGCTGACGTCCTGGTCGATGGCTTCTCGATAGACGTACCGGCCGACGACAACCCTTACTACGGCGGTGGCGCCAAGGTCGACATCACGTCAAACCTCTCGCTGGTTGGCGATTGGACGCGTTATGAACTTGGCACTATCGACAGCGACGTGATTTCGCTGGGCTTTGAGTATCGCTTCGGCCGATAGGCAACCACACTATTGCTGTGCGAGTTGCGTCCGCAGCTCGCGCAGCATTCGTTTGGTAACCGCTGCATGCTCGCTGCCCATGCGCAGTAACAGCTTCTGGCCGCTCGACGACGCTTCGAGCTCAGGGTCCGCGAACTCGTACAACACGTGTGGCCGAATCAATTCAATCGGCTCATCAACTTCGGGCGTTGCCAGCAGATGATCGATAACTTCGATGACGCGGTCGTTGAAGTACGCGCTGGGATAGCCGAGGCGCTGGTAGGACTGTTGCAGCAGCGGGTAGAAACGCCGATAGCTATCGACGATTGAGTCGATGTCGGCCGTGGTAATGCGACTGACGAGACGATCGTATCGCTGGTAGTTTTCAGGGCTAAGGTACAGCGGTTCATTCTTGCCCTCCGTTTCGGCGCGAAACGCGTCGCTTAAACGGCCGACCGGACGGATCTTCTCGGAGACGTGACTGCGGGGCAGGTTGTCGACGGTGGCGACAAACCGGTCGATGATCGCGTCTTTCAGGAGTAACGGTTCGATAGCGGCGCCGAAAACATCAACCAGCGCCAGCAGGAAATAGCCGTCGCTGTCATCGAGTGGCGGCAGCGGTATGAGCTCGACCGGCCCGCCCTTCGGCGACGCGTACGGTGCGACAGGATATTTTGGAACGCCTTCGGCGGTGGCTGCGGCAGACGTCTCCTCTGACAGGGTCACAGCAGGCTCGTCCTGTTTTGGCAGCAGTTCGTCGCGGAAGTACCAGCCGGCACCTGCGGCGATCAGGACCAACAGGATTGCCAGCAGTAGTTTGAAATCCGGGTCATCCATAACGCCTACTGTAAACTATCTGTCGATGGACACCGAGCGAAACGCCCTGGCGAAGCTTGAGAGACACTTCTACACGCGCGATGACGTCGTAGAAATCTCCCGGGCATTACTCGGCAAGGTCCTTTGCTCGGACATCGATGGCCGTGTGACCAAGGCAATCATCTCTGAGACTGAGGCCTACGCCGGTGTCGAAGACCGCGCGAGCCACGCCCATGGCGGTCGAAGGACGCCGCGCACCGAACCGATGTTCGCCGAGGGCGGCATTGCATACGTCTACTTTTGCTACGGCATTCACCACCTCTTCAACGTCGTTACCGGCAGCGAGGGCAACCCGCTCGCCGTGCTTATCAGGGCGGGATTACCGCTCGCGGGTATTGACGAGATGCTGGCCAGACGCGGCAAAGAATGCGTCGACAAGAATCTTCTGGCCGGTCCGGGATCGCTGGCCCGCGGACTTGGCATCCGCACCGAGCTCAGCGGCACCAGTCTGTCTGGTGAGTCCATCTGGATCGAAGACCACGATATCGAAATTGCCGACCATGCAATCGCCGTTGGGCCAAGGATTGGCGTCGACTATGCAGAAGAGGATGCTGCCCTGCCGTATCGCTTTGTGATTGCCGCCGACAAACTCGGACAGCCGCTCGCCTAGCCGGTTCTCGAGTTCATATAGCGAAAGCCGCCCGTCTTGATGTACAGCGTGCACCCACCGGCTGAATGCGGGTGATGCATGGAACCCAATGGCATGCGCAACCAGCTGCCTTTCGAATAGCTGCCTTCTTCATCACTGAATTCACCGTCGATGACGAACAGTTCCGCGCCGTGCTCGTAAGCCACGATGCCGAGTTCCGCGCCCGCATCCCAGCGCTCCAGCATCGTTTCGTCGGTGAACCCAGGCTGTGTATAGACGGTTTTTGCCGCTACCCCGGGTACCGGATCCTCTTGCCACTCAAGCGCGCGAGTATCGATGACGACGTGACGCCTGTCTCGCCCCGGAAACTGCCGCAGCTTCACGAGAAGCAGGCAGCCCGCCGCCGAAAATGGCGCATGCCGAAAGCCCTCCGGATTGAGAAGATAGGTACCCGCGGGCCAGTCACCGTGCTCGTCCGAAAACACGCCGTCCAGCACAAGAATCTCCTCACCATCCGGATGGTCATGTGCCGGAAAGGACGCCTTCGGCTCGTAGCGGACAATCGACGTAACCTGGCCGGACTCCGGCGACCCCACCAGGTGCACGCGCTTGCGCCAGACCGTGCCGCTCGGGCTTGAGGTCCAGTCCATCGTCCCGGTGTGTGCCACCGCCCGAACAGACAGGTCGGCATTGATCTGCTCGCTCACTGCAGCAGGCCGACAACCAGGAAGCCGATACTTGCGATAGCCGCCGCGATTAATGCGTAGGGAAGCTGGGTGCGCACATGGTCGATATGATCCGTAGCCGATGCCATGGAGGCAAGCACCGTGGTGTCACTGATCGGCGAGGCGTGATCTCCGAAAATCGCGCCGGAAATCGCCGCGCCCAGCATCAGTGGCGCCGAAATACCGAGCGTCAGTGCGATCGGTATCGCGATTGGAATCATGATCGCAAAAGTACCCCAGCTGGAGCCCACGGAGAACGCGATGAAAGCGGATACGAGAAATACCAGCGGCGCGAGCAGGACCGGCGGGATATTGCCGCTGACCAGGTTGGCTACGTAGACGCCGGTGCCGAGTGCGTTGGCGACATCGCCCAGCGCCAGCGCGAGCAGCAGGATGATCGCGATCGGCAGCAGGTCACCGGCGCCTTTCATGAACACTTGCATGAGTTCACCGATCGAGCTGTCCCCTTTGATCAGCGTCATCGCCCACGCAACGGCGATTGCCACGCAAACCGACCAGAGCACCGCCACCGAGCCGGAGCCCTTGATAATGTCGCCGTCGCCGGTGATGTAGAGGGCAAGCGGCATCATCGCAACCATCGATAGTATTGGCAGAATCATCAGCCACGCGGATGGAACGTGTTGCTCATCGACAATCTCGTATTCGGCAGAAACATCGACAAGCGGCACCGCGCCAGGCCACAGGACTTCACCGCGCTTCGTGCGCTCCTCGGCTTTCTTCATCGGGCCGATGTTGATGTTCTTCCAGACCACAACGCCAGCCAGCAAAATGGCGGTTATCGCGTACAGGTTGAGCGGCACCGCAGCGATAAAGGTCTGCAACGGATTCTCTACACCGGTCGATGCAACCAGGCTGATAATGAACGCCCCCCAGGCATTCAAGGGGATCATGACGCAAACGGGTGCGGACGTTGCATCTATCAGGTAGGCGAGCTTCTCCCGAGAGACCTGGTAGCGATCGAACAACGGGCGACTGACGGAGCCGGCCACCAGGAGCGTGATGGTTGATTCGACGAAAATTACCAGCCCGATCCCCCAGGCTAAAAATTGCGCACGAGAGCCGTTATGAACCCACCTCCGGGTCTCGAGGTAATGCACAAAACCGCGGACCCCGCCAGAGCGCTCTATCGTCGCGATCAGGGGTCCGATCAACAATGTGAAAATGAGGACGCGCGCATCACCCGGATCTGTAAACACGTTGATCATGCCATCCAGTCCCTGCGCGAGGCCTGTCAGCGGATTGAACTGATTAAGTAACGTGTGTCCCATCCAGATGCCGGCGAACAACGAGAGGATGACCTGCTTGCTCCCTATCGCGAGCGCGATAGCCAGCAAAGGCGGCAGAACGGAAATCCAGGAAGGCTCACTCATTGACTGTTCTTGTTTTTATCACGGCCGTTGATCCTCAGGATAAGAAGCGTGGGCGGCTTATGTTCGCGTTCTATTGCGCTTCGCCACTATTAAACCACAGGCAAGTACGGACGCGGGCTGATTGGCGGCTTGTTATAATGTCGTGTTCGCGCTGTCTGACCACGTGCGCGTAGCAATGCGTTCGACCTTTCAAGGAGTCTATCAGTGAAAATCGCGGTACTTGGAGCAGGCGCCGGCGGCACAGCCGTCGCGTTTGATTGTGCATCATTCGGACACGATGTCCGCCTTTTCGACTTTCCGCAGTTTTCGGAAAACATCGCGACCATTGCCGCGCAAAAGGGGATTCACGCGGAAGGTGACATCGATGGATTCGCGAGCATTGCCGGCGCGAGTCATGACATCGACGCGACGATTGACGGCGCGGAACTGATCTACGTGGTCGGTCCGGCGTACAGCACCACACCATTTGGCGAGGCCGTAGCAGGCAAGCTTCAGACGGGGCAGACGGTCATCGTCACCCCCAGTTCCTGCGGCGGAGCGCTCGCCTTCAAGAAGGCGGCAGGGCTCGACGTTGCAGACGACACGATCCGCGTTGCGGAAACATCCACGCTGCACTACGCCGTCCGCCTCACCGAACCGGGCCGCGTTCGTGTGTTTCTCAAACTCAAGGCCGGCAACCTGCTGGCCGCTCTGCCCGGCCAACACACGGATGCTGTTCTCGAACTCATCGCGGACGTTTATCCGAGCATGGAGCCGGCGAAAAGCATCATGCAGACAAGCCTGCAGAACGCCAACCCGATCATCCATCCTGCGGTCACGCTGGCCAACGCGGCGCGTATCGAAGGCACCGGCGGTGACTTCCTGTTCTACGAGGAAGGCGTCAGTGACGCGACGGGGCGACTCATCGAGGGACTCGACAAGGAGCGCATTGCCATCGGCGCCCGCATGGGTGTCACCGTCCTCCCGGACCCGGTGATGGGCATGCGCCAGGGCTACATGCTGGCCGATAACTATGGTGAGGCGTATCGCAAGGCGCCCGGGTTCAAGGGCATCGGCGCGCAGCCGCAGCTGGACCATCGCTATCTGCACGAGGATGTCGGCTACGGCCTGGTCTTCATGTCACAGCTGGCACGCCAGATCGGCGTTGAGACACCGACGATGGACGGCATTATCCAGGTGGCGTCGGTACTGATGGCACGCGACTACGCCGGCGAGGCGCTACGCACGCCGACTTCGTTGAGTATTGCAGAACTGTCTGCGGAGGAACTCGGCAAGCTCTAGCAAGATTGGGGACATTCTGCCTTTTTGTGCGTTAACGCATAACAAGCAGAATGTCCCCGTTTGTTCGCTAGCGCAGTCTCGCCGCGATGCCGCCCAGTGTTTCAGCCAGCGCCACTCGCCGTTTCTCCGTGATAGCGTCGCCGCCACCTTTCTTCACAGATGCTGCCAATGACTTCAGTTTGCCGGCCAGCTTCTTGTCACGCGCGCTGTCCGCAAGCTTTGCTGCCGCGTCGTCGAGCACAGCGGAAAGATCCGCTATTTGCGACGCCGGCACAGCTTTGCTGCGCTCGAGCTGATCGATATAAGCCCTCGCTACGACAGGCTCGGCCGGCCAGCTGACCGGGAACTGCTGCTGCGGATTGAACACATCACCCTGATCAGCCAGAAGCGCAGCGGCAACTTCGTTCTCGGTCAGATGTTCGCTGGCTAGCAGCTTGAACACGTCGAGCCCGCGCACGATCTCTGTGCCGTAGATCGTGCCGTTGTACCAATAGACCGACCAGAAGCCGCCGACGACCATGTCCTCGGCGTCGATGGGACCGCGATCAAAATAGGCAATCTCAACCGGGTTGGCCGAGTCGGTAAAATCGACGATCGAGATACCGCCCTGGTACCAGGCCTGCACGAAAATATCGCGGCCGGGTACCGGTACGATGGAACCGTTGTGAGCCACGCAATTTTCTTGCTCGACCTGCGGTGCAGGTAGCTTGAAGTAGCCGCGGAACTCAAGTTTGCCATCGACGATATCGTAGATGGCATCCGCACCCCATGTCAGGGGGTCAAAGGCGCGGCAGCGCGCTCGCCCGCCGCCGCCCCACTCGTCCGTGAAGATAACCTTGGTGCCATCGTTGTTGAACGTCGCCGAGTGCCAGTAAGCAAAGCCGGTGTCGACAACCTCGTCCATGCGCTTCGGCTTCAACGGATCGGAAATGTCGAACAGGATGCCGTTGCCTGAGCACGCGCCGCCGGCAATCTTTCCGGACGGGAATACCGTGATGTCATGGCACTGGTCGGTACGACTTGTGTCCTGCGTTTCGTCGCCGTGATCGCCGCCGCGCCACAGACCGGCCAAAACGCCGGTCTCTGCATCGGCAAACACGGTTGGGCTATCCACGATGCGCGCCTTGGAAGGCTCATCCACCGGAATCTCAATGACATCGATCCTGAAGAGAGCCGTTCGGACGTCGCCCGGGGATTCGTCGAAACAGCCCTCGAGCTCATCCTCTTCACGTACTGACGAGGTGCCGGAGTTGTAGACAATGATCTTGCCGTCCTTACCCGGACCTGAAACAACGGAGTGCGTGTGCGAACCCCGACAGGTCTGTACCGCGCCGACCTGCTTCGGCCGCGTCGGGTCGCTGATGTCGAAGATACGAAGTCCGCGGAATCGATCGGTGCTAACGTCTTCATTAACACCTTCGAGTCCGCAGTCGAGACGCCCGCGCGTCTGTTCGACCGACATGATCAGCAGATCGCCAACAATAGAGACGTCGCCCTGCCCACCCGGACAAACGACCGAGCTCAACAACTGCGGCAGACCGCCCTCGCCCAGGCGGTAGGCGTTGAAGCCGTGGTAGCTGCCGGCGACCATCACGTCACCGGCGAACGCCATGTCGGTGTTGGAAAAACTGAGCAGCGGCGAACGCTCGTCGCCTTTTTCTTCAGCGTCCTCCGCCTCTGCACCTTCCTCACCCTCCTCTGCGGCTGCATCCTCTTCTTCCACCCGCAGGCGGCTTGACGGCAGCTCGGCCGGGTTATTCGGGTCGACAAAACCGTCAGGCTTGGGCAGCGATGCAATCAGCTCCAGGTTTAAAATTGCCTCACCAGCGTCATCGAGGCCCGCCTTGAGCCCGGCACGCGGGTCGGAAGAGAGACTCACCAGCAGCGTGTTCATCCGCTCTATTTCAGTTGTCTGGTCGTTGGTAACATCGTTCGTGAATTCAAACAGCACTGAGTCATACGCCGAGCCCGGTTGCTCGAGCAGCTCTTCCACCATCTTCACCGCACCGTCGTGATGCCGGATCATGAGTGTCAGGAACATGCGATCGAACGCGATGCCTTCCGATACGGCGAGTTCGGCCATCTGCTCCGGTGTCGCCATGCCGGCCATGGTGTGATGCGTGTGCATGGCCTCATGCGCGGTCGGATCTGGAACAACCTCGCCGCGATCCCGCAGCCAGCTCTGCATGAACTCGATCTCGTCGCCCTGCGACGCATTGATACGGCCAGCCACATCGATGAGTTCCTGTCGGTTGGTGCGTGTCGCCACCAGCTCGGCCATCTGCAACGCCTGGTGGTGATGCGGGATCATGTCGCGCATGAACATTGCATCGGCCGGCGAATAGCTGGTATCGGCTATCTTGATCGCATCTTCGGCGCTGAGCTCGCGCACCGGCTCACCCGGTGCGCCTGGCTGAATGATGGGCGCCTGGGCCAGAGCAATAGTCGCCTGGCCGAGCAGAATGACGCTCACGGCGGCCGAGCAAATGAATCGAAACAGGGAATTAGCGTTTGCGTTCAATGGAATCGCTCCTTTTAGAGAGTCTTCTGGATTCGGGTCGGGGACCACGCAGTCGCACTAATCTACCAGAAGGGCCCGCCGAGGGTGGGTGGAATAGCAATTGGTGGATCGGCGACAGCCGTTGTCAGGCTATAAAAAAGGCCCTGCGGAGCAAACTCCGCAGGGCCTTATCAGCACTTGCTAGCAGTTCAGATTGGTCGATTTTTACTCTTCTGAACCGAAATTGTAGGACGCGTTGAAGAAGAACGTGCGTCCCTGCAGATCGTAGCCAACGCCCACCGGTGTATTGTTGAACGCGAAAACCTCACTCGTATCAACGAACGGCGGTTCTTCTTCAAACAGGTTGCGAATACCGCCGCCGATGATCCAGACGTCGCCCAGGTAATAGAGTGAGACGGCGTGACGTATGTAGTTTTCGGCGTAGCCGATGTCCCGACAAAGAACATCGTTCGGCGGTCCGGCGCAGGTATCGGACTGGCCTGTAAGCGCGTTGTCGAAGTCATCGACGAACTCAGGCCGCTGATCCATCGAACCGAGGTAGTTCGTCTCCCAGCTCACGCGCCAGTCGTCATAGTCAAAACGAACAATGGCGCGACCCTTCCAGGGCGGATACCCGAACGAGCCCGAAAACTCATTGAAGTCCCTTACGCCCTCTGTATTGACAAACAGCGTTGAGTTCTCGAGCTGGCGATTGGCACGCATGTCCAGGGTAACGTCGATCGGACGCTCCGCGATCGTTATGGTGTCTGCAAATAGCAGGTTAAGGTCGACTCCACGCGCGTTCTCGCTGTCCCTGTTAATGAAGCCAGTATCAATCAACGTGATTCGGGGATCCGTAGGGTCCGTTAAGTCGCGTGTGATGCGGTCGCAGAATGCGCTGTTCCCTGTCAATGAACCATAGCAATCAGCGACAATGAAGTTCTCGCTCGGCTCGATAATGCTATCGGTAATCTCGATCTCGTAATACGAGCCACCTATGGTCAAGTCGAATGCGCTGAACGGGAATTCATAGACGAGACCTGCGGTCCAGGACTCCGACTCCTCAGCAAACAAGTCGAGGGAGCCGCCCGACCGGATCTCCGTCGGGTACTGCGTAATGCCACCCAGGTTTGCGAGCGTCGGGTCGGCACCGTTGGCCAGGCAGTTCGCGAGCAGCACAGAGTCTCTCTGATCCAGAGCAGGGTCGTAAAGGTCTGTTGTCTCATCGATGGCCGAGAGTGGCACGTAGCACGGATCAAAGAAGTTGTTGTTAAAGCCGGTCTGGTTGGCAAGGAACAGCTCACGAAGGTTGGGTGCGCGGAACGAGGTACCGAACGTGCCACGAATCAACAACGAGTCAATCGGACGCCATCCCAGCTTGTACGATCCCGTCCAGGCGCCACCGTAGATCTCGTCGTCGGTGTAACGCGTCGACAGGTTCAGGGTCAGCTCCTCGATTGCCGGAATACTAGCCAACAACGGCAGTTCGATTTCGGCGAAGTACTCCATTGTGTCCTTGTCGCCGATCGCACCTTCGTCCCGCGAGAATCCGAAAAACAGGCCTTCGAAGGCCACGTCATTCGGCAATGACTCGAGATCGTCCTTGCGGTACTCGGCACCGAAACCGCCGGCTGCAGTGCCGCCCGGCAGCTCGAACAAGTCACCGGTGACGTATGCCGACAGCACCGTCTGCTTGTACTTGGTTTCAAAGTCCCGAGTATCGAACAAGTAATCCCGTTCAGCCTGCGTTGCAAAATCAGCGTTGAAAACCGGATCCAGCAAGGACGGGGCGAACATGTCAACCGGCACGCAGCCAGCCTCGGCGCCAAACGGCAACGGACTGCCCGTGTCGTTCTGGCAAGGTGTAGCGAAGCCTATCGAATTGTAGCCTAGCGCATGATCCAGCCTGTCCTCGCGAATACCGTTGCGGATCGAAGTGCCGCTGGATGAGGAATAGATACCGGACAAATCAAATGACCAGTCATCAAAGGAACCGAATGACATCCCTGGCAAGTCGCCACGCACGCCGAGCACGGCGCGTACCTGGTCTATGTCGACGTCCGTATTGTTCCGGTCGCCGCGAACGTAAACAACGTGCTGCAACAGGTCAACCGGGCCAACGGGCGCATTGGGTCCGAAAACCGTAATCGGATTACAAGGCGTTATGCCGAAAAGCTCACAGATCTCGGTGTAGGTCGCACCGAAACCAGCATTGAAAGCATTGCCGAACTCTTCCTCAAAACCCGGGTTGGCGAAAAGCTCGTTTTGAGCGAGCGCGCAGTCAACACCGCGAACGCCGTTCGGATTACAAATGTTGTAGGGGTTGTTCGCCGGAATTGACGGGAACAACGGAGCCGCGCCGTTGATGCTGTTGGACTCGCGGCGCCCATACTGCACTTCGAAGTACGGCGTAATGTTGGCCTCGCCGTCAAACGTATACTCGCCGAATACCATCGCAGAGGTGGTCTCGCGCTCGGCAAAGAGATCGCGGAACCCCTCGTTCTCGGCCGTTGTGTAATCGCGGAAGTTGACGTCTGCAACGCCGTCATTGTTCAGGTCGATAACGGCGAATTCCGCCCAGTCCGACCAGTTGGGGATGCCCGTGTTGGTCGTACCGGGGGTGTAGAGCAAATCCTCCGAGAATCCTGGGGCACGGAAAGCGAGGAAGCTGTTAAGGCCGGTGTATTTGCAGTCGTCCCAGGGCATCTGCCTGGCTGTGGGCCAGAAGACTTCCTGGCTTCGGGTCTGGCCGTTCTCATCGATCTCTGCATTGCGATCACATCCGGCAGTCCAGGGACGCTGGTCAAACGTGGCTCTCTCACTCTTGGTGTACTCAGCACCTGCACCGATGAACCCGCGGTCGTAGTTCTTGCCCCAGGTCAACGATAGCGTGCTTTGTTCACCACCGGCGCGACTCGGCACGGACTGGAAAGCTTCCAGTTCGAGGCCGTCGAAGTCTTTGCGCATGATGATGTTTGCGACACCGGCGACGGCGTCCGAACCGTAGATCGATGATGCGCCGTCAAGCAGGAGATCGTACTGTTGAACCAGCGATGTGGGCACCAGGCCGAGGTCGGGCGATGTCGGTGCGCCTTCAACGCCTGCCGGAGCAACACGGCGTCCGTTGATCAGCACCAGCGTGCGCGCGCTGCCGAGGCCGCGAAGATTGATGTTGGTCTGGCCGGGGCCGTTGTCGAGTACGAAGCCGTTAAAGGTCAGGTCAATCTGTTCGCCCGCGGCGGCCGTGGATTCCTGCAGGATCTGGCCGACATCCATCAGCCCGACTTCACGTGAAACCTGCCCAGTAATAATTTGCAGCGGCGCGATGCTGGAGTACGTATCACGCTTGATACGCGAGCCCGTGACGATCACTTCTTCAACCGCCTCGTCGTCTTCCGCTTCTGCTTCGTCGTCCATGGCATCGTCCTGGGCAAACGCGCCAGGTGCTGCGAACAGACAGAAGCTTGCTAGAACGATCGTAAATGGACTGAGTATCCGCGCCAGGAGTGCGCGGTCTTCGTCGCCTCTCATTTCCTACCCCTTGATCTAGTAATTATTGTCGGGCGTGTTGTCTGCTTTGAGCAGGACCAACGGGTCAACAATGTGACCGCCGTAGCTCTACATGATGCAAAACCACAACAAATAAGTATACGTCTACGTCAATCAATTGAACGCTCCCGATGATTTGTTGCGAAAAAGCCACGGATTGTCAGGGGCCGGGCCGGACAGGTGCCTGCGGGCGATAAGGCCCGTGATGATTTGCCCATATGGGGGGTGGTCGACGGCGCCGCCAGGGCTCCCCTGGAACCTAGCCGCCCATTCGCCAGATCTCGCCCTGGTCTATCGCCCTGTCGCGATGCATGAGTATCTATTCGGCGTGTTCGTCCAGTGCCGCACCGCCCAGTGCCTGCAGAATCTGTCGCCGTTCCTGCGGATCGTCGGTGTTGTCGAGCCGGCGCCGCGCATTCTGGAACAGCAGCCGCATGAACTCGTATTGCTTGATGAGATCTTTCTCGGCGGTCGCGTAACCAAACCCCTGGCGGATAGCGCAAATGAGCAGCATGGTGCCCATGGCCGCCAGGAGTGGATTTGGCCAGCCATCCGGCAACGAGGACCCGACCGTCACGAAGATCACGACGACGACGACGCTGGTTAGCAGGCTCAGCATCCCCAATCGCTCGGTCAGTCGGTGACGTTTCACCTTGTCGATCGCCTTGGTCGCGAAATAGGCGAGTTGGCCACCGCCGCGAATATCGCCGATCCATTCGTGCAATGCCTTGTTTCTTATGGCTCATGCGACGTTCAGATTACCGTAAACGTCGTCCAGGAAGCTCTGAGCGCAATGAGCACCGGGCGGTTGTGACATAATATGGTAGAAAGTGGGTCTGTGAATACAAGAAAAGCTCGGTCGTCGGTGTATACTTTCGCAACGCCCTAAGCGGCGCGCACGGTATCGCCAAGTGGCGACCAGATAAAAAATAAAAAACTATAAGCGTGTGGTTTAGAGGATTCAGTTAGGCCAGAAGGCGTGAACTTAAGTGTCCGCCGTTGTTTATACCGACAACGATACCCTGGTCCTCTCTTCTCGTTGCAACGTATCTCGCGTTGTATGGCGAGTTGGCATTCAACAATCGCGCCGCGTCAGAAAATAATAATTGGCGACCATTACGTGTCTTGATGCGGATGGCCGGAAACCAACGAAAAAAGCGAAGTGGCTTCTATGAGAACGATAAAGTTTGGAACGGTGAAGGCACGTCGTGTCGATGTCCTGGCGATGATGCTGCTTGGCTTGCTGATCGTATCCGGAGCCGCTTTGGCACAGGGTGACCCCACGAGTAACGTCAACCTGATCGGCATGACGCCGGATCCTGCCGATATCCCGGATATCGGCTATCGGCAACAGAACGAGCCGGCCTGCGCGATACGTCCGGGTGACTCCGCCTGCATCATCTGCGCGTACAACGACTATCGTGGTGTCGATTTCCCACTCGACGCACCGATTGGTGATTCCTGGCAAGGCGTTTCTCAAAGCTGCGACGCCGGCAATACATGGCGCAGCCGCTTGGCCCCTGGATTCCCGGGTGACCTTGATGCGGAGAACATCCCGGCTGAGTTCGCGGCAGACCCTCGGCTCGTCGCTATTCCGGGAATGGCGATTTTCAACTTCATAGCTGGCTACCGCGACAGCAACGTCGGCGTGCTTGCCATACAGCACTGGCTCGAAGTCAACAAAGAGGATGCGGATCATTATGAGCCGGGGTACGTGACCTGGTTTGCTGATACTGGCACTTCAGGCCGTTTCCTGGACAAGCCGGATATTCTCGGCGTACTGGATCCCACGGGCCCGCAAAGCACCATTGAACTGGTTACCGAAATGGAGAACCCGGAGCTGGGGGATAACGGTTTCATTACCCGTAGTTTTCCGACCGGGAAGTTATACGTCGGCTTTGCCGTATTCACAGGTTCCCAAAGCGTTAAGGTACTGGTAAAGACGTCTGACGACTGGGGTCGGACTTTTAGAAACCGGGCACTGAAGCTGTCCGAGGACCAGAACGAGGTGTCGGGTGTCTCCCTGACCGAGATCGGTGGTAACAAGGTCCTGGCGGTTTGGCGGCGCAAAGGCGACAACAACGATCTCGACTCAATCATGTACTCCGTGATCAGCAACGGTGGCAAGAAAGCAACCAAGGGCAAGGTACTGGCCGACATCTGTACTTTTGATCAGCCCACTCTCGCAGGGGAGACCTTTGACCTTGGGGGTGCTGCGCCGGACGGGCCCTTCGTCGCTTTCCGCACGAACGATTTTCCGTGGAGCGCGACCGATGGCGACAATTTGTTTGTTTTCTACTCTGAGCGCCAGAGAAACCAGGACGGCAGCTGCAATATCCTCGGCAGACCGCGAATCATGATGAATTACTCGGTCAACGCCGGTCAGGGCTGGCTGCCGCAGCTTCCCGAACAACCGATTACGCTGGATGATCCGAACAATCCGCCGCCTGCCGGGAGTTTTCAATTCATGCCGACCGCCTTCGGCGCCAACGGCAAGATACAGGTAGCCTGGTACGACACGCGGCGAGAAATCTTCGGTGGTGCAGGCACGGTATGGCCATTCGTGACCGATTACGATGTTGGAGATGCGCTTTTCGTGCAGCGCGCCGTGGATGTCTTCACGACCAGCGTAACTCTGAACAATGGCGTGCTGGATATTCCGCCGCCCGTGCAGGTTTCCCAGTACAGCGCACAGCTGGCGGAAAGAGGTGGCAACCTTTTCTACTTCGATACCGAAGCGTCCCTGGCTAACAAGAAATTGTTTGGTAAAGGTACTGCATCTTTTCTCGGCGACTACATTGCGGTGGCTGCGCGCGGATTCAGGAAGACCGCCAATGGAAAATGGGAGAGCAATGCCTCTGAAGGCCCGGTAGGGCAGCGCCGTGAGGATTTCTTTGCCGCCTGGGCGGACAACCGGGACGTGGTCGGAGAGGTAACCGGCTTGACGGATCCATCGACGTATGGATTTGAAGCTGATGCCGGCGTCGGCAGCCTTGAGAGCCAGGAGACAGCAAGCAAAATGCTGGCTGACAGCCAGTCGCCTCCAAGGACAGGGCCGCCGCGAGATACGTTGAAGACCGCCGAGGGTCTGGAGGGCGACGACAACATCGTTGCGTGTACACCGGAAACGGAAAGGACGCGTGATGCCAATATCTATGGTTCGCTGATCAAGGATCAGGAACGCCTGTTTGCGCCAACACCCAGGAAGCCGTTATCCGGTTTGAAACGCGCGTTTCCCGTATCGCTGACAAATGCAACCGGCGAGGATCTCGAATACACGCTGCGTATCGTGCCCGCCAGTAACGCTTCATTCCGGCAGCAATCGCAGGTCAGCAGCGAGACATTTACGGTCAGAGCACGTTCGACAGAGGCGCGCACGGTGTTCGTGGATCCGATTGCGATTACCTCTGTCAAGGTTGAGGCCGTACTGGCCGGGAACCTGGTATCGACCATCGAGCTGGGCAATACCCCGAGTTTTTCGGATCCCGAAAACTGCGTGGATGGTATCCGTCCCAGTGACGGGACACCCTGTGATGTCGATGAAAATGAGTTGCACGACCTGGAGCTGCAGCAACTGTCGCCCGAGGCGGCGGCATTACTCAATGCGGCCCTGCTGAACGCGGCGTTGTTGAACGTCGGCGTGCAGGCCAGCGACCTTGTTGCAGGTGAGGTAAACGCGGCGCTGTTGAATGCGGCGTTATTGAATGCCGATCTTCTGAACGCCAACCTGTTAAATCCAACCCTGGTTGCGTTGGCACAGGAAGGTGCCGCCGCGGAGCCGAACTGCACGATTGACTACCCCAGCCTTTGCGATCCTGATGACGTGCCCATATCAGCGGATGTCATTAATTTTGCGGTTGCCGATGACGGACAGACCATTAATGCGGCCCTGCTAAACGCCGCACTGCTGAACGCGGCATTGCTGAACGCGAACCTGCTGAATGCGAACCTGCTTAACGCAAACCTGCTGAATGCGAATTTGCTGAACGCCAATCTGTTGAATGCGAATTTACTGAACGCCAACTTGCTTAACGCAAACCTGTTAAACGCGGATTTGCTCAACGCGAATCTTTTGAACGCGAATCTGCTAAATGCGAATCTTCTCAACGCTACAATCGCAGCGGATCCCACCGCCACCGTCACCTACGATGACTATACGTACCCGGTAACGAATAATGGCAACGTCACAACGGCGATAAACGCTGATATTCAGATCAACGCACCTGACGCCGTCGATCCGGAAGGGAACCCAATCCTGGAGAACGGCCGACCCTTACAAAACGTGCTGGG
>CAYTTZ010000016.1:0-26617 GCA_964440945.1 uncultured Woeseiaceae bacterium
ATAACGAGCGGGAGAACATCTGATGCCTGCATTCTGGCACTGGTTCGTTGCTGGCGGCACGATACTCTTCATCCTTTGGTGCACATGGCTGATCGCCTGGTCAGCCGGACAGGGTCCACAAGACATTCCGGACGATGAGGTCGTTGGTCATAAATGGGACGGCGATATCCAGGAATGGAATAACCCGGCTCCGAAGTGGTGGCTGTACCTCTATTTCATAACCATCGCCTGGGCGATCGGCTACCTCGTCGTCTTCGGCCTGGGCAACTGGGAGGGAACGCTGGGCTGGTCGCAGCAGGGCCAGTACGAGTCCGAAATGCAGGCGGCAGCAGCTCGCTACGAACCGATCTATGAGAAGTTTGCGGCTATGGACTTCGAAGAACTCTCGAAGAATGCCGACGCAAACAAGCTGGGCAAGAGCCTGTATGCGAGTTACTGCACGACTTGTCATGGATCAGATGCCCGTGGCGCTACCGGGTACCCCAATCTCACCGATAATGACTGGCTGTGGGGCAATTCCGAGGCGGCACTGACAACTTCGTTGAAGAAGGGCCGCAACGCGGCAATGCCCGTGCTGGCTCCTGCCCTTGGCGGCGACCAGGGCATCGACAACATGGTCAGCTACGTGCAGAGCCTCAGCGGTATCGTAGCAGCCGATGACCCGGCTGCGCTGAGCGCGAAGCCGATGTTCCTTGCGTTGTGTAGCGCCTGCCATACGCCTGAAGGCACCGGCAACCAGATCTTTGGTGCGCCAAACCTGACCGATGACATCTGGCTTTATGGTTCGTCGGACGACGTCATCCGAACGACGATCACTAAAGGACGCAATGGCCTGATGCCTGCGCATGGCGATTTGCTCGGTGCAGACCGCACCAAGATCCTGGCGGCGTACGTATACAGTCTGTCAAAATGACGGCCTGTCGAATCGAAACGATTTGTGTCCGGTAATTGCCAGTAATGATTAACGAGGAATACCGTGGTGCACAACAGTGGAGCCGCAACAAGCAGGCGGCTTTCACCGTGGTGTGGATTTCCTTCCTCAGTGCCGCTGTCGCGACCATGGTTTTCTTCGCCATTTTTGACCCGGCGGATCTTGCCCATCTGATCGACGACAGTCTTGATCTCGGCCACGACCTGGGCTATGCCGTCGGCTTTTTCTTCTTCTGGGTGCTTTGCGCCCTCTGCTCGAGCGTAACCGCGTTTCTTGTGCGTACCGCCCCTAAACGCGACAAGAAGCACAAGAACCAATGAGCAAGCCACAAGCCGCGTCGATGTACGCGAGCGCGAAGAAGATCTACCCGCGAGAAATCGGCGGCCGCTTCGACCGCCTAAGCAAACTCGCGACGACCATCTTACTCGGTCTCTTCTACCTGGTTCCCTGGCTGCTGTGGGACGATCGCCAGGCGATTCTGTTTGATCTTCCTGCGCGCAAGTTCTACCTGATCGGACTGACCCTGTGGCCGCAGGACTTTCCATTCCTCGCGATGCTGCTCATGATCCTGGCGTTTTCGCTGTTCTTCTTTACTGCGTTGGCCGGTCGCCTGTGGTGCGGATTCGCGTGTCCACAAACGGTCTGGACGGAAGCCTTCATCTGGATGGAGCAATTCACCGAGGGCACGCGCTCGCAGCGCATGAAGCTCGACAAAGCGCCCTGGTCACTCACGAAGTTACGCAAGAAAGGCTCCAAGCAGTTTCTCTGGATAAGCTTCTCGATGTGGACGGGATTTACGTTCATCGGCTATTTCACGCCGATCCGTCAACTCGGTGTCGACATCATCGCGCTCGACGTTGGCAGCTGGACGCTCTTCTGGGGACTGTTCTACGGCTTTGCCACGTACGGCAATGCCGGCTACATGCGTGAACAGGTTTGCAAATACATGTGTCCGTATGCGCGTTTCCAGAGCGCAATGTTCGACAAAGATACGCTGATCATCTCTTACGATGAAAAGCGCGGCGAGCCACGCGGCGGGCGCAAGCGTTCGGTTGACGCGAAGCAAGCGGGGCTCGGTGACTGCATCGACTGTCAGCTCTGCGTGCAGGTATGTCCGACCGGCATTGATATCCGCGAGGGCCTGCAGTACGAGTGTATTGCCTGTGCGGCCTGCATCGATGCCTGCGATTCGATCATGGACAAGATGAACTACCCACGCGGCCTCGTCCGCTTCACGACCGAACACGCAATACAGAGCGAAGGCACACATGTATTGCGGCCGCGTGTCTACGTCTATGCAACGCTCCTCTTGATACTGATTGCGGGACTTGCAACGGCGATGGCTTCGCGCACGCCTGTCATTCTCGATGTGATCAGGGACCGGAACTCGCTGTATCGCGAGCTGCCGGAAAACTATGTCGAGAATATTTATACGATCAAGATCATCAATCAGAGCAACGATGCGCGCGCCTTTTCACTGAGCATTAGCGGCATGCAAGGCGCTTTGCTCGATGGTGTCGGCGACAGCGTGCAAGTCGAAGGCGGGGGCATTCTCTCACTGCCCGTCCGGGTAAAAGCGCGACGCGAAGATGCTCACGGCGTCAACACGATCCTGTTCAGCGTCGAGGCATTGGATGACGCGTCGGTCGTTATAGAGGAAGATAGCCGCTTCATAGGTCCGATGCCCTAAAAAGTTATGGTTCGCGAAGACACAAAGCCCTGGTATCGGCAGTTCTGGCCGTGGTTCATCATTGCGCTTCCGGCTTCGGCGGTCGTGGGCGGCCTGACCACGTTCTGGATATCCCTGCAGACGACCGACTCACTGGTTGTGCAGTCCGACGACGGCATGCAGATCGTGGCAGAGCGCCGCGTTGTCGCGGAGCAGCTCGCCGCCGAACTCAATCTCGCGGCACTGCTGGACATTGATCTTGAGTCGGGTGCCGTGCTGGCCGCAATGCGAGTCGGCGATCTGGACACCCTGCCCGCCGCGCTGCAACTGGAGTTCTCGCATCCGGCTTTCGCCGACCGCGATCAGCGTATTGCACTGAATCGTGCGCCACCCGATGAGGCGGGCAATCCGGTCTGGTCGGGCCATTTTGTCAACATCCCGAGCGGGCGCTGGTATGTGAGCCTGACATCGAACGATGACTGGCGGCTTTCCGGCGAGTGGCACGGCGAGTCACAGATAACGCTTCGCCCGGCTGAAACACCCGATGCCGACGAGCGCTAGGGTGTCCTGTCCTGCAGGTTCGTGCTACTTCAGCGCGATTGTTCAATGCTTTTGGCAAGGCAGGTCGCGCCGCTAATGGCCGGCCCATTAGCAAGCGGAGTAACGCCGCCAAAAGCCTTGATAGACGCGCCCTTCGGGAGGCACCGAAAAGCGCCACTGCGGCGTTGCCTTCCTCGCGAATATTCCCGATATTGCCTACAGCACGCGCCTTGCAGAGGCGCTTTTCGGTGCCTCTGAAATCACACGAACCTGCAGGACAGGACACCGTTACCTGCTTTCACTGCGCTCTGCCCGTTCCGACCAACTGCAAGATAACCGTCGAGATCGAGGGCGATAGCCAGCCGGTCTGCTGTCCGGGCTGCATGGCCGTTGCCGAGCTGATCCGCGACTCAGGATTGAGTGGTTATTACGCGATGCGCGACGCCCCTGCCCCGGGTGTCGGGCGCCCGGCCGATGAAACCGCCGAGTGGCAGGTGTTCGATCACGACGACATGCTGCTTGCTTTCGCCGAGCCAGATGCCGAGAGCGTCGAGGCGACGATTTACGTCGGCGGAATGTACTGCGCCGCATGCAGCTGGCTCATCGAAACGACGCTGACCAAGCACCCGGGTGTCGAAAAGGCGGAAGTCAGCCCCGTTACACACCGCCTGCGTGTGCGCTGGCGACCCGACGAGACACAGTTCTCGGAGATTCTCGGCACACTTTCGAGCCTTGGCTATCAGCCGCAGCCACTGGCTCCGGAGAATACGGCGCGCCCCGAGTTGATCGAGCAGCGTACGGCGCTCAAACGCCTGTTGGTCGCTTCTCTGGGCATGATGCAGGTGATGATGTTTGCCGTCGGGCTATACGCCGGTGACTTCCAGGGAATAGATCCGGAGATGCGGCGTTTCCTCCGGATCGTCAGCCTGCTGGTCACGACACCGGTCGTCCTGTATGCCGCGCGTCCGTTTTTTGCAGCCGCCTGGCGCGGTGTCATCTCGAAAAAACCCGGCATGGACCTGCCGGTGTCGATTGCGGTAGGTAGTGCTTTCCTTGCGTCAATCTATGCGACGATCACCGATGGCGCGGCCGTCTGGTTCGATTCCGTAACGATGTTCGTGTTTTTCCTGACACTCGGGCGCTTCCTCGAAATGCGTGCGCGACATCGCTCCATCGACCGAAGCACGGCGCTATCGTCCGTGCTTCCAAATACGGCGACGAGAATTGACGGCGCTGATCGAAACGTTGTTCCAGTAAGCCAGCTGCTGGCCGGGGACATGGTCTTGATACGTGCAGGTGATGCGATTCCCGCTGACGGTGTGATCGAAAGCGGCGAGACTGCGGTCGACGAAGCACTCCTGAGCGGCGAGGCTACGCCACGTCGCAAGACAGTCGGCGACCCTGTTGCGGCGGGCAGCGTCAATCTCGACGGCCTGATCACGATGCGGATCCTTCGTACCGGCAGCGACACTACACTCGGGACCATAAGCCGACTAAGTGAACGGGCGCGCTATACGCGCCCCACATTCGTCACACTTGCGGATCGGATCGCCAGCTACATCGTCATCGCACTACTGGTAGTGGCCGCCCTCGTCGCAATTTCCTGGTACTTGATCGCTCCCGAGCGGGCGTTCGTTATCACGCTATCCGTCCTCGTGGTCACCTGCCCCTGCGCACTGGCGCTGGCCACGCCTGCTGCCTTTGCCGCGGCGGGCAGTCGACTGTCGCAGCTGCGACTGCTGGTGACGAACGGCAACGCGATTGAGGCGCTGTCACGCGCGACTACCATCATGTTCGACAAGACCGGGACATTGACTCTCGGGCAGCCCAGGATTGCGTCGGTTATGGTTTTCAACGAGTCAATGACCGAGTACGACTGTCGACGAATTGCTGCAACACTGGAGACCGCTTCGGCACACCCTCTTGCACTGGCTTTTGCCATGGACGCCGCGCTCCCCAATGTGTCGTCGCAAGACGTCGAAATCGGGCAAGGCGTTAGTGGCGTCATTGATGGTCGCAACTGGCGCATCGGTAGCGCCGCATTCGTTGGCGGGGGCACGGCCGACGTTTCGACGCAAGGGGATGCAACGGCAACCAACGTCTTTCTTGGCGTCGACGACGAGGCAGTCGCCTGGTTCGCGCTTGAAGATGAACTCAGGCCCGATGTCGACAAGACGCTGCGAACACTGTCGCAGATGGGACTGCGTATTGCGCTGGTCAGCGGCGACAACCACGACGCGGTCGGGGAACTGGCGGCCAGACTGGGTATCGCCGAATTCCATTCGGATTGCACGCCGCAACAAAAACTCCTGATTATCGAGGCTGCACAAGAAAACAACGAGCGCGTCGTCATGGTGGGCGACGGCATCAACGATGCGCCGGTACTATCGGGTGCTGACACGTCCGTAGCTACCGCAGAGGGCGCACTGCTTGCACAGACCAGTGCCGATGTAATCATGCTGGGAGAGTCGCTGAGTCCGTTGATTACGCTGCTAAGAATGTCGACGAAAACGATGCGAATAGTGCGCCAGAACCTGGCTTGGGCAATCGTATACAATGCGCTGGCATTACCGCTGGCGGCGGTCGGGCTTGTGCCGCCCTGGCTTGCTGCGATTGGTATGAGTGCAAGCTCGCTGATCGTTGTGTTGAACGCTTTGCGCCTGAGTCGATTTAACGGAACCTCTGAATAATGTCCGTTCTCTATGTTCTTATTCCGCTCGGGCTGCTGCTGTTAGCCGGCGCTGTCTGGGCGTTCTTCTGGGCCGTCGGCAGCGGCCAGTTTGACGACCTCGATACACCCGCTATACGCATCATTATGGATGACGACACGAAACCGGACGACAGTGACCCGTCATGAACGAAGCTCTGCCTCTTCTCGCTGCGGCATTCGTCACCGGTCTGCTCGGTAGCGCGCACTGTTTCGGTATGTGTGCCGGGCTCTCCGGTCTCTTCGCTGTCAACGCGAGCGTCGCATCGCTGCGCTCGAAACTGCCAATGGCCGTCGTCTACAACGTCGGCCGCGTCATCAGCTACGCGGTCTTTGGCAGCATTGTGGGCGCACTCGGCAAATCCATCGTTGGCGCAATACCTCACCTCGCGGCACCCGTCAGACTGCTCAGTGGTCTCCTGATTATCATCGTGGGACTGCAGGTGGCGTTCAACTGGCGCTTCCTCGCCCCTGTGGAAAAAGCGGGTGCGAAACTGTGGAACCGTATTGCGCCAGCCGCCAGGGGCCTGCTGCCGGTTACCAGTCTGCCGAAGGCGCTTGGCCTGGGTTTGCTGTGGGGCTGGCTGCCCTGCGGGCTGGTCTACAGCGTCCTGTTGTTAGCCGCAAGTACGGCCAACGCGGTCAACGGAGGGCTCGTCATGATCGCGTTCGGCATGGGCACCATGCCCGCCATGATCCTGACCGGAATGAGCGCATCCAAACTATCTCAGTTCATGAGTCGTAAGCGCCTGGGAGCCGGATTGCTAATCGTACTAATCGGTGTACTCACGCTGGCTATGCCGGTCATGAAGTTCTCGGGCGATGCGGAGAAAGGAACGCACAGCGAGCACATGATGTAAGCCTCAATGTGAGGCTTCCGCCTCGAGGCGACGTTCCAGCCATTGCAACGACGAATCGGCGTACAACAGGCAAGCAACGTTGTTGACGAACGGATTGCCCTCGTCAATGCGCTCGAGCCTATCCTGCATGCCAAAGAAGAACGGGTGCGGCGAAAGCATAATATCGCAGTCGAGATCCGCGATGACTCCAGCGCTGGCGACCAGCTTGTCGGCAACACCGCTGTCCGTAAACCTGAAACCCTCTGCTGACACGGCGCTCATGCTGTCGGCATAGACGACGTCATAGCAAACGTTCAACGCGCAGGATTGCCAGGTCCACGTGGTGCCGCCCGGCGCATGGCCCGGCGTGTAGACGGCTTTGACATCGACGGACCCCACGGTCACTACCTCGCTGTCACCAACAGCGACAACGTCTCGCACGGACGGAAATTTGCCTTGCTCCGGATCTGCCACATACTGCGGATCGTCCTGATCCAGGTGGCCGGCGACGAGCGTTTCACGACCGGCCTGGCTGGTAAAGACCGTGGCACCTGTCAGTCGTTGCAGAGCGGCCAGGCCTCCGGCGTGATCAAAGTGCGCATGCGACACCAGGATTGCTTTGACGTTACGGGTATCAAAGCCGAGCTCTTGAATGCTGGCATCGATCAAGGCGGCTGATTGAGGCAGACCGCCATCAATCAGGATCAGGCCGTCATCGGTTTCGATCAGCAGGGAGCTTAAGCCCTGCGTACCGACGTACCAGGTATTGCCATGGATACGAAAGGGATCCTGCGGTTCGTTCCAGCCCTCGCAATTATCGCAGTTGATGGCTTCATCAGGTTCGAGCGCTCGAGGCCCGCAGGCCGAAAGAAGCAAGGTACCCAGCAATACGTAACAAGCCAGCTTCATAATATTGCCCTGTAAAAAAGTCGTAAGGAAACTATCAGCAGGAAGACACCGAACAGCATGCCGAGTCGTTTTTGTGAGAGGCCGTGGGCAATCCGGGCACCGATCGGCGCCGTCAACACGGTCACCGGCGCGATCAGCGCGAAACCGACCAGGCTCACATAACCGATGTTTCCGGCTGGCAATCGTGGGTCTCCCCAGCCCGTCGCCACAAATCCAAAGGTGGCCGGCAGACTAATGATCAGGCCAAACAACGCCGCCGTACCGACAGCTCGGTGGATGGGAACATTGAAAAAGGTCAGCGTCATAACCGAAAACGTGCCGCCGCCGATTCCCATCATGCTCGAAAAGCAACCGATCGCTGTCGGAATAACGGCTACGAGCGGGCCCTGCGGCACCGTCTCTGTCAGGTTGCGGTTCTCGGGCAGTAACACCATTTTGGCGGCGACCAGCAGCGCTAGCGTGGCAAAAACAAGTGCCAGAACACGGCTGTGAACGAGCGAAGCAATCCAGGCGCCGAGCAGCGCACCCAGCAGAACGAAGATGGCCCAGCGTTTCACAATATCGACGTCAACCGAGTTTCGCTGGTGGTGCGCCCACGCCGACGATATCGACGTCGGCACAATGGTCGCGAGGGATGTCGCAACGGCGATGTGCATACGAATGGCCGGATCGACGCCAAGGAAGCCCAGCGCCGCTTCAAGCACCGGCACGATAACGATGCCACCGCCGATTCCGAACAGGCCGGCAAGGACGCCGGCGACACAGCCCGTCGCCAACATCGTAATAGCGAGTATGAGCCATGGGTCCATTCGCAATCAGCTTCTGTCAGTTACCGAGCGCTGCGGCGTGGTGATTGAGGTGATCTTCTATAAATGTCGAAATGAAATAGTAGCCATGGTCGTAGCCCGCATGCACACGCAGCTCGACGTCGAGTCCGCTCTCCGTCGCGGCCTCCTCAAACAGCTCCGGCCTGAGTTGTTCGGCAAGGTACGGATCCTCTGCGCCCTGGTCGATGAGGATCTTGCCGAACGCTTTGGCATCGGCAACGCTGCGGGCGACTTCACACGCGTCATAGTCATGCCAGGTCGCCGTATCTGCGCCCAGGTAGTAGCTGAGAGCCTTCTTTCCCCACGGGCTATGCAGGGTCGTGCATATGGGTGCAAAGGCTGACAGTGACCTGTACTGACCCGGGTTTCTGAGGCCGATGGTCAATGCCCCGTGGCCTCCCATTGAGTGGCCGGTAAGGCCGTGCCGATCCGCATCGCCGGGGAAATTGTCGAACACTGCGCGCGGTAGCTCCTGCGTGATGTAGTCGTACATATGATAGTGCCGCGACCACGGTTCTTCAGTTGCGTTCAGGTAGAAACCCGCGGCAAGGCCGAAATCGTAGTCTTTGTCCGGATCGTCAGGGACGTCATTACCGCGCGGGCTCGTATCAGGGGAGACCAGCATCAGCCCAAGTTTGGCCGCAACCCGCTGTGCGCCGCTCTTCACCATGAAGTTTTCTTCGGTGCACGTCAGCCCCGAGAGAAATGTGAGGACCGGTACCTTGCCAGAAGCGGCCTGCGGCGGTACGAAGACCGAAAACTGCATGTCGCCCTGGTTGCACTCGGAGGCGTGGCGGTAAAACCCGAGGCGGCCGCCGAAACAGCTTGTTTCGCTAATTGTCTCAATAGTCATAGAGACGAATTATGGCCTAACGTTTCTGGAATACCAGTGTCGCGTTTGTTCCACCAAAACCAAAGCTGTTCGACATCGCCGTCTTGATGCCTGCATTGTCGACGCGCTCGGTAACCAGCGGCGTGCCTGCAACAACGGGATCGGGCTCGCCGACATTGATCGACGGCGCTATGAAGTCGTTGTTCAGCATCAACAGGCAATGAATGGCTTCCTGAGCCCCGGTAGCTCCCAGGGAGTGTCCACACATCGATTTCGACGAGCCGTACCGCGGCATCTCTGCCCCGAACATGGATTGCATGGCCTCAACCTCTTTGACGTCGCCTACCGGCGTACTGGTGCCATGCGTATTGATATAGTCGATCGAGCCTTCGACCGTCGCGCGCGCAAGGTCCATACAGCGCAGCGCACCTTCGCCCGATGGCGCGACCATGTCATAACCGTCCGACGTTGCGCCGTAGCCAACGAGCTCGGCATAAATCTTCGCACCACGCGCTTTGGCGTGCTCCAGCTCTTCGACGACCAGCATGCCGGAACCTGCGGCAATGACGAAGCCATCCCGGGTGGCGTCATAGGGACGCGAAGCGGTTGCGGGATCGTCATTGTACTTCGAGGACAGTGCACCCATCGCATCGAACAGACAGGCCAGGGACCAGTGCTCCTCTTCGCCACCGCCAGCAAACACAATGTCCTGCTTACCCAGCTGAATCTGTTCGGCGGCGGCTCCGATGCAGTGCGCGCTTGTCGCACACGCCGATGTAATGGAGTAGTTGACGCCCTTGATCTTGAACGGGGTTGCAAGACAGGCCGACACGGAACTGCCCATCGTACGAGGCACTCGATAGGGGCCCACTTTGCGAACGCCGCGCGCGCGCAGGATATCGGCACTCTCGACGATATTGTGACTGGAGGCCCCGCCGGAAGCAGCGATAAGACCCGTGCGAGCGTTCGAAACATCGGCATCGTCAAGGCCGGCGTCCTCGATCGACTGCTGCATCGCAATATAGGCGTAAGCAGCCGCATCGCCCATGAAGCGCAAAACCTTGCGATCAATCAGTTCCTTCGTATCGATGTGGCAGCTGCCGGAAACCTGGCTGCGTAGCCCCATTTCCTTGTAGCTTTCGTTAGCCACGATTCCGGAACGACCCTGACGCAGCGATTCGAGGATTTCGTCTTTGTTGTTGCCGATACAGGAGACCGAGCCGATGCCGGTAATTACTACGCGCCGCATGAATATTTCCTAGAAGTCTTCGGTGGAAGTGAACAGGCCGACTCGCAGGTCCTCAGCCGTATAGATTTCCCGGCCGTCAACGGACAGGGAGCCGTCAGCAATCGCCATGTTGAGCCGGCGAGAGATGACACGCTTGATATCGATCTGAAACTGGACCAGTTTTGCTGTCGGCAGAATCTGCCCTGTGAATTTGACCTTGCCGACGCCGAGGGCACGACCCCTGCCCTGCAGCCGCTGCCAGACCAGATGAAAGCCGACAAGCTGCCACATCGCGTCAAGTCCGAGACAGCCGGGCATGACCGGGTCACCTTCAAAATGACATTTGAAGAACCAGAGATCGGGCTTGATATCGAGTTCCGCCCGGATTTCACCCTTGCCGTATTTGCCACCCTCCTCGCTGACGCGCGTGATGCGGTCGATCATCAGCATATTTGGCAATG
The DNA here is from genome assembly GCA_964440945.1 of uncultured Woeseiaceae bacterium. Taxonomy (GTDB): domain Bacteria; phylum Pseudomonadota; class Gammaproteobacteria; order Steroidobacterales; family Woeseiaceae; genus UBA1847. The sequence goes on from CAYTTZ010000016.1 coordinate 10,944, forward strand.
GCAGCCGCCCATTAGTCGGGCCGAACAGCTCGCCATGACCGCTCGCGAGGAGTTCCTCGTAGTTGTAGGAATTCTGTCGAGCCGGCAGATTTGAAGCAGTATTACTGTCTGTCATGCGCCCTCCGGCGTGCTTGTTCTCGTTATGCGCTCGGACAACCGGCCCGAAGTCTCGCCAGCTGTCAATTTTACCCCCGCGAAAAATGCATGGGTTTTGAAATCGCGCCATTCGGCCGATTGGCGCCCCTGGTGTCCTGTTTGATTAATTCGCAGGATGTCAGAGCCGCCCACTGCGGCAGAAACGAGGCGCATTCCGCCATTGTCGGCAGAACGCGCCTTGCCACACGCTTTTTGCTACACACTGACAGCATGCGAATTAATCAAACAGGACACTAGGCCTTGTCGTAGTCTAGCAGGACCTCGTCAGTCTGCGGTCGCGACTGGCAGGCGAGGGTGAAGCCCGCCTCGAGCTCCCAGGGCTCCAGCCCGTAATTTGTCTCCATCTGCACGGCGCCCTCTCGAACATGGGTCCGGCAGGTCGCACAGACGCCACCTTTACAGGAGTACGGCAGCTCGATGCCGTGGTCGGCCGCGGCGTCCACGATCGTCTTGTCATTGCGCGCCATCGCGAATGTCTTCTTGTGGCCGTCCATGATGACCGTCACCGTGGCGACGTTCTCTGACGGTGTCGCAGCGGCGCTCTTGCCCGCACTCGCCGGCTCGGCGGGCGATTTTCGAGGTGCCCCAAAGCGCTCGGCGTGTATCGTGTCTTCCCCTAAACCGAGCCCGCGCAGAGCAGCCGCGACTGTATCGATCATCGAATCGGGGCCACACACGAAGGCCTCATCAACCCGGTCCCCGCTGCAGAAGCGCTTGTGAAGCTCGGCGACCTTTTGCGCGTCGAGGCGCCCGGCGCCGATCGCAAACTCCTGGTCTTCCTGGCTGAAGACAAAATGCAGTTGCAGACGATCGGGGTAACGGTTCTTCAGCGCGTAAAGATCCTCGATGAACATCGCCGAGCCCTGTCGGCGATTGCCGTAGAAAAGAGCAAAGCGGCTGGCCGGCTCCTGGTTCAGGATGGATGTGGTAATCGATAGTATCGGCGTAATGCCGCTACCCGCTGCGAAACCGAGGTAATACTTGCTTGCGCCTGCGTCGACAGTGGCATGGAAGCGTCCTGTCGGCGGCATCACATCAATCACATCGTCGACATTCAGTTCCCGGGAAGCGTATTCGGAAAACCGCCCGCCAGGCTGCACGCGAATACCGATTTCCAGTGGCCAGTGTCCAGGTTCGGAACAAATACTGTAAGTACGGCGAAGGCGTTTGCCGCCCACCTCGACCTGAATCGGCAGGTGCTGGCCGGGATAGAAATCGAACGCAGATTTCAGGTTCTCGGGAACATCCAGAGCAACGCGAATGGAATCCTGCGTTTCCTGCTGCTTCGCCACTATCTTGAGCGGGTGAAACTGCTTCATCGGGTGCTGCTCACAGGTACCTGCTCAAAGACATTTAAAATACTCGAAGGGCTCGAGGCAGTCCGTACATCGGTACGAAGCTTTACAGGCAGTCGAGCCGAACTCGCTGATCTGCTCCGTGTTTTTGGACTCACACCGCGGGCATGGCACAACCGCCTGACCCTTCAGCAGAGCGCGTTTGCTGCCGCCTTCGTCCGGCGGCGCAATGCCGTATACACGCAGCTTCTCCCGACCGGCATCGCTGATCCAGTCGGTTGTCCACGGTGGCGACAGGACGCGCTTGATGGAGACGTCGGCTACTCCCCGATCCTCGAGAGCGGCGATCACACTCGCTTCGATAACTTCGGTCGCCGGGCAGCCCGAATAGGTTGGCGATAACGAGACTACGATGCCTGCGTCGCAGTCAACGTCCCGCACGATGCCAAGATCGGTGATGCTGAGCACCGGTATCTCCGGGTCAGGAACCTCTGCCAGCCAGTCGAGGACTTGCTGCCGACTCGGCGCGGCGGCTACCACGTCACACCCGGATAGGTCCGCGGCAGGATCTGCATCTCGGCAATCAGGAAGCCGAAGTGCTCCGTATGCCGGCCTTGCTTGCCACCACTGGCCATAACGGTGTCCCCGGGTAGCCGCAGGGTCGCCTCCGCCACGACAGCCTCAAGCTCTGTCTGCCACCGGCTCGCGATTGCCTGGAGATCCGGGCCGTCGAATGAGTTCATCATCGCTTCGTCGATCGGATCGGTAGCAAACATTTCACCCGTATAGCGCCACAAGTCGTCCAGGGACCGCTGCGCTTTCTGGTGACTTTCCTCGGTGCCATCGCCAAGCCGGATCAGCCACTGGGCATCGTGCCGCAGATGGTAGCGGACTTCTTTCTCCGCGCGCGCCGCGATTTCCGCGAGTCGCTCGTCGCTGCAGCGAGTCAGGGCCTCGAGCAGTGCGAGGTAGTAGGTGTCAAACAGCACCTGCCGAACAATCGTGTCGCCAAAGTGCCCGTTAGGCTGCTCGACAAGTAACAGGTTTCTAAACTCATTTTCCGGCCGCATGAATGCCAGGTCATCTTCGTCGCGACCCTTGCCGTCGAGTTCCGATGCATAACTGTATAACAGGCGCGCCTGGCCGATGTAGTCGAGCGCGAAGTTCGCATTCGCCAACTCTTCCTCGAGCTCCGGACTGGCAGCGACCAGCTCGATAAGGCGTTGACCGAGGATCATGGCATTGTCGCCCAGCCTGAGCACATACGCTTGAAGTGCCTGTTCAGGTTTCACAGATTCTCGACCCCGTCCGGAACTTCGTAGAACGTCGGATGCCGGTAAATCTTGTCCTCGGCCGGCGAGAAGAATGCGGAAGTTTCCGCCGGATCGGAGGCAATGATCCGGTCTGAACGCACGACCCAGAGGCTGACACCCTCACTGCGCCGCGTGTAGGTATCGCGAGCGTGATCCAGCGCCATCTGGTCATCGGCGGCGTGCAGACTGCCGGCATGCCTGTGACTGAGCCCGCCGCGTGTGCGGATAAAGACTTCGTAGAGTGGCCATTCCTGCTTTGACATTACTTTTTCCTCAGGCCGCTGCCCTGGCCGACTTCTTGTCTGCATAGGCGCTCGCCGCCTCGCGAACCCACGCGCCATCGTCATGCGCCTTGCGACGTTTCTGCATACGCTGCCGATTGCACGGACCGTTGCCCGCAAGCACGTCGAAGAACTCCTGCCAGTCGATCTCGGAGAATCGGTAGTGGCCAGTCTCTTTCTCGAGCTGCAGTTTCTCATCGGGAACTTTGAGGCCAAGAAAATTGGCTTGCTGCACCGTGACGTCGACGAATTTCTGCCGCAGCTCGTCGTTACTGAAGCGTTTGATTTTCCAGGCCATCGACTGCGCGGAGTGCTTTGACTGCGAATCGTTCGGACCGAACATCATCAGTGACGGCCACCAGAACCGGTTTAACGCATCCTGCGCCATCGCGCGCTGCTCTTCGCTTCCACGACACAGCATCAGCATGATTTCGAAACCCTGGCGCTGATGAAAACTTTCTTCCTTGCAGACGCGAATCATGGCGCGCGCGTACGGTCCATAGGAACAACGGCACAGGGGAATCTGGTTCATGATCGCTGCGCCATCAACCAGCCAGCCGACTGCCCCGATATCGGCCCAACTCAATGTCGGGTAGTTAAAGATGCTGGAGTATTTCGCTTTGCCCGATAACAGGTCCGCAACCATCTGATCGCGTGAGACGCCCAGCGTCTCGGCGGCGCTGTAAAGGTACAGCCCGTGGCCGGCCTCATCCTGCACCTTCGCCAGCAGTATCGCCTTACGCTTCAGTGATGGTGCGCGCGTCAGCCAGTTGCCCTCCGGCTGCATGCCAATAATCTCGGAATGCGCGTGCTGGGAGATTTGTCGCACGAGCGTGCGTCGATACGCCTCGGGCATCCAGTCCTTGGCTTCGATCTTTTCTTCGGCGTCGATGCGCGCCTGGAACGCCGCGAGCTGCTCGGGCGTTTCCTTTCGCGGCACGGTCGTTTCGCTATTGCTCGCCTGATCCAGGCCTTGGGTGTACATGCGGACTACTCCGTGAAACAGCCTGATAATGTGACACGGTTTTCTCTATTTTTCAATGTCATTTGTATCGTTTTCCGGGGCGATAACGGGCTGATCACGGCTGACTGCGCGACCTCGAAACAACGCGATGAGTTCGCCAAGGTCATTCTCGACCGTAACCGCGTAATAGCCGCTGCGGCTCCCACGATGTTCTTCACGGGCGGTGGCCTTGAGCTTGTCCCCCTCACGTGCGGGTCGCAGGAACTCGATGTTCGCTGATGCGGCAAAGCTGATGCGGTCATACGCATTGCAGGCAAACGCAAACGCTGTGTCCGCAAGCGTAAACAACAAGCCTCCATGGCAGACATCGAAGCCATTGATCATGTCATCACGAACCCGCATGTGCGCGGTGGCCGAGCCTGCTTCCCGAATCTCTATCTTGATGCCAAGCGCTTTCGAGGCCTTGTCACTGGCCCACATTGTGCTGGCACACCGCTTCGCGGTCTTTAGTTGGCTCATGAAATACTTGCTCCCGGGCTGGATGATTCGGTGAGTCCACCAAAACGCTGCAAGAATGCAGCCGTCGGCGGCGGCAATGGTCCGTCGGCTGATTCCAGCGTTGTATCGAGATAGGCGTCGGCGCCCGCGTGAACACTGCGATAGAGGTTCCGACACAGTTGGTAGGCGACAGCGCCGTTCCAATCTGCTGGCAAAAGTTCGAGCGGCAGCTGCGGGTCGCGCAACAGCACCTTGCGGTACTCCTGAATCAACAGCGTTCGAACAAGGAAAGCAGATTTGTCCGGGAGTTCCGGCGCACGGGACATGGCTTTCATGAGCGGTCGGAAGCGCAGCGCAAAGGCACTATAGCGTGCATCGATATCGTCCAGGTTCCAGCAGCTGTGCGTGAGTTCGCGCATGGCATGCTCGCTTTTGACGGTACTGCCGCGCATGACCACGACGCTGTCGGCGACGCCGAGGCGTTTCAGGCTAATCTCGAGTTCGGCCATGTCCGGCGCCGGATGCGCCAGCACGTTCGCCGACATCGGTCCGAATCCAAGCCAGCCACACTCCTTGCGAACCGTTTCCTTTGCATCGGTTTCAAGCATGGAAAGCAGCAACAGGCACCATTCACCATGCCACTGCGGCGCCGGCGTTCCGTAGATTCGATTGGTGGCCTGATCGAAGCGCTCTCGCCCCTCCGCCGTCAGGCTGTAGTAGGAGCGACGCCCTATCTGATCGGACTTAAGCCAGCCGTCCTTTGCCAGGCGGAATACCGAGGTACGCACAAGTCGTTCGCTGATTCCGAAGTCCGCCATTACCCGGATGAGGCTTCCAAGCCAGACCGTGCCACCGCGCGGCGTGATCGCATCGCCGAAAACTGTCGTGATCAGCGAGCCGGCCCGCAATGTCGGGCGTGAGCGAAATTCATCGACTAGTTTTTGACAGGCAGCTTCGGCACTCATGGGACTTCACTTGCATCCGGACCGCCTGACCGTACAATCTGATACGGAATAATTCAAATCCCAATTAGTTTTGTATCCTACTAGCGCATGGAGAGTCCGGATGAAGCTCGGCAACCTGGTGAAAGACCAATGGGTCGACGGTGATGGTGATGGCACGGTCCTGACGAGTGCGGTAACTGGCGAACCGATCGCGAACATCACGAGCAAGGGCCTCGATTTCGCCGACATGCTGCAGCATGCGCGCGAAACAGGCGGCAGCAACCTGCGACGCCACACCTTTCATGAACGCGCGCTGATGCTAAAGGCGCTCGCGCAATACCTGATGGAGCACAAGGCCGAGCTTTACGAGCTTTCGACGCAGACGGGCGCTACGAAGAGTGACAGCTGGGTCGATATCGACGGCGGCATTTCTACCTTGTTCGTCTACTCCGGCAAAGGACGACGCGAGATGCCCAATGACCATGTGTATCTCGATGGCCCGTCTGAAGCGATCTCTCGAACCGGCACCTTCGTCGGCCAGCATATCTGCACGCCGAAGCTGGGTGCCGCGGTGCATATCAACGCGTTCAACTTCCCCTGCTGGGGGATGCTCGAAAAGCTCGCCCCGACGCTGCTTGCCGGCGTGCCCGCAATCGTCAAACCGGCCTCCAGCACTGCCTACCTGACGGAGCTCATGGTAAGGCAAATACTGGCATCCGGTATCCTGCCCGAAGGGGCCTTGCAGCTGATCTGTGGATCGGTCGGCGACCTGTTCGATCACTTCAACTGCCAGGACACGGTTGCATTCACGGGTTCGAAGACGACTGCAGAATTCCTGCAGCAGCACCCCCGCGTGATTTCCGAGTCTGTGGCTTTCACGGCCGAAACGGACTCGCTGAATTCCTCTATCCTGGGTCCGGACGCCGTGCCTGGCACGCCCGAGTTCGACCTTTACATCAAGGAAGTAACACGGGAGATGACCAGCAAGGCGGGACAGAAATGCACCGCCATACGCCGAATTATCGCCCCCGCAAATATCGCCGGTGACCTTGTCGCTGCGCTGGCAGAGTCGCTTGGTCAGATCCGCATTGGCAACCCGGCGATCGACGATGTCGACATGGGCGCACTGGCGAGCCAGGGTCAGCGCGACGAAGTGCGCGATCGCATCAAAACGCTATCGCGTGAAGCAGACATCGTCTACGGTGGCGACAGCGACTTCGAGGTCATTGATGCCGATGCGAACAAGGGCGCATTCTTCATGCCGACGCTGTTGCATTGCCAGAAACCATTGTCGGCTTCGGCGGTTCACTCGGTTGAGGCATTTGGTCCGGTCAGTACCGTGCTTCCTTACGAGAACCTGGAAGAGGCTATCGAACTGTCCCGCCTGGGCGAAGGCAGCCTGGTCGGCTCGATAATCACAAACGACAATGCCGCCGCACGTGAACTGGTGCTGGGAACCGCGGCCTACCACGGCCGAATGGTCATCATTAATCGCCACTGTGCCGCGGAATCGACGGGCCATGGTTCGCCGTTACCGCACCTGATTCATGGTGGACCGGGAAGGGCCGGCGGTGGCGAGGAGATGGGTGGTGTACGCGGTGTCATGCACTACATGCAGCGAACAGCCTTACAGGGTTCGCCGGAAACGCTCTCCGTTATCGGTGGTCGCTGGATCAAGGGTGCCCAACAGCAACAATCCGACGTACACCCGTTTCGCAAGACTTTTGAACAGTTGCGCCTTGGCGATACGTTCGCTTCCGCCTCGCGCGAAGTATCCCTGGACGATATTCAGCATTTTGCAGAGTTCACCGGCGATACGTTCTATGCACATACCGATGAGGAAGCGGCCGCGAAGAATCCGTTCTTTGACGGCCGGGTTGCCCACGGTTACCTGATCGTGTCGTTTGCTGCAGGGCTGTTCGTCGATCCGGACTTCGGCCCGGTTCTTGCGAACTACGGACTCGATGAGCTGCGCTTTGCGAAACCCGTAAATTACGGCGATTCGCTGAAGGTCCGCCTGACCTGCAAGCAGAAGACGCTGCGTGCGGACGCCGGATACGGCGAAGTGCGCTGGGACACCGAGGTGAGAAATCAGGACGACGAAGTGGTCGCCCAGTACGACGTCCTCACGATGGTCGCCACCGACGAGCAGTGGGCCTCTGTGCAGTAAGCACCTAAGCTATTGTTGCAAATGACGTTATTTTCAGGCGAGAGATTTTCTCGCCGGCAACTTATAATGCCCGGCCCTCCTGACAACACCCAACAAGAACAGGCTGCGCCGCGGCCAACAAGGGACTCGCATGAGCACAGCCAAGATCATCTATACGAAAACAGACGAAGCGCCCGCGCTGGCAACCCGTTCGTTCCTGCCAATTGTGAAAGCGTTCACCGATGCGGCGGGGATTGACGTTGAGACGCGCGATATATCACTCGCCGGACGCATACTCGCGAGTTTTCCTGAGCAACTGACGGCAGGGCAAAAGGTCGGCGATGCGCTGGCGGAGCTGGGCAAACTTGCGAAGACTCCGGCGGCAAACATTATCAAACTACCTAATATCAGCGCCTCAATTCCGCAGCTCAAGGCGGCGATCAAGGAACTGCAGTCGCAGGGCTATGACATTCCCTCCTTCCCGGAAGAGCCCCGCGATGATGCCGGCCTCGCAATCAGCAAGCGCTACGCAAAGGTGCTCGGCAGCGCGGTCAACCCCGTGCTTCGCGAAGGCAATTCCGACCGGCGCGTCGCAGCGGCCGTAAAAACTTTCGCAAAGAACAACCCGCACTCAATGGGTGCCTGGAGCAACGACTCAAAGTCGCATGTCGCGCACATGGATGACGGCGACTTCTACGGCAGCGAACAGTCCGCTGTGCTTCGCGCCGATGGTGGACTACGTATAGAGCATGTCGCCGCGGATGGCACAATCACAGTGTTGCGCGACAAGGTAGCGGTGCTGGACCGGGAAGTCGTCGATTCGAGCGTAATGAACTGTGCGGCACTGCGCGACTTTTTTGGCCAGGAAATCGAGGCGGCCAGGAATGAAGGGGTTTTGTTTTCGCTGCACCTGAAAGCCACCATGATGAAAGTGTCAGACCCGATCATGTTTGGCCATGCAGTCCAAGCCTACTACAGCGACGTTTTCGAGAAGCATGCTGCAGCGTTTGAGCAACTTGGCGTTGATCCGAACAACGGTATCGGCGATGCCTATGCCAAGATTTCCAGTCTGCCGGACGCGCAGCGCGCGGCTATCGAGGCCGATCTCGAAGCCGTTTATGAAAGCCGACCGGCCCAGGCGATGGTCGATTCGGACAAGGGAATCACCAACCTGCATGTATCGAGCAATGTGATTATCGATGCTTCCATGCCGGCAGCTGTTCGTACGTCCGGCAAGATGTGGGGACCGGACGGCAAGCTGCACGACATGAAAGCCGTCATACCGGACCGTAGTTATGCCGGTATCTATAAGGAGGTCATCGACTTCTGCCGCGACAACGGCGCCTTCGACGTAACAACGATGGGCAACGTCTGCAACATCGGCCTGATGGCACAAAAAGCGGAAGAGTACGGCTCGCACGACAAGACCTTCGAGATGTCGGCTGCTGGCGAGGTCCGGGTTGTTGACGACGCGGGTGCCATCGTCATGCAACACACCGTGGAACAAGGTGACATTTGGCGGATGTGCCAAACGAAGGACCTGCCAATCCGCGACTGGGTCAAGTTGGCAGTGACACGTGCGCGGGCTACAAATTCCCCGGCAATCTTCTGGCTAGACGAAGATCGCGCGCACGATCGCAACCTGATCGAGAAAGTCAGCACCTACCTGAAGGAACACGATACAACCGATCTCGATATTCGCCTCATGGCGCCGGACGCCGCGATGCGTGAGACCCTGGAGCGCGTAAAACGAGGCGAGGATACAATCTCCGTAACAGGCAATGTGCTTCGTGACTACCTCACCGACCTGTTTCCGATTCTCGAGCTGGGCACGAGCGCCAAGATGCTCTCTATCGTCCCGCTGCTGGCGGGCGGCGGGCTGTACGAGACCGGTGCCGGCGGCTCCGCGCCGAAACACGTACAGCAGTTCCTGAAGGAAGGGCATTTGCGCTGGGACTCTCTCGGCGAGTTTCTTGCGCTTGCCGTATCGATCGAAGATCTTGCAGAAAAAACAGGCGGCGCGAGAGCCCGCATCATCGCGGATGCACTGAACATCGCTAACAGCAGATACCTCGAGGAAAACAAGGCCCCGTCGCGCAAGGTTGGCGAGATCGACAATCGCGGCAGCCATTACTACGTTGCGCTTTTCTGGGCACAGGCCGTCGCTGAGAATTCCGGTGACATGGATCTTGCCGAGCGTTTCGAACCGGCTGCACGGGCGCTTGCCGAAAACGAATCGAAGATCCTCACCGAACTCGACGCCGCACAGGGCAAGCCGGTCGATATCGGCGGCTACTACCAGCCGGATGAGGCACTGGCGACCGCGGCGATGTGCCCCAGCCCGACGTTAAACGCGATCATCGATTCAATCTAGTGTCCTGTTTGATTAATTCGCATACTGTCAGCGTGTAGCAAAAAAGCGTGTGGCAAGGCGCGTTCTGCCGGCAATGGCAGGGCCCTTGCCAAAGGACGCAACGCAGCCACACGCTCTTTACGACGTGGCCTGCGGGAGCCGCCCACTGCAGCAGCCACGTCGTTGCATACCTTGCCAAGATCTCGACATTGCCGGCGGAATGCGCCTCGTTTCTGCTGCAGTGGGCGGCTCTGACATCCTGCGAATTAATCAAACAGTACACCAGGAACTCACGGCCGAAACGGCAGAGCCGTATCGGCCTTGATTTCTTTCAGGACGATATTGGAACGCACCTGGGAGACACCGGGGAGTCTGAAAATGAATTCGTCCAGGAACCTGTTGTAGGCATCGATATCCTCAACGACGACGCGGAGATGGAAGTCCGACTCGCCACTCGTCGCGAAGCACTCCAGGATCTCCGGGTGTCGCAAGACCTCACGAACAAATCGATCGACATTCTCCTGTTCGTGGCGGGCCAGGGACACGTGCACCACTGACGACAGGCCGAAGCCGGCCTTGCGGGTGTTCACGATGACGGCGTAGCGATCAATGATGCCGGCCTCCTCGAGGCTCTTGACGCGTCGCCAGCAGGCCGAGCTCGACATACCGACCCGCTCGCCCAGTTCCTGCATGGTCAAACGACTGTCGCGCTGCAGCTCAACGAGTATCTGCTGATCCTTCCGCTCAAGCATGATTTGTCTACTATTCACTCTAATCTGGCATAGTTTACCGTTTTTCTTCACTACACGGGATATTCTCCCGAAATATCCCTCGATATCGGCATGATTGGTATCGCCTCACGCGGCAAATCTGCGACACTTTCGAGTCCTGTTTTTTATCCGGATTGACATGTCGAACGCCGCCCTGAAGAACCCGAACTATCCACTCGACAACTACGAGCTCGTCGATCGGTATCGACGCGAATCCGGCCGCGTGCTGTTGTCCGGCACCCAGGCGCTCGTACGAATCCCGCTTATGCAACGCGCGCTGGATAAAGCGAGTGGCCTGAATACGGCGGGTTTTGTCAGCGGCTACCGCGGCTCGCCGCTCGGCATGGTGGATCAGGAGCTTTGGCGCGCGAAGCGCTTCCTCGAGGAAAACAACATCGAGTTCCTGCCCGCGGTAAACGAAGACCTCGCTGCAACGGCGGTACTCGGATCGCAGCAGGTTGAAACCGATCCGGGGCGCACGGTCGATGGCGTTTTCGGCATCTGGTACGGCAAGGGGCCGGGAGTCGATCGCGCGGGCGACGCGCTGAAACATGGCAACGCATACGGCAGTTCACCACACGGTGGTGTGCTGGTTGTAGCCGGCGACGATCATGGCTGCATATCCTCGTCGATGCCGCATCAATCCGACGTCGCGTTCCTGACGTTCATGATGCCGCACCTGAATCCGGCCAGTGTCGCCGAATTTCTCGGCTTCGGCCTATACGGCATTGCCCTGTCGCGATTCTCCGGTATGTGGGTAGGTTTCAAGGCAATCACAGAGACTGTCGAGTCCGCAATGTCGGTCGAGCTGCCCCCGTATCCGCAGTTCACCCTGCCGGCAGACTTCACGGCGCCCGCAAGCGGCCTGCACTATCGCTGGCCGGATTTTCCGGGCCCGCAAATCGAGGAACGCCTGGAAGCCAAGAAAGCCGCGACGCTCGCGTTTGCCGCCGCCAACCCGATCGACCGCAAGATATTCGACGTGAAGGACGCGCGCTACGGCATCGTCACGACCGGCAAGGGACATCTCGATCTTATGGAAGCGCTGCGACTGCTGGGTATCGATGCGGCCGAAGCACGACGCATCGGTATCGACATCTACAAGGTTGGCATGGTGTGGCCCCTGGAGCCGCAAGGTGCGCTCGATTTCGTGCAGAACAAGCACGAAGTGCTGGTTGTCGAGGAAAAGCGCGGCATCATTGAAAGCCAGTTCAAGGAATATTTCTATGACTACCCGGGACGCAAGCCGCGGCGCATGGTCGGCAAATCGGATGAGAACGGCGAGCGACTGGTACCGTGGGTAGGCGAATTATCGCCGCTGCAACTTGCGCCGATTGTCGCGAAGCGCCTCGATCGCGAGTTCGGCGGACGACGATTCAGTGAACGAGCGGAGCAGCTGCAGCAGCGACACGGAAACGTGATCGAAATAGGCGGCGCAAAACGCATGCCCTACTTCTGCTCGGGGTGTCCGCACAACACGTCAACCAAGGTTCCCGAGGGCTCTCGCGCCCTTGCCGGCATCGGCTGTCATTTCATGGCCAGCTGGATGGACCGTGACACCGACGGCCTGATCCAGATGGGCGGTGAAGGTGTCAACTGGATTCCGCGATCGAAGTTCAACGGCGGCCAGCACGTGTTCCAGAACCTCGGCGATGGCACATTTTACCACTCAGGGTCTCTCGCGATCCGCCAGGCCGTCGCCGCGAAAACCAATATTACGTACAAGATTCTCTACAACGATGCGGTGGCCATGACCGGCGGACAGCCCGTCGACGGGCCGGTTTCCATTCAGTCGATCGCTCACACCGTGCGTGCCGAGGGCGTGCAACGCATTGCGCTTGTTTCCGACGAGCCCGAGCTGTTCGATAAGTCTGATTTTCCCGCGGCAACGAGCATCTCGCACCGTCGCGAGATGGACGCTGTGCAGCGCGAGCTGCGCGACATCGCCGGCGTCACGGTGCTTATCTACGCGCAGACCTGCGCGACCGAAAAGAGACGTCGGCGCAAGCGCGGCAAGATGGCCGAACTGAAGAAGTTGGTCGTCATCAACGATCTGGTTTGCGAAGGCTGTGGCGACTGCTCGGTCGAATCCAACTGCCTGTCGGTCGTGCCAAAGGAAACACCGTTTGGACGCAAACGACAGATTGACCAGAACAGTTGTAACAAGGACTTCTCGTGCGTCAATGGATTTTGCCCGAGCTTCGTCACGATCGAGGGCGAAGCGGCGCGTCGACAGCCTGACACCATCGACGATGCCGCCTGTGAGGCACTGGTCGCAGCGCTGCCGAGTCCGGAAACACCCGACCTCAAGGAGTGCTTTGACGTTCTGGTGACGGGCGTCGGCGGCACCGGCGTCATCACGGTCGGTGCACTGATCACGATGGCCGCTCATCTCGAGGGCAAAGGCGCATCGGAGCTCGACTTCATGGGGTTCGCACAAAAGTTCGGCCCGGTACTCAGCTACCTGCGAATCGCCAGCGAGCCGGCCGGCATCAACCAGGTACGAATAGAGCCTGCACAGGCCGATGCGCTGATCGGCTGTGACCTTGTTGTGAGCTCTTCGCCCAAAGCGTCAATAACCTACCAGCGAAACAAGACACGAGCTGTCGTCAATTCTGCCGAGATGATGACCGGGGACTTCGTCAAGCATCGCGATGCGAACCTGCGCGGCAACGATCGCGTCGCGGCGATCGGTGAAGCCATCGGTGACGACAACCTGACGGCGATCGACGCGAATGCGCTCGCGGAAAAGCTTATGGGCGACACGATCTTCGCGAACGTACTCATGCTCGGCGCTGCCTGGCAGTCCGGCCTCGTGCCCGTTTCATTGCAGGCACTGCTGCGCGCGATTGAGCTGAACGGCGTCAAGATCGAAGAGAATGGTAAAGCTTTTTCCTGGGGGCGGATCGCGGTAGCAAATCCCGCTGCCATCGACACGTTGAGCGAAGACGCTGACCAGGCGGACGACGATACGCTGGATGAAGTCATCGAGCGACGTCGCCTGTTCCTGAACGACTATCAGAACGACAAGCTGGCCGAGCGCTACGTGTCTCTCGTCGAAAAAACCAGGGCCGTAGAAGCGAGCCTGTCCGACGCCGAGAACCTGGCGGAAGCCGTAGCGCGAAGTTATTTCAAACTGCTGAGCTACAAGGATGAGTACGAGGTTGCGCGGCTGCACACGAAGACCCCATTCCTGGCGTCAGTCCGCGAGAACTATGGTAGCAGGGCGAAGTTACGCTTCCATCTTGCGCCGCCGTTCCTGAACAGCGGCAGGGACGCGCGCGGCCGACCACGCAAGAAAGAGTTCGGCGCCTGGATGTTGCCCGTGTTTCGAGTGCTTGCGAAGATGCGAGGCCTGCGCGGCACGGCATTCGATCTATTCGGCCGCACCGCCGAGCGGCGCATGGAACGCGCACTGATCGTCGAGTTCGAGCAGCTCGCGGACGACTTGCTGGCTGTTGTTAGTGCAGACAACATCGACGACGCGAGCGAACTTATAGGATGCTTCATGGACATTCGTGGTTTCGGCCCGGTCAAGGAGGAGTCGGTACGGGTCGTGCGCGAAGCGGTCGCAACCCGGATGCAGGGGCTGCTTGGTGAAGCCAGGATAGCCGCCTAGCGAACTCCAGCCTCAGGCATGCGAAAATCCCGGGTACCGAGTGTTTGATTTTTCGTGGTTGCGAAATAGCGAGGCTGAGCTTCCCCAAATGAACCAGATCAAGTACGAATTCGAGTCCCGGCCCGATCAGGGCGAGACCATGGACATTGCCGATGGCGTCGTCTGGCTGCGCATGCCGCTGCCGTTCTCGCTCAAACACATCAATCTCTGGCTGCTGCGCGACCAAGCCGGTTGGGTCATTGTCGACACGGGCGTCGATACGCGGACGAGTCGCGGCGTCTGGCAACAGACCTTTGCAGGCGCGATGCGCGGCGACCCGGCCAGTCACGTTGTCGCTACCCACCTGCACCCGGATCACGTCGGTTGCGCGGGGTGGCTCGTTGACCATTTTGACGTCGACCTGTGGATGACGCGTGACGAGTACATGCTGTGCCGAATTCTCGTCGCCGACACGGACCGTAGCGCTCCGGAAGAGGGCATTCGATTCTACGCGGGCGCCGGGTTCACGGATGAGCAGGTTGCCGTATACAGGAGTCGTTTCGGAATGTTCGGCAAGTTCGTCCACCCGCTCCCGGAAGCCTACAAGCGCATGTCCGATTGTGACGTACTGAGGTTCGCCGGCGCAGACTGGGAGGTGATCGTCGGCAGCGGCCACTCGCCCGAGCATGCCTGTCTGTATGACGCGGATAGAAACATCCTGATTGCCGGCGACCAGTTGCTGCCAACGATTTCGTCGAACGTTAGTGTCTGGCCGACAGAGCCGCTGGCCAATCCGCTGAAGGACTGGTTCCACTCACTCGAAAAACTGCAGCAACGCCTGCCCGAAGACGTGCTGGTGCTACCGGCACACGGCAAGCCATTCCGCGGCGCGCACTTCCGTCTGCGAGAGCTTGCCAAGGACCATGAGGACAGGCTCACAAGCCTGCTGGAGATCTGCGCCAGCCCGAAACGAGTCGTGGACCTGTTCCCATCGCTGTACCGCACCACTATCGATGACGATAACCGCATCATGGCCACAGGCGAGGCTGTCTCGCATCTCAACTACCTGTGTGCCAACGGCGACATGAGCAGCGAAACCGACGCCAATGAGGTGACCTGGTACTGTCGCAGCTAGTGTCCTGTTTGCTGAGTTCGCTAACTCTCAGCACTATTGGCAGCTCGTCCTGCGAGGTGCAGGATTAGCGGGCTACTTCAAACGACTGCAACGCGGCAGGACGGGCTGCCGGGAGCGCCCGGAGGGCAAGCCTGCAAAGCGCTATTGCGGCGTTGCAGCCCTGGGCAAGGGCTAGCCATTACCGGCGGGCTGCGCCTTGCACTAACGCTTTGCAGGCT